>JAEYRZ010000190.1 GCA_023435265.1 Pseudomonadota bacterium
CCGACCGCCTCCGGGCCGGCGAGATCGGCCAGCATGACTTCGGCGCCGCCCTGCTTCAAACATTCGGTCAGGGTTTGGGCCACCTGGGCGGTGGATCCGTTTGGTGAAATGAAAACGATGCAGAAGACGGGTTTCACGGAGCCTCCAAACTGTTCCGGCAAGGCGATTCGGGGCCGGAACCCTTCTCATTCATAGACTTTCTCATCCACCGCATCCGCCTGGGCCGCATCCAGTTCCACGTCGCGCTCGCGGCCCTGCGCTTTGGCCGCGGCGTACTCGCGGTACCATTCCGAGGCGACAATCATGGCCATGACTTCATTGGTGCCGGTCCAGATCGAGGACAGGCGCAGATCGCGCACGATGCGTTCGACAGGGAAAATGTTGGTGTAGCCGATGCCGCCCATCACCTGCAGGGCATTGTGGGCCGCCTCCTGGCACGATTCGGTAACGAACTTCTTGGTCTCCGAGACCATGCGGCGCACGCGGTTCGGGTCGACGCCCGAATCCACCGCACGGGCGGTGGCATAGCACATCGCGCGCGCGGCATCCAGCAGCATGGCCGCCTCGGCCACCTGGAAACTCACGCCTTGAAACCGGTTGATCGGCTGTCCGAATGCCTTGCGGCGCGTGGTGTAGCCGGTGGCGATATCCAGGGCGGGCCGGGCCGCGCCGATTGTCATGGCCGCCGTTCCCAGCCGTTCGGGAATCATCATGGTGTTGAAGACATCGTAGGCGCCGCCCACCCGTCCCAGCACATTCGCCTTAGGCACGCGCACGTCCTTGAACACCACCCGGCCGGCCCCGCCGCCGCGGCAGCCCATCAACCCGTACTGATAAGCGGTTTCGATGCCCGGCCCGCGTTCGATCAGAAAGCAGGTCAGCGCTTTGTGCGGCTTGACCTGCGGAGAAAAATCGGTGCGCGCATAGACCAGGAAGTAATCGGCCGCCGCGGCGCCCACGATGAAGCGCTTCTGGCCGTTGAGCAGAAAATGATCGCCCTGCTCCTCCGCCCGGGTGGTCGTGCCGAAGAAGTCCGAGCCGCCGCGCGGCTCGGTCAGGCATTCGGCCGCGAAGATCTCACCGCGCAGCAGCGGCTTTACATACCGCTCCTTCTGGGCCTCCGTGCCGTGCAGGATCACCGCGTCGCACACCAGCTCGGCGCCCACGCCGAAAACGCAGGCGAAGATGTAGCCCAGCACGCCCACCTCTTCCATCACCATCACCGTACCGGCCCAGTCCATGCCCCGGCCGCCCCATTGCTTCGGATAACGGCACCCCATCAAATTGCGCCGGCCCGCCTCGGCCAGGAATTCCTTGGGGAAGATCAGCTTGTCCGCATCCATGTCCAGAATCATCCGCCGCGGCACCCACTTCACCAGCTCGCGGACTTCATCGCGCAGGGCGAGCTGTTCTTTGGTCATCAGGAAGTCGAACATGCTGGCTCCTTTTGAGAGGCAAGTATCATCCCGGCAATATCATTTAGGGTTGAACGTGACGGGGCGACTATAATCCGGGCAGGGTACTTGAGCAACAACCTTTCAGTTCCGGTGCCACGCGGCTTTTTTTAAGACCGGGACGGAATTTTTTCAGGCCTGAGCAGGTTTTGATATGATCGAGGTTTTACGGGATGCAGGGCTAAATCTCCACCGAGCGCGGCGCCATGGAGATGAAGGCTTCGATGGCGCTGGTTTCGGGTTGCGGCCGGCCCTCTTCGGGGTTGGCCTGCCGTCCGGTGGGCTCGACTACGAAGGTATCGCCGCTTTTGTGGAGGCGGTGCTTCCTGCCGCAGACGCGGCAGATGCAGGTGTCGCCGTCTTTGGTATCGCGGCCGACGGTGATCACCGGACCACAGCAGGAGCAGCGCACCATAGCGACCCCTTCTTCGCTGTGCCCGGTCACTTCCCGCAGGCGATCGTCTCTGAGCAGGTGAAGAAATGCTTCCAGCAGAGAAGCGTCGAATTGGGTGCCGAGTTCCGCGTGCAGCGCCGTGCCGGCCGGCTCGGCCGCTACGCCATGACGGTAGGGGCGCGTGCTGGTGAGGGCGTCGAAGGCGTCGGCGATACTGGCGATGCGGGCGAAGATGGAGATCGCTTTGCCCTGCAGGCGGCCGGGGTAGCCTTGTCCGTTGACCCATTCATGGTGCTGGTGGACGGCGGCCAGGGCCAGACCGCCCAGGGGATGCTCCTGGACCAGGACGGCGCCGATGCCGGGGTGGGTTTTGACCACTTCGTATTCGGGGTTGGTGAGGCTGCCGCGCTTGCCCAGAATGTGATCGGGGATGCCGACTTTGCCGATGTCGTGCAGGAAGCCGCCCAGGCGGGCGCGGAAGACCATCTCTTCCGGCAGGCCGGCGGCTTGGGCCAGGCGGCCGCAGTACTGCGATACGCGCCAGAGATGGCCGCCGGTGTAAGCGTCGCGGGCTTCGATGACCGAGGCCATCAGGGTCAGGGATTTCAGCAGGGGTTTTTCGATCTGGAGTTTCATGGGGGTGTCGTTCCCTCCGCAAAATCCCCCACCACCATTGAAAATGGGGAGCCATTAATTTTACATCGTCATTATCCACGGCCGGGCCGCTGCCGTCAATGCGGGGTGAACCGTAATTGCCGGTCCGGATCAGGCGCGCTGCATGGTAATGCGCTGGCGGCCGATGCGAAAAGGTTTTTTCTGGGCCAGCACCCGGGCAACCACGGCTTCGGGCACATCCACAAAGGTGATCTGCTCTTCGATGCAGATCTTGCCGATGCAGTTGCCGGGGATGTCGGCATGATGGGCCAGGCTGCCCACGATGCGGCTGACGCTGAGGCCGTCGGCGCTGCCGCTGGAGAGGGCCAGGCGCACCATACCTTTTTCGTGGGACTGCCGTCCGGTGGCAGTGGCTTTGCTTCTGGTCCGGCCCGCGCGCTGGACCACCGGCTTATTGCAGCGCGGGCGCTCCTCGCGCACTTCGGACATGGGCGCGATGGGGCGCTGGCGCTCTTCGGCGCGCACCAGCTTCAGGGCGGTGGCGGCAATGTCGGCCGCGTCGTGGCCCTGCGTCATAAGGGCCGCCACCAGTTCGCGCTCCTTGTGACAGCGGCCGCGCCGCAGCCAGACCGTCATCTGATCGGTCAGGCGCGTGTCGCGCTGATGCTGGATCTCGATTTCGGTGGGCACCTGGGCCGCGGTCATCTTCTGCTTGGTGAAGGCTTCGATCTTGCGCAGGAACCAGCGCTCTTTGGGCGCCACCAGGCTGATGGCGATGCCCGATTTGCCGGCCCGGCCGGTGCGGCCCACGCGGTGCACGTAGAGTTCCGGGTCCTGGGGCAGGTCGAAGTTGAAGACATGCGAAACGTGCTCGATGTCCAGGCCACGCGCGGCCACATCGGTCGCCACCAGCACTTTGATCTGGTTGCTGCGGAAGCGCTGCACCACCCGTTCGCGCGCCTCCTGGCTCAGGTCGCCGTTGAGCAATTCGGCCGTAAAGCCCCGGCCGACCAGTTCGTTGACCAGGTCGCCGGTGCCCAGGCGCGTGCGGGCGAACACCAGCGCGCTGACGATGGGCTCCACCTCGAACAGGCGCGTCAGGGCGGCCAGTCGGTCGCATTCGTTGACCAGGTAGTAGCGCTGTTCCACCGTGGCCACAGTCATCTGCCGACTCTCCAGGGTGAAGCTTTGCGGGTCGCGCAGGTAGCGCCCGGCCAGCGTACGGATGGGGGCGGGCATGGTGGCGGAAAAGAGCGCGGTCCGGCGTTCGGCCGGAGTGGCCTGCAGGATGGTTTCGATGTCGGCGATAAAGCCCATGCTGAGCATTTCGTCGGCTTCGTCCAGGACGACCGTGGAAACGCGGTCGAGTTTCAGCGCCTGCCTGTCGATCAGATCCAGCAGGCGGCCGGGGGTGCCCACCACCACATCGATTCCTTTTTTGAGCGGCCGGATCTGCTCGATATAGGATTGCCCCCCATATACGGCCAGCACGCGAACGCCAAGGCCCCGGCCGTACTGCCCGATGGCTTCGGCCACCTGCAGGGCCAACTCGCGCGTGGGCGTAAGGATCAGGCCCTGCACGTGGCGCTGTTTTGGTTCAAGAGCCTGCAGGATGGGAAGGGCGAAAGCTGCGGTTTTGCCCGAGCCGGTCTGGGACTGGCCGATGACGTCGCACCCCGCCAGCAGGGCGGGAATCATGGCGGCTTGGATGGGGGTGGGGGCGCTGTAGCCCTTGTCCGTGACGGTCTGCACCAGAACAGGATGCAGACCCAGAGAGGCAAACGTGTGGGTCATGATAAACTCCTGCGTGCGCCAAAGCACGCGCTATGGGATTGCGGCCCTTTGCAGGAACCGCATCGATCGTCGGCCAACAGCCGACCCGTCCCGAACGCATGAGTCTATCTGTTGCCTGAAAACAAAGGCCGTCTCATACACCTTCAATGTGAATAAGGAAATAATAAAATGCGGATATCTGAAATGCTCAAGTGCATCAGATTGCCTTAGCGCACCCGGTGTGCCATCAAACCAAACTGGGACTTTCCAGATAACCGCGCAAAAATGAGGATTCGGAGGCAGAAGGGACCGCCGGAACCCTCTCTCCCCGAGAGGGGGGAAATAATTTCTTCAACCCTCCACATTGACCGTTTCCACCAGCACGCGCGCGGTGCCCTGATTGTAGAAGCCGAGCTTTTTGGCGGCGCCGGCACTGAGATCGATGATGCGGCCGTCGATGAAGGGGCCGCGGTCGTTGACGCGCAGGATGATCCGGCGGTTGTTGGCCAGATTGGTGACCCGCACGAAAGTGGGCAGTGGCAGGTACTTGTGGGCTGCATTGAGGCCGTCGGGATCGAAGGCCTCGCCGTTGGCGGTCATGTGACCGCCTTTGCGGCGGTAGGTCTCGTCGCCGTACCACGAAGCGATGCCCTTTTCGCGATAAGTTTCCGATTCCTTGACGCTCATGGGGACGTAGCGCCGGCCGTTGACCGTGTATGGCGCGGCCTTGACGCGGCCTTTGGCGATCGCCTCCCTGGGTGCAAGCCCGTCGATGGTCTCGATCCCGTCGCGGGTCAGCGGCCAGGTCAAGGGCGCCATGATCACGACGAAGGTGTACTTGCCCAGGGTGTAAACCGTTTTGCCGGAAAACCGGGTGACGTGATACGCCAGCTTGAGGGTGCCGGCGGTGAGTTTGTAGGTGGTTTTGAAAAGTCCGCAGGCGGTCAGCGCCAGAAGCACGACCGCAGCCGCCAGCAGGCGGAGCGCGGCGGTCGGCCTGGATCGCTCCGGATCGGAATCACTTCGCTCGGACGGTATCCGATCCACGCCGCTAGTTGGACCCGAAAACGCGCTTGAGCAGTTCTGTGACCCGCGCGGCCGGGTCTCGCCGGATTCTTGCCTCCTCCTGGGCCAGCATGAAGAAGAGGCCGTCCAGGGCGCCCTGGGTGACGTACTGGTCGAGGTCCGGGGTCATGCTGTCGGCCATGGGGATGTTGCGGATTTTATTGTGCAGCGTCTGATAGTAGCGCGTGACGCCCACTTCGGACATGGCATTGTGAACCAGCGGTTTGAAGCGCTGGGCCAGCGGCTGATAGGTCTGCTCCTTGAAAAAGAGTGTGGCCTCGCTCTCGCGGCCCTTGAGTATCCTGCGCGCGTCGGCGAACGTCATGCGGCCGATGGTGTCGACGAAAAGCGCCTTGGCTTCGGGGGCGGCCCTTTCGGCGGCGCGGTTCATGCTCTGTTCGAAGGCGTCCACTTGTCCGCCCAGTCCGGCCATGCGCAGCAGGTTTTCGGCCTTGCGCACATTTTCGGGCAGGAGAATTCGGATCTGCGGGTTCCGGTAGTACCCATCCAATCTGGACGTCAGCTGAACGGCGTTTCCGGTGCCGACTTTCAATGCTTCCTTGAGACCGGCGACGATCTCGCCTTCGCTCAGCGGCCGTGGGGGCGCCACCGCCCCCCCCACCACCGAGAAAACCCCCC
>JAEYRZ010000012.1 GCA_023435265.1 Pseudomonadota bacterium
GCTCCTGACCGATCGCATCCGGACCTGGCGGCAGCTGAAAAAGGGACATCTGATCGATTACTACCTGGGCCTGCTCAACGGCTCGGGCCTTCCTGCGGGCGAACACCGCCTGGAGTTGCCGCTGTCCGCCGCAGAACGCCGCAAGGCTTTGGCGGAATTGGCCCGCATCGGCTTTGCACCGGCACAACGGGTCATCGGGCTCAACCCGGGCGCCGCCCACGGAACCGCCAAGCGCTGGCCTGTCGCGCGCTATGCCGAATTGGGGCGGCGCCTGAAACGGCGCTACGATGCCCGGCTGTTGATCTTCGGCGCTCCGCAGGAGAAAGACCTGGGCCGGGCTTTGGCCGGCGAACTGGGCGGCGGCGCCTGCAGCCTCGCCGGCCGGACCACGCTGCGCGAGGCCTTCGCCCTGATCGAATGCTGCCGCCTGTTCGTGACCAACGATTCCGGACTGATGCATGCGGCAGCCGCCCTGAGCACCCCCGTGGTGGCGATCATCGGCCCCACCGATCCGTCCGCAACGGCCCCGGTGGGTACGACGAGCCGCATTGTGCGGCAGACCGGCACCTGCCCCCGATTCCCCTGCCTGCTGCCGCACTGCCCGACCGATCACGGCTGCATGAACGCCGTCAGCGTCGATCAGGTCTTCGACGCGGCCGCCGAATTGATCGAGGCGGCGCGATGATCACCGGCCGCCCGACGATATTGATCGTCAAGCTCAGCGCCATCGGCGACGTGGTGCATACACTGCCGGCCCTGACCGCGCTGCGGCGCCATTTTCCCCACGGCCGGATCGACTGGCTGGTCGAGGAAGCGGCCGCGCCGCTCGTCATCGGCCATCGCGCCGTGGACCGGGTGCTGGTTTCGCGGCGCAAGCGCTGGCTCGGCGGATTGAGGCGCGGAGAATGGCGCCGCAATCTTGAAGCCGCCGCGGGTTTTCTGCATCGCCTGCGGGAGACGCGGTACGATCTGGTCCTCGATTTTCAGGCGGCGCTCAAAGGCGCGCTCCTGATCCTGGCGGTCCGGGGCGACCGCAAAATCGGGTACGGACCTGGCATGGAACACCAGGAGCACAGCCACCTCGTGCTCCATGAAAAAATCCCCATGGTCAGCATGGAACTGCACGCGCTGGAACGCGGGCTGAAACTGTTGAACGCGATCGGCGTGCCGACCGGGCCTCCCGTTTACGACCTGCCGATCCGCCCCGAGGACGAACACTGCGCAGCGGCATTGCTGCAGTCCGGCGGTTGGACGCCGCATCAGAAGGCCATCGCCATCAACCCGGTCGCCAAATGGGAAACCAAGCTCTGGAGCGTCCAGAAATTCGCCGGGCTGGCCGACCGCCTGATCGATCGTTACGCTGCGCCGGTATTCTTTACCGGCGATCGCGGCGATGGCGCGGTGATCGACGAAATTCAGGGCCGAATGAACCATCCTTCCACCAACCTCGCCGGACGGACCTCGCTGCCGCAGTTGGCCGCGGTGTTTCGGCGCATGGCGTGCGTCGTCTCCACCGACACCGGTCCGATGCACATTGCGGCCGCGATGGATGTCCCCGTGGTGGCGCTCTTCGGCCCCACCGCGCCGTGGCGGACCGGTCCGTACGGATCCCGCCACCGGGTCGTCCAGGCGCGGGCGGCGTGCATCCCCTGTTTCAAGCGTCAGTGTACGGACACCAGCTGCATGCAGGCCATCACGGTGGCGGATGTCCTCGAACAGGTCCATGCGCTGTTCGCGGGGCACGTCGCGGAGCGCCGGCCATGAAGCGGATCAGCGTCATCGTGGCGACCTACAATCGGCCGGACGCCCTGCGCAAGACGCTCGGGGGTCTGCTGCACCAGCTCGAGCCGCCGACCGACATCGTGGTGGCGGATGACGGCTCCGCAGAAGAGACCCGCCGCACCGTGCAGGCGGTTGCCCGGAAATCGCCCGTGCCCCTCAAGCACGTGTGGCAGCCCGACAAAGGATTCCGGCTGGCGCGCATCCGCAACCTGGCCGTCCCCTCCGCCCAGGGGGACTACATCATCTTCCTGGATGGCGATTGTGTCCCCGACCGCTATTTTGTACAGGACCACGCCCGGCTGGCCCGCCCCGGCTTTTTCGTGCAGGGAAAAAGAATCCTGGTGGGCGCGCGGATGTCGCCGCAATTCGATTTTCGATCGGCCAACGGCAGCCGGCTGAACCTCTTTTTCTCGAAAGAGATCGCCAACGCGCACCACCTTATCCGGCTGCCCTGGATGCCGCCGTTGGCCGATAAAAAGCTGGGCGGCACGCGCGGCTGCAATTTGGGGATCTTCAAAAGCGATCTTGCGGCGGTCAACGGCTTCAACGAAGCGTTCCAGGGCTGGGGCCGCGAAGATTCTGAATTGGTGGTGCGCCTTTACAAGTACGGCCTGCGGCGCCTGCAGCACCCGTTCGCGGCGGTCTGTTTTCATTTGTGGCACCCCGAGAATTCCCGGGTCGCGCTGAACCGCAACGACGATCTTCTTTCGGAAGCTGTTGCCGCGACTTCTTTTTACTGCAAATATGGACTCGTCCAGACGGGAATCGACGAAGCGGAAAACGATCCCGGGCGAGGAAAGCCATAGTATGTACCGGCCTGATTAGGATGACGTATGGTTTCACCACAGAGGACACAGAGAACACAGAGAAAAAGATGAAAATTATCCTCTGTGATCTCTGTGCTCTCTGTGGTTATAAAATGGACTGACCCGTAATACGTCACCGAATTTGTGCCACAGAGCACTCAGTACACGTGTTCATAAGTTGGATAACGTACTGCTTGCGGGATCGGTCTGGGTTGATGATCGGTCGGTCTCGCGGTCGGAATCGATATCGGAAGCGGGCGTCGAGATCCAATTCGATCGCGATCCCGATTCCGACCCCGACCCCGAAATGATATGTCACGATACTTATGAATATACTTAGCAGACGGAACCCGTGAATCGACAGACCAAATTGTCCGTGGCGATCATTGCCCTCAACGAAGCCGACCGCCTGAATCACTGCATCCGCAGCGTCCAGTTTGCGGACGAAATCGTACTGGTGGATTCGGGCAGCCGCGACCAGACCCCGGAGATCGCCCGCGCCGCCGGCTGCCGGGTGTTCGCCAAGGCGTTCGCGGGCTTCGGACCGCAGAAACAGTTCGCCGTCGATCAATGCCGCCACGACTGGGTCCTGCTGGTGGATGCGGACGAAAAAGTGCCGCCCGGGACCGCTGCCACCGTCCGCGAAGCGTTGTGCGCCCCCGATCCGCAAGTGGCGGCTTTTTCGCTGCAGCGCAAGAATTTTCTGCACAACCGCTGGATCCGGCATTGCGGCTGGTGGCCGGATCGCCTGGTCCGGCTGGTGGACCGCAGACGGGGCCGCTTCAGCCCGGACACGGTTCACGAGCGCTGGCTGCCGGACGGGCCGGTACACGAACTGTCCTGCGCCATCGAGCACCACAGTTTTCGCGGGTACGCCGACATGCTCGACAAGCTGCAGCGCTATTCGACCCTTGGCGCGCAGACCGCGGCCGCAAGGGGCCGGATCCACGCATGGTCGCCGGTCCTTCACGGCGCTTGGACTTTTTTTCAGACCTATGCGATCAAATTGGGCATGCTCGACGGCTTCGACGGGCTGATGATTGCGCTGCTGCACGCCGGCGGTTCGCTGATGAAATACGCCAAGGCCCGCGAGTTGCGCGAATTTGCCGGAACGCACGATGAAACGGCGGCGGAACGATGAACGTATTGCACACCGAAACCCTGCAGGGCTGGGGCGGTCAGCAGAATAAAGTGATCAAGGAACTGGTCGCCACGCGCGACCTCGGCCACGCGGTCTTTCTGCTGTGCGGCCCGGGAACGGAGATCGGCGCCCGCGCCAGAAATGCCGGCGTGACGGTTTTCGAGTTTCCGATGACCCGGTGGACCTATCACAAATCGATTCCCTTCACCCTGCAGTTGATCGAGAAATTGAACATCGATGTCCTGATCACCCACAGCTCGGCCGACAGCTGGATGGGCGCCATTGCCGGGCGCCTCGCGCGCCGCAAGGTAATCGCCATGCGCGAGCGGCACAACCTGCACACGATTGTGGGCTGGCCCTCCAAATGGCTGCACCGCAAGCTGTTCCACCGGCTGCTGGCCGTGAGCCAGAAGGTGAAGGATTACCTGGTCGAGGAGATCCAAGTCCAGGCGGAAAAAGTATTGCTGCTCAACAGCGTGGTGAATGTGGCGGCCTTTGAACATGCTCAAAGCACCATCCGGCAGGAACTGGGCATCCCCGCCGATGCGCTGGTGATCGGAATGTTTTCCATCCTGCGGGTCAACAAAGGGATTTACGATTTCCGCGAAATCGTCGCCCGCATGCTGCCGGCGAACCCGAACACCTATGCGATTTTCGGCGGCAAGACCAACCCGGACCGGATCCGGGAGTTCAGCGAATACTTCCGGCAGCACGGCGTGGATCCCGGGCATGTCAAATGGACCGGATACCGCGAAGATGCCGCCAACGTGATGAAGGGCTTCGATGTCTTCGTCTTTCCTTCGCACAGCGAAGGCTGGCCCAATGTGCTGCTGGAGGCCATGGCCTGCGGACTTCCCGTGGTCACCTACGACATACGACCCATGTCGGACATGATCGAGAACGGGGCCACCGGATTTACGGTGCCGTTTCAGGATTTCGACCTGCTGGCGCAGCGCACCGGGCAGCTGCTGCGCGACGCCGGCCTGCGCCGAGAACTGGGCCGGGCCGCCCTCGCGGCGGCAAAGCAGCGGTTCGACGAGGCCGGGCTGAAGGAGAACGTGCGCGGCATTCTCGAGGCGGTCACCCGTGGCTAATCCCGTCGCCGTCATCACCTTTCATCATTTCCACCCCGCACCCGGCCGGTTGAGCGTCCCTCCGGACCTGCTCGAAACGGTTCTGCGCGCGCTGAAACAAAGGTACACCTTTATCGCCTGGGAGCAGTTCAAGGAGTATCTGGCTGGCCGGCGGGCGGCGCCGCGTGGCTGCGTCCTCGCCACGTTCGATGACGGCTACCTGGACCAGTACCTCCACGGGTTCCCGGTTTTTCAGCGTCTGGACGTCCCCTTCGTCGTATTCCTGGTGACCGGGTTCATCCGGGAGCAAACGCGCTGCCGCACTGCGCTGGAGCGCGTCGACCACAAAGCCATCTGGCGGGACCCCCATCCGGATTACTTTCTCAACACGGCCGAACTGCGCATGATGAACGCGAGCGGGCTGGCCGGGTTCGGCAGCCATTCCGAGAGCCATTTGCACTGCCGCGGAAAAACGGAAGCGCTTTTGCGCGAAGAGTTCAACCGGTCGCATGCCGCCATCCGATCCCTGAACCTGGAACGATCGCCCCACGGATTCTGCTGGCCGCAGGGCGCTTACGATTCCCTGGCCCTCGAAGTGATCCGCGACAGCCCCTATCGATTCGCCTTTTCCACATTTGAAGGCGGCTTTCGCCCCGGCGATGATCCCTTTACCATCCGGCGCATCGACTGTTCTTCCTTTTCTGGGGATAACCGGGACTATACCTCGCGTTTAAGACGCAAACTGTGGATCTATACTTCCGGTGTATTCGGGCATTGGTACAGCGCCTTTAAAAATTACCGGGAATCCTGCTTGAACCGCGGCCGTATCCGCAAACGAAACGAGGTGCGTGAACATGGTCGTGGGTAGTGCCGCCGCAGCGCAGTGGCGCGATGCCCTGAAAGGCACGCCGCTGTTTACAAGCCGCAATGCCGTGCTTTTCGCCTATGGGGACGCTTTGCTGAAGTTTTTTCGGCCGCGCCATTTCATCAGCGACTATGTCCGGCGCTATGCCGGCCTGCCCCTGGCGCGCAAAGAAGCCGCGGATTACGCCCTGCTGGCACGCATCGACCTTCACGTGCCCCGGGTCCTGGGCACCCGTACATTGTGGAACCCGTGCGGCGCGTTCGAATCGGTCATCGCGCTCGAACACCTCGCCGACAAAGCCACGGCACTCGAATTCCTGCAGCGTGCCCCGGAGCCGGAGCGTCTCGGCCTTTTGCGCCACATCGCGGACGATCTCCAGCGGATGTGGAACGCGTGGATTCTCCACGGGGACCTGCGCTTCGGCAATATCCTGGTCGGCGGCGATCTCGTCCCGTATTGGCTGGACCCCGGGCTGAAGCGGTTTCGCGATTATGCTTCGATGCGCAAGGCCACGGACCGGGTGATCGGAAGGTTCATCCGTTTGAATTTTCATCTGATCGGATCGCAGGGCGTCGCGCTGCTCTGCTCCCTGCAACTGCCCGATAGTAGGGTGCAACTGCCCGGGGAAAGGGGGTCGGCCTCTTGACGTCGATTCGATTTCAATGCGGCGAAGCACCCGGGGCTGGAATGGAATGAGAATTCGCAACGCATCCGGCCAATGGGAGCCCTATACGGGATTGAAGCCCGAGGATCTCACCCGGCTGTCAGGTCTGATGACGCAATGCCTGGCGCGGCAGGCCACCGTCCTGATCGCCGTCGTCGGCAACAAGGGGGTCGGAAAATCCTTGCTGGGCAAGCTTTTCCGCAAAGAAGGCATCGGCCCGTTCAAACCCAGGGATATCGCCGTGATCGATGACGACAACATGGCGGTCGATTTTCTGTTTTGCTTCCGCCGCTGGCACATGGACCCCTGCAGAGGAATCGATGAACTCGGCCCTTTTCTCAAGTACTGCAAAAAGAAGCCGGTGCGCATCTACATCAAATCGAACCCCGAAAGCCGCATCACCAAGGCCGATATCGTCCTGCGCCTGAGCACGGACGAGGAGCAGAGAAGATTGCGCTTGATCAAGCGTTATCGCCGGGAGAAAGGCGATCGGGTTTATGTGCAAACCCGCAACTATGCTCACGAAATCAAGATCGCCCGCCGCTTCGAAATGAGCGCGGTGATCTGAGAGGCTCTCTTGCGCCGGACGCACCCTGCTTCTGAATGGACACTATGCCGCTGAACGCAAATACCCGGATGACGGACAGCAATTGTCTGCTGCACTTCAGAGACGAAACGCAGGAGCTGATCATCAAGCATTACCTGCGCAAGCCGCTGAATGCCAAAATGATAAAATACCGCGTGCTTGAATTGTTCAAGAAGCAGATTCCCATCGAATACCGCAGTCCCGGAGCGCGGCGGCGGTTTGAAGCGGAATGCCTCCAGCTGTGGCGCCGGCGGGGGTTCCGCGTTCCGGCGGTGATGGAAGTCCCGGCCCGCTATTCGGCGCGGGAACCGGTTCTGGCCCTCGAATTTATTCCGGGCGAGCGTCTGGATCATTTTCTGGCCGCCGAAAGCCGATCGCCCGAAGATAAAATAGCCGGCCTGCGGATGGTCTTCGAGGAGATGAGCACGCGGCACTGCAGCGCCATCTTCGAAGAAGAACATCGGCTGATTCACTTCGACGCCAATATCCGCAACCTCATCCTGAACGGAAGCGAGGTCGTGCACCTCGACTTCGAAATGGGCCGCCTCGGCGAGGAGATCGACCGGTCGGCGGCCCGTGAGGTACTCAAGCTCAGCCTTCAGGCCGCAGCGCGGCTCGGCCCGGCGCAGTTGGAATCCATTGCCGGGCTTCTCGTGAACGCCTATGGGATCATGCATGTCCTCCAGCGGATCATCAAGGAGGTGCTGCAGCCCAGGTTCCGGAATCTTCACCTGTACCGCGATCGCAAACGCAAGGAGAAGCACGCCGGCTTGCTGACCAAGGTGGATATCGCCCGCGCCATTGGGCGGCAGATCGAAGAACGGGCCGCGGGCAGGCGCTCCGCCGCCGCCGACCCGCTGCTGCGGCAGGCCCTGGAAACGAGTTGGAACGGCAAGTACTATCAATCGCTGGATGACTCAGACCCGCGGGGCCGCGACATGCATCATCGTTATCAGGTGATGCAGTTTCCGCAGGATTTCGGGAATGCATCCGTCCTGGACATCGGGTGCAACATCGGCCGGATCTGCCTGGATGCCAAGCGCCGCGGGGCGCGCAGGGCGGTGGGCCTCGATTTTCGGCCGGATGTGATTGCGGCCATGAGCGAATGCTATCGCAGCATGGGCATCGACGTCGAACTTCACGCCTTCGATATCAACGAGGGCGTGGAGGCCCTGCGCGCCCGGATCGGGGACGAACCGTTCGATTATATTTACGCCCTTTCGATCTGGTCGCATGTCGATCAATCCAAATTGTGGGCGATCATCAATTATTTCGGTGCAAAGACATTGATCCTGGAAGACAACTCGCCCAGCCGGATCAAATCGCTGGAGCGGATTCGGGGCATTCTGGAAACCCATCTCGATTACCGGTCAATCGAATTCATGGGGTTCACCAAGGACCGCGGCATACGCGCCGTCTTCAGGCTGATCAAATGAACAGCGAAGCAAAAAAATGGGGCGGCCGGTTGGCCGCGCCGATCGGCTGGGTTCTGCTCATCGCGCTCGGCATCCGAATCTATGCCGCCCTGACCACGCATATCGTCAACCCGGACGGCATTCTGTACATTCACCAGGCGCGTGCGCTTTTTTATCATCAATGGCAGGAAATCACCGCCTGCGGCATGCACTATTTTTCGATTCTGCCTCCCTTGATCGCCGGTGCTTTCGCCTTGTGCCGGGACTGGGAAGCGGCCGGGCGCATCGTATCCGTACTTTTCGGTTTCGGGGCCTTGATCCCGCTCTACTTTATCGTTCGGCGGTTCTTCACTGAATCCGTGGCGGCGCTCGTTCTGTTGATTTTCGCGCTGATCCCTGCTTTGGCGGGCCGCAGCGCGGACATCATCCGCGATCCGGTGTACTGGTTTTTCCTGGCTTCCGGCCTGCTGTTATTCACCCGCCATCTGGACGCACCACATACCGGCCGCCTGGGCCTCAACCTGCCGCTGGCCGCCGTTTTAATGCTGATCGCCGGCTGGGCCCGCATCGAAGCCGTCGTCTTCATCCTGCTTTCGGCCGGATATCTGCTCGTTTTCCAGAAGAACCGCCGCGTGCGCGATACGCTCTCTTTTCTGAGCCCCATGATCGTGATCGCCGCCGCCGGGCTGATCACGCTGGCCCTGCTGGAGGGGAACTGGGCGAAACTCCTGCGGCTGGACAAGATCGCCCGCGAGCTTCTCGAACTCGAGTCCAACTACCAGGGGGTCCGGGCCGGAGTTCAAGAACTGGCGCAGGGGCAAAGCGGTGCCCTGCGCCAATTCCTCAGGCAGGCCGGGGACTTCGTCTGGATCGTGCCGTTCGGACCGCTGCTGGACAGCCTTTTCGAGAAGTTCTTCTACCCCTACGTGCTCATTTTCTTCGCCGGGTTCGCCGGTTTGCGGGCCCGGCTCGAAAACGACCTTCGCGCCCGCTATTTTCTGCTCCTGTGCGCGGGCGCTTTTTTGATGCTGTACCTGCACCTGTTGAATACCTGGATGATGTTCGACCGGTTCCTGGCCAACCTGATCCTGCCTGCGGTTGTCGTCGTGGGCTACGGTTGCGAGAACATCCTGCGGTTTTTCCGGAAGCGGACCGCCTTCAGGCCCGGCGCGCTCATGATTGTTTTCGCGATCGTGGTCCTGGCGTTCGGACTGGGCAAAAACCTCCGGCCGCGATATGCAGAGAAGATCGTGTTCCGAGAGATCGCCCGGCAGATCGTTCAGGACAAGACCCTCGGCAGGCTGGCGCGCATCGCCGCGGCGCCGTCGAATGCCTATGAGTGGGTTTTCTTCTATGCCAACCAGGATGTCGCCGGTGCGCCCTGCTCCAGGGCGAACAGAGCTGAAATCATGGAAGACTACGCCCGATTCGTCGCCTACCTGAAAGCGGAGGAGGTCCGCTACGTGCTGTGGTCCGCAGAGACGCCTGCCCAGACCCGGTTCGACCTTCTGGCAATGCCTTTGCGGGAGGATTTCGATGTGATCAGCACCTGGCGCTACAACCGTTCGGAATCCTATACGCTGCTGGCCGTCAAAGCGAATTGAGACGCAATATCTACATTCGTCAAACGCGATATCTGAAATGCTCAAGTATATTGCCTTGTGCGCACGGTGTGCCGGTGTATCCGGGCACACCTGTACCGTGCCACCCAACCAAATTTGAACGTTCGAGATGACCGTATTGGTCAAAGCAGCAGAAATTCCTCCATCAGCCGGTCCGTAATTCGATCGTCGTCCAGAGCGGCGGCGTGCGCTCTCAGTTCGTCAGGGGTCCGGCGGGGCGACGCAATCAATTCAAGCAGTTCGCGGAACCCCTGCCTCACCACGGCTTCGGTCATCGGAGTTTTCAGAAGAATCCCGTTCTCGCCGTGCTGAACCCAGTCCGCGTAACCGGTGGCATCGCTGACCAGCACCGGGATGCCCATGGCGTGGCCCTCGGCGGCCGCTCCGCCGAAGGGGTCGTAATGGGACGGCAGCACCAGGGCCCTGCAAAACGAGGCGTAGCGCCAACCCTGGGGCTGCGGCCCGAGAAAGTGGACGCGATGTGCGAGGGAGAGTTGTTCGGCAAGGCGGATGTACGCTTTGGGCGCCCCTTTGCCGACGACCACGAGATGATAGCGTTCGGGCAGAACGCCCAATCCGCGGATCGCGACTTCCAACCCTTTGCGCCCGAAGCCGCTTCCTAGAAAAAGCAGGCACGCCCATTCCGGTCGAATACCATGCCGCTGCCGGAGTTTTTCCCCCTCCTGCCGCCGGCGCCGATAGACATCTTCCATCTCGCGCCAGCGGATCCCGCTGTGAATGACGGTCAAAAGATGCTCGGGAACCGAGTATTCGGCCTGAATATTCTCTTTCACCATCTGCGAATTGCAGCGCACTTTTTTGAGCAGCGGATTTTCGAACCCTTTTCTTTCCAGGTAGAGGATGTACTTGTGAAACGGACTGAAGCGCCGGAGAAGCCGGGAAACACTTCCGGAGGAACGGTTCTTGATCTCCAGAAACGTTTTGTGGGTGCCGCCGCCGGCATGCAGATGGGAAAACAGCACGACCTTATCTAGTGAAAAAACGGCATCGTATTCCACATTGCGCAGGTGCCGCGTCACCGCATGATTGAAGGACCAGGCCTGCAGCAGGCGATGCGTATGAAAGAGGCCCAGCGGAACGACGGTCAGCCCGGGATGACGCAGCGGCCACTCCTGATGGGGCATGGTGAGGATCGTGACCTGGATATTGCGGTCCAGCAGTCCCCTGGCGGTCCCCAGGGCGACGCGTTCGGCACCGCCGAAAGGCGAATAGGTGCTTCGCACAAGTGCTATTTTTTTCAAGACGCGGTCTCCGAATGCTGCGTGCCGACATGAACTTACGAACAACGCCGCCTTCCGCGACAGCCTTCAATGGTTGCCGGTGTGCCACTTCCATGCGCTTTCGATCATCGTCTCGAGCGCTTCGTACCGGGGCTGCCAGTTCAATCGGCTGCGAATCCTGGAGGAGTCCGCAACCAGCACGGCGGGGTCGCCGGGGCGCCGTTCGCAATCCAGGGAATGGATGGGGCGGCCGCTCACTTTGGCGGCCAGTTCGATCACCTGCCGGACAGAGTGGCCGGTGTTGTTGCCCAGGTTGAACACATCGCTTCCATGGCCGTCTTCGAGCGCCGCGAGGGCCAGCAGATGCGCCTGCGCCAGATCGTTCACATGCACGTAGTCGCGAATGCAGGTGCCGTCGGGCGTGGGATAATCACACCCATAGACCTTTATCGGCTGTGCGGTCTGAGCGCAGCGAAGCACGAGCGGAATCAGATGCGTTTCCGGATCGTGCAGTTCACCGATGCGCCCCGAGGCGTCCGCCCCGGCGGCATTGAAATATCTCAAGCAGATGGAACGCAGCCCGTAAGCCGTCCCGCAGTCGGCGAGCAACCCTTCGATGCAGAGTTTGGTCTTTCCGTACGGATTGGTCGGACGGCAGTTCTGCGTTTCGCGGATCGGGACGCGGTCGGGCTCGCCGTACACGGCGGCGGAGGAGGAGAAGATCAATTTGCGGATCTTGTGCCGGCGCAGGGCTTCCAGCAGGGCGATCGTTTCGGCGACATTGTTCTGATAGTAGGGCAGCGGCGAACGAACCGATTCGCCGACGATCGAACAGGCGGCGAAATGCATGACGCTGTCGACCGGATTGGCCTCCAGGATGCGGTCCAGCAGCCCGCCGTCTCCCATTTTGCCTTGAATCCACTGCCCCCCGGTGACGAGCTTGCGGTGACCCGTCGACAAGTCGTCCAACACGAGCACCCGGTACCCCTCGGCGCAAAGCGCTTTGACCATGTGACTGCCGATATAGCCCGCTCCGCCGACCACCAGAACCGCTTTCCGTCTGATCGTCATTTCACCCATCCGTTTTCAGAAGCTCGGCGATCCGTCCGCCGATATAATCCCGCCACGGTGTCGTACCGCCCGTGATGTCTACGGCGACCCCCATCACGATCAGAGGCAGGGAAAACCGCGTGTCTTCTGGAATTCGAACGAAATCCTTCTCGGTCGTGATCACGGCCCCAGCCCCGGCGCGTTGGGCCGCGGCCTCGATCCGGTGCATATCCTCCGGCCGGTAGGCGTGATGATCGTCGAATTCCAGGCTCTGCCGCAGATGGATTCCCCGTGCGCGGATCGAACCGTGAAATAGGTCGTTGCGGGCCAGACCCGAAAAAGCCACCATGTTCCTCGAAAACAACGCTTCGCCGTCCGCAAGGGGGCGGATGGCGTGCATCGCGCCGCCGCAAATGCAAGCGGCCGGCACCACGCCGCGCACCAGCGGCCGGTGTTCTGCAAGAAACACCGGGCGCGGACGAACCGCATGACACAGTTTTTCGTAATAGGCGGGGGGCCCTGCGGCGCGCGTCAGGACAACGGCGTCGGCCCGCAGCAGTGCGCCCGGCGGTTCGCGCAGGGAGCCCCGCGGCAGGGGGTAGGTGTTGCCGAAAGGCTGGCCGGCGTCCAGCAGCAGCAGGTTCAGATCGCGATGCAGCTTCAGATGCTGAAAACCGTCGTCCAGCAGCAGCACATCGGGTTCGAAGCGCGCGATCGCCGTACGCCCCGCGAGGTACCGGTCGCGCCCGACCACCACGGGTATGGTGCCGAGCAGAGAGGCCATCAGGAAGGGTTCGTCCCCGGCGCGGCGGGCATCGGCCAGAAGGCTGCGGCCGTCGCCGACGACCAGCGCCGCCGAATCGTAGCATCCTTTGTATCCCCGGCTGACGATGACCGGCTTATGGCCCAGCGCTTCGATCATCTGCGCCAGCTGCATGGTCAGGGGCGTTTTGCCGGTCCCGCCGGTGGTCAAGTTGCCGACCGAGATCACCGGGCGCGGCAGCCGCAGCCTGGGGCGCCACCCTCTGGAATATGAGGCCGCCCGGATGCGGGCCGCGCCGGCGTACAGGATCGATCCGGCCCACAGCAGCGTGGCAAGTGAAAAGAAGCGCTGCGGGCCGCGCCCCGTCATGATCCGGCGAACGTCGGCGCGCAGACGGGTTGTCATCGACATCCGCGATTCCCTTTCTCGACTGCGGTGCCCAGTCCGAAAAAAGCCAGCGTTCGCCGCGCGGCGCCCTCGTGCGCCTCAAAAACGGCCTTTGCCCTGCGGCCCATGGACGCGACGGCTTCCCGGTCGGCCAGCAAACGAATCAACGCTGCTGAAAAAGATGCCGCGTCCGCTACCGGGATTGCGCCGCCGGATTCCAGCAGCCATTGCGCAATGGAAGCGAAGTCCCGCATATCGGGGCCGAAAAGGACGGCTTTGCCCCAGGCGGCCGGTTCGAGCGGATTGTGCCCGCCGCTTCTCACCAGGCTGCCGCCCACAAAAGCGACATCCGCCAATCCATAAAGTGTTTTGAGGACACCGAAACGGTCGATCACGACCACATCCGCAGGTGCCGGTTCCATTTCCGCTCCCAGGAGTTGCGCGCTGAATCCCCGGCGGGCGGCCAAAAGAACGATCTCACCCGCGCGCGACGGATCGCGCGGCGCAACGAGGAGCCGGCACCGCACCCCGCCGCGGAGCGCCCGCATGACCGCCTCGAGGACCACCGCCTCCTCGCCCGGATGCGTGCTGCCGGCCACGAGCACACGCGCGTCGGCCGCGATCCGCAGCCGGTCGCGCCAGCGGCCGAGGGCATGCGGGTCGGGCGCCTGATCCGCTGCATCGAATTTCAGGTTGCCGGCGATGCCCAGTCTTCCGTCGGCGATCCCCAACTGCAGGAAGCGCCGGCGGTCACGCTCGGACTGCACCGCGATCTTGTTCAAGGTCCCGTAAAGAGCGGCCGCTGCGGGGCGAAAGCGCCGCCAGGCGGCAAAGGTTCTGTCGGAGAGGCGCACGTTGGCCAGATAGACCGGCACCCGGCGGCGACGCATCTCGTAGAGGAAATTGGGCCAGAGATCGGTTTCGACGATGATCACCGCGCAGGGTGCGATCTTGTCGGCCATCCGGCGGACGGCACCCATCCAGTCGAATGGAAAGTAGCAGAGTTCATACCCCGCCAGGAGTCGGGCGGCGGCATTGAAGCCGGTGAAGGTCGAACAGCTGACCACGATGCGATCGAAACGCCCGGCATCGCGCAGCGCTTCCGCCAGCGGCCGTGCGGCAGCCACTTCCCCGACCGAGAGGGCGTGAATCCAGATGGTCCGCAAGTCCCGGGAATTTTGTCGTCTTTCCCACGCATAGGTCCAGTGTGCCGCGCGCTGACGCACGATGCCGCGCCACTTGGGGGTGGTCAGGATCAGGGGCACGAGCAGCGGCGCGCCGATCAGGACGAGCAGGCTCAGCAGCGTGTTGTAAGCGATCAGCAGACCATGCATCCGGCGCAATCCATTCATTCCGTTTCAGGCCATTTATGGCACTGCCGCAAAAAAGTAAAGGATGTGTCGTCGAAGCCGCCAAACGCCGACGGGGAGCGGCAGGCGGGCCGCCGGCCAAACTTGACCTTGACACAAGTTGGCAAATAGGTTAGCAAAATTCCATTTTTGCGCGTCGTTTATGGATTTTCGCAACGGGTGCGATGCCGGATCCTTGATGCATCGAGCAACCCGTTTTCTACGTAAGGGCGATCTGAAATGCAGACTGACAAACCAGACGATCTGCTGGGCGGGCGCAGGCAGAAAATCGAGGAACTGCGGCAAGGCAGCATCAACCCGTTCCCCAACGGATATGTCGTCGAACATACCATCTCCGCAGTCAAGGCGGTCATCGAGAACGCGCCCCAGGCGGTCGATCCGTCGGCCCGCTACACGCTCGCCGGCCGCATGCTGGCGGCGAACAGCTTCGGCAAATCGGCGTTTATCCGCTTTCGCGACCGCACCGGCCAGATGCAGGCCTACATCCGCAAAGACAAACTGGGCGACGATGGCTACGCCTTGTTCAAGAAGCTCGATATCGGCGATTTCATCGGACTTTCAGGGACGCTGTTCCAGACCAAAACCGGCGAATGGACGCTGCTGGCCGAGCGGTTGTCGCTGGTGTCGAAGGCCGTCCGTCCGCTTCCCGAAAAATTCCACGGCCTGAAGGATCCCGAGAAACGCTATCGGCGCCGCTATGTCGATCTGATCATGAATGCCGACGTGCGCCGCATTTTTACGCTGCGCAGCCGGATCGTGCAGGCGATCCGCACTTTTTTCCTGGAACGCGACTTCCTGGAAGTCGAAACGCCCATGATGCAGCCGATCCCCGGCGGGGCCGAGGCAACGCCCTTTGTGACCCACCACAATGCGCTCGACATGGACCTGTACTTGCGCATCGCACCGGAATTGTATCTCAAACGGCTGGTGGTGGGCGGTTTCGAACGCGTATTCGAAATCAACCGCAATTTCCGCAACGAAGGCGTTTCCACCCAGCATAATCCGGAATTCACGATGCTGGAATTTTATCAGTCCTATGCCACCTTCGAAGATCTGATGGCGCTGACCGAAACCCTTTTCGAAGCCGTGGCCGTGGAGGTCCTGGGGCAGGATACGATCGTCTACCAGGGGCATTCCATCTCGTTGCGCAAGCCCTGGCGGCGCATGACGCTCGCCCAGTCCCTGCAGGAACTCGGAGGCGTCGACAGCCGCCTGCTGAGCGACAAGCAGGCGCTGATCGAGCTTGCCGCGGCAAAAGGCATCCAGTTGACCAAAACCCAGCGACTGGGCAAAGTCATCACCAAACTGTTCGATGTCCTGGTGGAGCCTCAATTGATTCAACCCACCTTTATCACGGGTTATCCGGTGGAGGTCTCGCCGCTTTCCAGGCGCAGCGATCAGGACCCGGAGGTGACCGAAAGGTTCGAATTGTTCATCGCCGGATGCGAAATCGCCAACGGCTTTTCGGAGCTGAACGATCCGGAGGATCAGCGCGCCCGCTTCCTCCAGCAGGTTGAAGACCGGGAGGCGGGTGATCAGGAGGCGCATTCGATGGATGAAGATTACATCGAAGCGCTGGAATACGGCATGCCCCCGACCGCGGGCGAAGGCATCGGCATCGACCGCCTGACGATGCTGCTCACGGATGCGCCGTCGATCCGCGAAGTGATCCTTTTTCCCCATATGAAGCCCAGGGCCAATTAGGCGCCGGAGCGCGATGGGCCGGTGGTGGCGTGTTCGAGGGGCGATGACGTTTGAATTATTCATAAGCCGGCGCTATTTCAAATCGAAACCCGGGCAAACCATTATCGCGCTGATCACCCTGCTTTCGATTATCGGCATTTGCATCGGGGTGACCGCGCTGATCGTGGTCATCGCGGTGATGGCCGGCTTTGAAAGCGACCTGAAAACGCGCATCATGGGGATCGAACCGCATGTGGTGATCGACCGCCCGCAGTCGCCGATCACCGATTATACGACCATCGTCCGGCGGGCCTCCGAAACCGACGGCGTGGTCGCCGCCTGGCCGCTGGTGGAGCTCCAGGCCATGCTGCGGGCCGATTCACGCGTCAGCGGCGCGCTGATCAAGGGCATCGATCCCCGCGCCGCGGAGATCGGATTGAACATGCGCAGCCTGGCCGCTTTGAAAACGCCGGAGCCGGCCCCGGATGCGCCGGGCCTGCCGCCGATCGTTCTGGGACGCGACCTCGCCCAGAGAATGGGTTTGTCGCCGGGCGACACGCTGCTGGTCGTCTCGCCCAAGGGCACTTTGGCGCCGATCGGATTTATTCCGTTCATGAAGCGCTTCGTGGTGGCCGATCTTTTCGAGACCGGGATGTATGAATACGACGGCGGACTCGCGTTCATGAATCTGGAAGACGCACAGGTGCTTGCGCGTTCCAGGGACTCGGTGGATGCCATCGAGATGCGCGTCGGCCGCGTCTTCGAGGCCGCCGCCATCGGGCGCTCCGCTGTGGCCGGACTGGACGGCGCGTACCGCGTGCGCGACTGGGGACAGCTCAACAAGAATCTGTTTTCGGCGCTCAAGCTTGAAAAGGCGGCCATGTTCATCACGCTCACATTGATCATCCTGGTGGCGACCTTCAGCATCACCAGTTCCCTGGTCATGCTCGTCATGGAAAAAACCAAAGACATCGCCGTGCTCAGGGCCCTGGGCGCACCGGCGCGATCCATCAAGCGCATTTTCATCCTCCAGGGCCTGTCGATCGGCGCCCTGGGCACCACGGCCGGCGTCGTGCTCGGAACCGCCCTGTGCCTGCTGCAGGAACGCTATCAACTGATCCGGCTGCCCGGGGACGTGTACTATATCACCGCCCTGCCGGTCGATTTGAATTTGGGCGATTTGTCGCTGGTCGCCGTTTCCGCCATGCTGATTTGTTTCGTGGCCACACTCTATCCGGCGCATCAAGCCGCGCGGCTCGATCCGGTGGAGGCGATCCGCTATGGTTGACACCTTCGCCGCGGCCGGAACCGCGCCGGCGGCCGGCAAGATCCTGCGTGCCGAGGGCCTGACCAAATGCTTCCAGGGGCCGCAGGCCGCCATCCAGATCCTCGACCGGCTCGATCTCGAGCTTGAAAGCGGCGAACGGCTGGCCATCGTCGGGGCTTCGGGAATCGGCAAGTCGACCCTGCTGCACATCCTCGGCACGCTGGACCGCCCGGATGGGGGCGCACTCTACTTCGAGGGTGAGGACGTATTCCGGTTCGACGATCTCCAGCTGGCGCGATTCCGCAACCGAAATATGGGTTTTGTGTTCCAGTTCCATCACCTGCTGCCCGAATTCTCGGCACTGGAAAACACCATGCTGCCTGCACTGATCCAGGGTATCGACCAGGCACGGGCTGCATCCATGGCCGAGTCGATTCTGACGCGGGTCGGACTGGCCGGGCGGCTGCACCAGAGAGCCACCGAACTATCCGGCGGCGAACAGCAACGCGTGGCCCTCGCGCGCGCGCTGGTGCTGCGGCCGGCTTTGCTCCTGGCCGATGAACCCACCGGCAACCTGGACAAGACCAACAGCCAGCAGGTGCATCGATTATTACTCGAACTGAACCGGGAATTGGGAATGGCCATGGTTGTGGTGACCCACAACATGGAATTGGCGGCCCTGATGAGCCGCCAGGCGACTATCGCCGAAGGCCGACTGGCTTATCTGAGCTGAACCGGAAATCGCGACCCCGTACCAATGCAGAGGCGAAAATGACCCCTGGCCGCTGGAAGACCCGCTGTAATCTTCTGCTGATGACCCTGATCTGGACTTTCTTCTTCCCCCTGCCCTCAGCGCGTGCGGCCTCCGAACCGATTCGCGTGCTGATCCTGCCGTTCACGATCAATGCGCCCCAGCAGTTCGGCTATCTTGCAACGCAAATGCCCTCGATCCTGGCCGCACGCTTTGAACAGGACGGCGCGCAGCCGGTTTTGATCGAAGGCCCGGAACAGGCGGAACTTGCCCGGACTCCCGCCGATCCCGATAAAATCATCGAATTGGCGCAGCGGCACGGGGCGCAGCGCGTGGTCTGGGGTTCCTTCACCCTGATCGGCGAAAGCTTCAGCGTCGATGCCCAGCTGCTCGAGGATCCGACCTCACGGCAGTCCAAGGCATACCACGTCTCGGGCAGCGGCATCGAAAACCTGATTTCCGTCTTGAACGATCTGGGCCGCCAGATCAGCACCGACCTTTTTCAACGCGAAATCATCTCCGCAGTCAATCTGAAGGGAAACCAGCGCATTGAAAGCGATGCCATCCTGCGGGTCATCCAGTCGCAGGCGGGCAGCGTTTATCAGCCGGAAATGCTTTCCAAGGATCTGCGGGCCATCTACGGCATGGGCTATTTCGACGATGTGCGGGTCGAGGCCGATCCCGGACCGGACGGACCCATCGTCACCTTTCATGTCAAAGAGAAGCCCACCATCCGGCGCATCCAGTTCGCGGGCAATTCGCGTTTCAAGGACGAGGAGATCAAGGAAAACCTGACCCTGAATACCGGCGCCATACTGAACATCTTCAAAATCCGCAGCAATGTCGAACAGATCGAAACCCTTTACAAGGGCAAGAATTACCACCAGGTCAGGGTGGACTACGAACTCCATCCCCTGGAGAACAATCAGGCCGACCTGGAATTCAAGATCGAAGAAGGGCCGAAGGTGTATGTGACCGAAATCGCTTTTGAAGGCAACCAGGCCTTTGATGAAGATGAATTGGAAGATGAGATGAAAACCTCGGAAAAGGGGTTCTTCTACTGGTTGACTTCTTCGGGCGACCTGGACCGCACCACACTGGATCAGGATCTTGCCCGCCTGAATGCCTTCTACCACAATCGCGGCTTCATCAGAGCCCGCATCGGCGAGCCGCTGGTCGACATCGGGGAAGAAAACATCCAGATCACCATCAAGATCGAAGAGGGGCCGCAGTTCAAAGTCGGCCGGGTGGATGTGGGCGGGGAACTGATCAAGCCCAAAGAAGAACTGCTCCAGAAGCTGAGCATCACCGCGGGCGACTACTATGATCGTGAAAAGGTGCGCAACGATGTGATCACGCTCACCGATGCGTACGGCGATGAGGGCTATGCCAACGCGGAAGTCAAACCGCTCATTCAGGAAAACACCGAAGACTTGACGGTCGATATCAACTTTACGGCTCAAAAGAACCAGCAGGTCTATTTCGAGAAAATCATCGTCAGCGGAAATACAAAAACGCGGGACAAGGTGATCCGGCGCGAAATGCGGGTTCACGAGCAGGAACTCTTCAACGGCAGCGCATTGAAGCGCAGCATGCGCAATCTCTATCGGCTGGATTTCTTCGAGGACATCAAGGTCGACCTGCTCAAGGGGAGCGGCGAAGACCAGAAGATCCTCAAGCTCGAAGTCAAGGAAAAGCCCACCGGCACGTTCAGCTTCGGCGCCGGATACAGCAGCGCGGAGCAGACCTTTCTGGTGGGCTCGGTTATTCAGCGCAATTTCCTGGGCCGCGGCCAGATATTGAAATTCAACGGTCAGTTCGGAGAGTCGACCACGCGCTACGACATGAGCTTTACCGAGCCGTGGTTCATGGACACGCGCCTGAGCACCACCCTCGAAGCCTACAGCCAGGAACGGGATGTCGAAGATGAGTACGAACTCGACAGCGTGGGCGGCGGCCTGCGGTTCAGCTACCCGGTATATGATTACACGCGGCTCTACTGGCGTTACGGGTATGACGAAACCGAGGTCGCCGATATCGGCGAAGACGCGTCGGATGCGATCAAGCGCCGCACCGGCAAGCACACCACGAGCCTGGTCGGCATCGGCCTGGGGTACGATTCACGCGACCGCGTCTTCAATCCCACCCAGGGATCCAAGCACAGCATTTCATTCGAATACGCCGGGCTGGGAGGAGATGTCGGCTACAACAAATACATCCTGGAAAGCGGCTTCTATTACCCCCTTTTCTGGGGGCTGACCGGATTCATCCATGGCAAAACAGGTTATGTGCACGGCAACGACAAGGACAAGTGGCTGCCCGATTATGAAAAATTCTATCTGGGCGGCATCAATTCGCTGCGCGGATTCGGCTACCGCGGGGTCTATCTGACGGAGATCAACGAGGACGGCGAGCGAACCAAAGTCGGCGGCGACCACATGATCCAGTTCAACGCCGAAATCATCTTCCCGATCGCCAAAGAGGCGGGCGTCATGGGGGTTGTATTCTTCGACACCGGCAATGTATATGATGGCATGATCGACCTGGGCGATCTGCGCGAAAGCGTCGGCGGCGGCATACGCTGGTTTTCGCCCATTGCGCCCATCCGTATCGAATACGGCCACGTTCTGGACCGCAGGGAAGACGAGAGTTCCGGAAAGTGGGAATTCACGATGGGTGGCGCTTTTTAGTTGAAGCGATTTCATGGGATGCCCGAATGAGCGTCGGGCGCCAGCTTTAGAGCGTACGAAGGACAGGAGGAGGATTTATGCATTCGTTCAAGCGCATGGCGGCCGTTCTGGCCGGATTGGCGGTGATGGTTGCCGCCGCACCCGCTTTGGGTGCGGATGCCAAAATCGGGACGGTGAGTTTCCAGAAGATCGTCGAGAATTCGATTGTCGGCAAGGCGGCCAAGAAAGAAATCACCGAAGAAGGCCAGAGAATGGAAGCCGACCTCAAGAAGAACGGTGAAGAACTGCAGGCCTTGCAGAGTCAACTGGAAAAAGACAACAGCGTGATGAGCAAGGAAGCGCGTGAAGAGAAAAAATGGCAGCTGGACCGCAAAATGGACGATATGAAGGCGCTCAAGCAGAAATACGATCGCCAGCTTCGCGAAACCCAGGTGCGCCTGCTCAATCGAATCCGCAAGGAAGTTTTCGATATCATTCAAGTCTACGGCAAAAAGGAAGGCTACCTGCTGATCGTCGAAGACACCAATGTGGTTTATGCTCCCGACCAAAATGACATCACGAATGAAATCGTCCGCCTCTACAACGATAAACAGCCCAAAAGCAAGTGAAGCCAACCATGCAGATGAAACTCGAACAACTGGCAGCCCTGGTCGGCGGCGACCTGCAGGGAGATCCGCAGTGCCTGATCGAAGGTGCCGGGCCGATCGAGGGGGCGGGCGACGGCCAGATCACGTTTGCCGAAAAAGGACCCGCGCTCAAAAAGGTGGCGCACAGCCGGGCGGCCGCGGTCATCGTGCCGCGCAATGCCGAATGCACCGGCCGTAATCTCATTCGGGTCGATCAGCCCCGGGTTGCATTTGCGCGCGCCGTCTCCGCGCTTTACCCGCCGTCCCGGCCGCCGGCCGGAATTCACCCCACGGCGGTCATCGGCCCGCAGTGCGTATTGGGCAAAGACGTCACCATCTCGGCCTACACGGTTCTGGGCCGCAATGTAGTGCTGGGCGAACGGGTGGTTCTCCACCCCCACGTCGTCATCGGCGACGAAGCGGTGATCGGCGATGACACCGTCATCTATCCGCAGGTCAGTGTTCTCGAACGCTGCCGCATCGGGTGCCGGGTCATCGTGCATGCCGGAACGGTGATCGGCAGCGACGGCTACGGCTTCGTACAGGATCAGGGCCGCCATATCAAGATGCCGCAGACCGGCATCGTGCAGATCGACGACGATGTCGAAATCGGTGCCTGCAACACGATCGACCGGGCCACGTTCGGCAAAACGTGGATCAAATCCGGCGTCAAAACCGACAACCAGGTTCACATCGCACACAACGTCGAAGTCGGCGAACACGCATTGCTGATCGCCCAGGTGGGAATCTCGGGGAGTACCAAAATCGGACGCCATGTGATTATCGCCGGTCAGGCCGGTATCGCCGGCCACCTGACCCTGGGTGACGGCGCAATCGTCGGCCCACAGGCCGGCATCGGCCATTCGGTGCCGGAAAAACAGATTCTCTCAGGCGGAATCGTCGCCATGCCGCACCGCACCTGGCTGCGCCTGCAGCAGGTGCTGCCCGAACTGCCGGACCTGGTCAAGCGGGTCCGGCAGCTGGAATCCGGATTGCGCAACCCGCCGGATCCGTCTTCGTCTCGATAATTCCGCATCACCCTAAAGGCAAAGGAATCCACCGATGGAAGCAGCCATGGATATTCGCGAAATTCTGGATCATCTGCCGCATCGTTACCCATTTATCCTGGTGGACCGCATTGTCGCCCTCGAAGCCGGCAAAAAAGCGGTCGGGCTGAAGAACGTGACGATCAACGAACCTTTTTTTCAGGGCCATTTTCCCGGTACGCCCATCATGCCCGGTGTTTTGATTCTCGAGGCCATGGCCCAGACCGGAGGCGTGTTGGCCATTCAGTCCATGGGCCTGAAGGGACGAAATGCACTCATGTACTTCATGGGACTGGATCAGGTTAAATTCAGGAAACCGGTGGTTCCCGGCGATCAATTGATCATGGAACTGGAGGTTCTCAAACAGCGCGCCAAAGTCATGAAATTGTCCGGAACCGCCAAAGTCGACGGCCAGATCGTGGCCGAAGCCCAACTCATGGCAACCATCGAGGCCGAACAATGATTCATTCCACCGCCATCATCAGTCCTAAAGCCCAAATTGCCGAAGACGTCAGCATCGGTCCCTATTCCATCATCGCCGACAATGTCACGATCGGCGCAGGGTCCATCATCGGCCCGCATACGGTGATCGATCCTTTTGTGGAAATCGGGCCCAATTGCCATATCTATCAATACGCCGCCATCGGCGCAGCACCTCAATCCCTCAAATTCAAGGGCGAAGAATCGCATGTCGTTATCGGCGCCAACTGCATCATCCGCGAGTTCGTCACCATCCACCGCGGAACCGAATTCGGAGGGGGCCGCACCGTCATCGGCGATCACTGTTTCCTGATGGCGTACACGCACATCGCACACGATTGCATGGTCGGCAAACAGGTGGTCATGGCCAACAATGCCACCCTGGCCGGGCATATCACCATCGGCGACCATGCGACCATCGGCGGCCTGGTGGCGATCCATCAGTTCGTGCGCGTGGGTGAGTATGCCTTTGTCGGGGGAAAATCCGCGGTGGTCAAAGATATTCCCCCTTATGTGATCGCGGCCGGCGACCGCGCCCGGCTGCACGGGCTGAACCAGGTCGGTCTCAAACGGCAGGGATTTTCGAGCGAATCGCTGGCCGAACTGAAAAAAACCTATCGCCTGATCTTCAGAATCGGATTGACCCTGAACGAGGCAATCGAACGGGTTGCGGCCGAAGTGGAACCGGTGCCCGAAGTCAAAAATTTCATCGCCTTCATCAAGGCGTCCCAGCGGGGTATCACCCGTTGAATCACCGGCGGTAGTCGCTATGGATCCAAAGATCGGCCTGATTGCCGGCAGCGGCCAGTTCCCATTGCTTTTTGCGCGCATGGCGGCCCAAAAGGGATGGCAGGTTTACGCGGCCGGATACCATGACGAGACCGACCCCCGGTTGGCGTCGCTGGTGTGCGCCGTGGACTGGTTTTACCTTGGGCAGGTCAAACGCCTGGTCAAATTTTTCCACCAACATGGCGTGACGCGCGCGGTCATGATGGGCGCGATCACCAAAACGCGCATGTTCACCAATGTGCGGCCGGACATGAAAGCCATCGGCCTCATGGCCAGAATGCGCCACACCCATGACGATGCGCTCCTGCGGGCTTTTGCCGAACTGCTCGAATCCGAAGGCATCCGCATCGAAGCCTCGACATTGCTGCTGCCCGAATTGCTGGCTCCGTCCGGAACCTGGACGCGCCGCAAGCTTTCCAAATCCGAATGGGCCGATGTCGCACTGGGCTGGCGAATCGCCAAGGCCGTGGGGCGGCTGGATATCGGCCAGTGCGTAGTCGTCGGGGGCGGGAGCGTTCTGGCGGTCGAAGCCATCGACGGAACCGATGCAACGATCCGGCGGGGAGGCGCCCTCGGCAAAGGCGAGGCCGTGGTCGTCAAAGTCTGCAAGCCCATTCAGGACACGCGCTTCGATGTTCCCGCCGTCGGCTGCGGCACCATTGAAAGCATGCAGGCCGCACAAACCCGGGTGTTGGCGGTGGAAGCAGGCAAGGCCGTGGTGTTCGACCGGGAGGCGATGATCGAAAAAGCGGATGCCTGCGGGATTTCAATCATCGCCCTGGACGATTCCCAATTCAGCGAAAGCAGCGAATCCGCATGAACGCCAAACATTTCGAAAACCGCAAAATCCGCGCCGCCGTTGTGGGCGTCGGATACCTGGGCAAATTCCACGCTGAAAAATATGCGGCGATGGACGATGTCGAATTCGTCGGCGTATCCGACACCGATGCCGTGCAGGGCCGCAGGATCGCCGACCAGCACGGGGTCCGATTTTTTGCCGACTACCGCGAACTCATCGGCCTTGTGGACGCCGTCAGCATCGTGGTTCCGACGCAGGTACACCATGCCCTCAGCCGTGATTTCCTGAACGCAGGCGTCGACGTGCTGATCGAAAAACCGATCACCGCCGAATTGGAGGAAGCCGATGACCTGATCGCGCTGGCCGAAAAAAAGGGATGCCTTATCCAGGTCGGCCATCTGGAGCGCTTCAACCCCGCGGTCAGGGCCCTGAACGGCATGATCCGCGACCCGCGGTTTATCGAATCGCATCGGTTGAGTATTTTCAAGGATCGCGGAACCGATGTCAGCGTCGTCCTGGATCTCATGATCCACGACATCGACATCATCCTCAACTTCGTACGCTCCGGCGTGCGCGCGATTCATGCGGCGGGCATATCGGTGGTCTCCGGACACGTGGATATCGCCAACGCACGCCTTGAATTCGAAAACGGATGCGTGGCCAACGTCACCGCGAGCCGCATTTCAGCTAAAAATGAACGCAAAATCCGTTTGTTTCAAAAAGAGGCGTATATCTCGGTCGATTTTGCCAACCGCGGCATCACCGTCGTGCGGCCCGACCCGAGTAATAAAAACGGCGTGATTCCCGGCATGGCCATGGAGCAGCGCGCTTTTGATCAGGCCGACGCCCTGGATTCCGAACTGCGATCGTTCATCCGCTCGGTGCGCCAGAGAAGCCGGCCTGAAGTCACCGGTCAGATGGGGCGCGACGCACTGCGCATCGCCCTCGACATCATGGATCAGATTCAGCATGGCACCCCGCAGCGGGGCGCCTGAGGGCCGTACGATGCAATCCCCCCTGGTGGTCATGGTCGCCGGAGAGGCGTCCGGAGATCAACATGGCGCGCACCTGATCCGAGAGTTGAAAAAGCGCCGCCCCGATCTGCGTGTTGCGGCCGTAGGCGGCCGTGCGATGCAGGCTGCCGGCGCAGAAATCGTCATCCCGGCCGATCGGTTGTCCGTGGTGGGCGTCACCGAGGTGGTGGCCAAAATCCCGCGCCTCGTAAGCGCGATGACCGAATTGAAGCGCCTGCTGGTCCGCGCGCATCCCGATCTGCTGATCCTGATCGATTTCCCGGATTTCAATTTGCACCTCGCCGCAGCGGCCAAACGCGCGGGGATTCCGGTGCTTTACTATATCAGCCCGCAGATCTGGGCCTGGCGCGCCGGAAGGGTAAAGAAAATCAGGGCCAGGGTGGATCACATGGCGGTGATCCTGCCGTTCGAGGCGGAGTTTTATGCCCGGCACGGCATACCGGTTTCTTTCGTCGGACATCCCTTGATGGATGCACCTGAAAATTCCGCCGCTCCTCCGCCTTGTTCGAGCCGGCCGCCGATCGTCGCCCTCTTGCCGGGTTCGCGGGACCGGGAGGTGGCCCGCCTGTTGCCGGAGATGCTCAAGTCCGCCGCATTGCTGAAGCGCAGCCATGCCGGACTGCGCTTCATGGTTTCCCGCGCACCGACGATCGCTCCGGCCATGATTCGGGATATCGTGGATCGAGCCGGTCCGGCGGATCTGGAAATTACGGACGAACCGGTGCATTCGCTTTTCTCACGCTGCCGCGTGGCCGTGGCGGCCTCGGGAACCGTCACCCTGGAAGCGGCGTTATGTGGTACGCCGACGGTCATCGCCTACAAAGTCTCACCGCTGAGCTATCTGCTGGGCAGGCTCATGATCCGGGTTCAACATATCGGCCTGGCCAACCTGATCGCCGGCGGCCGACTGATGCCCGAATTGATCCAGCATCAGGCGACTGCGGCGGCGATCGCCCGCGAAGTCCGCACGCTGCTCTCGGATCCGGCGCTCTATGCAAACGCCTGTACCGGGCTGGGGGAAGTCCGGCGCAAACTGGGACACGCAGGAGCATCCGGCCGGGTGGCCGATCTGGCCTGTTCGCTCATGGAGAAGCGCCATGCTGTTTAAGGCGAGAACAAAACCGGTGGATCGCAAATGGCGCCTGATCGGGCTCGGCGGCAAGCTGTTGATCGACTTTCTCTTCGCCGCTTCCACGATCACCATTCGCAAGCCCGAACCGGTGGCGGCCCTCGAAGCGACCCGTAAATGCATTTACGCCTTCTGGCATTCGCGTATCCTGCTGCTCAGTTATCTCTACAAACGCCTGGGCGCCGCCATTATGGTCAGCAATTCGGCCGACGGCGAAATCATCGCCCAGGTCCTTCAACGTCAGGGCCAGGTGACCGTGCGCGGCTCGACCCGCAAAGGCGGGCTGAGGGCGCTGATCCGGCAGGTCGAAATCATGCGGGCCGAAGCGCGTCCGGGCGTCGTGGTTCCGGATGGACCGCAGGGGCCCCGGCATCGGGTGCAGCCGGGGGTGATCCTGCTGGCCCAGAAAACAGGCTGCCCCATCATCCCGATCGCCTACAGCGCCAGGCGGCGTAAAGTATTCAGAAGCTGGGACCGCTTCATCCTGCCGTGGCCGGCGACGCCCTGCAGGGTGGTCTACGGGCACCCGATCCACGTACCAGGTTCTGCCGGAATCGAAACCCTCCAGACCTACATATTGGAACTGGAATCCGAGTTGAACCGTATTACAGCCGAAGCCGATCGCTCTTTCGGTTATCGATTCGAGGCATGATCCCGAGGGTTCAACGCGCCGAAAAAGCATCGCGCGTGCCCCGACATCGAGCGGCCGGCCTGCTGACGCCGATACGCAGGTTTCAGCGGCCGTGTCTTCGAAACAGTGCGGCTTATGGCCGGAGGTCTCAAAATAAGAACCCCTTCCGGCAGCGGGTCCGGAAGGGGTTCTTGTTCTCGAATACAAGGGATTCTAATTTCTCCCGAACCTCCGCCTGCAGAATGGACTGAGGGCCGCGATGAGCAGCAGACCGGTCCCGGCAAGTGCAAGCGTGCTTTCACCCACGTGACGGCCGGATATCTTCCGGTTGTTCAGCGTATCGATAAAACATCCGCCTGCCCCCCCCTCTCCGCTTCCGCCCGAAGAAGATCCGCCGTCCGCCTCCCGGACGCCGAATCCCAATCCGGAGGGATCGACGATGACGCCGTTTTTAACACCGTCCTGGTCTCCCGGCCCGCCGTCTTCCAACAGCAGGGTGATGGCGCGCCGGTCCGAACTGAACACCGCATGCGGGTAAATCGACCACCCGCTTTCGCTGTCATATTTGTACCATTTGGCATCATGCGGGGCGGGCTGGGTGAAGTAGATCCGAACGCTGGCCGCGGCGTCATCCCCGTCGAGATGAAGTTTGAAGCCGACCATACCGGTCATGCTGTCGGGCTGGTTCAGGGCAAGCTTGAGGCTTTCCGCGCCATAGCCTTTCGCGGCGACGATGCGGACCTGTTCGCCGGCCCCTTTGAGCGCGATATGCGGATTCACGACATCCGGTATTCGAAGACAAAGCATTCCAGGCTGGTCGGCGTCATGCAATCCGTCCCCATCCAAGTCGATGTAGGCATCGATCTCCTGATCGTCGAAAATTCCGTTTGCGTCGGCATCTCCGGCGGTATGCCAGTCGATTGTCGTGAAAGCGAACGGGGCGGACCACTCCGAAGCAGCATTGCGTTCATCGATGAACTGGACGCGCCAGAAGTACGTGGTGTCGGGGTCGAGAACGAGATCCATCACTTTGAGCCGGGAGCGCTGGGTCGCGCTGGTATAGTCCAGCACCAGGTCGCTGAAATCGTCTGTGGAAGCGATCTGGTACCGCGTCCGGGCGTGGGCGTCGCCATCCGCGTCGCTGAAATCTCCCGCCGCGAGCTCCGGTGTCAATCCCACCAGGGCGCCTTCTTGCGGATTGGAAAGCACGGGTTTTTGCGGGGCTGAATTGCCGACGACGGCTGAAGGATCGTCGCCCTGCCGATATTCATCGTAATTGGATATCCCGTCGCCGTCCAGATCCAGGTCTGCGTCATCGGACAGCGGATCGAGACCATATTCGATTTCCCAGCTGTCCGGCAGGCCGTCTGCGTCATCGTCCGGGTCGGCATTGTTCCCGGTACCGTCCTGGTCTGTGTCGATCCATTCGGTCTCATCATCGGGAAATGCATCGGCCGCATCGGGAATTGAATCCCCGTCGCTGTCCGCCTCGACGGCCGGAGGTTCGCTGGCGGTAATGGAAACTTCGTTGCTGTCCGCGCTCTCTTCTGCTCCGGCATATGCCCGGACGACGAAGTAAGCAGTCTGCTCGGTGTCGATGGTAACCGTGCAGAGGGTGCCCCCACCGGCCCACAACGGATTCTCATAATCGTACTGCTGCCCGGCATAACGCTGGAAAAGCCGATAGCCTTCGGGAGCGGGGCTGACGCCATCCCATTGCAGCGTCACCTGCGCTGCGACGGCGAAAAGCGGACAGGCGATCAGAAAAGCGGCGGCGGTTGCAATGATTCCGGCCCAATGGTGGATTCGATAATTGCGCATGACATCTCCAGATTCAAGCCGGCGAACAACGCATCTTCTGGAGATGTCGTTTCGCCCGGCAACCCTGCTACCCTATCCTCGCGGACTTAGGCCAGTGGCTTTGCGTCTCACCCTTTCGGATGATTTGCCTTTTTCGAGCTGTTCAGAGAACGTTGCCAAAGAACACGCAAAGGAACCAAGCAAGATAAATACCACTTTGAACAAATCAGTGTTTCTCCTAATCCCGCCATATAGATAGCCCTAATTCAGCCAAGGCGGATAGAACAGCATCTGCTGAAAAGTGCTCTCCAGGCGACACCGCAATATCTTTTTTAATACACTTGTCCGAATACGCCCTATTTACTTCTGAATAGAGGCGGACAGCCGGCGGTGCGGTGGGCGAACGCGCAGAGCGCGCGATCGGCCGCAATGGCGGGCGATCTGCTCCGCGCCAGGCGGGTTGGCGAAGATCGGGTTCATCATACGGAGGTCTGTTTGAGCGTGTAGGTCACCGTCGTCCCGGCCTGTTGGCCGGTGATCACATCCAGGCGGCTGCCGTACGCCTCCAGGATCCGGTGAACGATGGAAAGTCCCAACCCGGTGCCTTCCGGCTTGGTCGTATAGAAGGGATCGAAGATCGATTGTTCCACCTCGGGGGGCATTCCGCATCCATTGTCCTTGATCCGCACGCCGATTTCATTATTCTTCATCTTCAGCGTTTCGATTTCGATCACCCCGTCGTCTCCGACCGCTTCGGCCGCATTCAACAGCAGGTTCCACATCACCTGGCGCAGGTGCGCCGGGTCCATCACCACCCAGGAGGAATTCGACAGCTTCCTGGTCAATGTGAAGTGCTTCGCGTGGTTGGCATCTTGTTCGAACAGGTCGATGATCTCTTCCACGGCTTCTTTCAGATTGAGCTTGACCGGCTTACCGGCCGGGGGGCGGGCGAAGAACAGGAAGTCGTTCACCAATGTACTCAGCCGGTCCGTTTCGCGCAGTATGATCTCCATCAGCCGGCTGTGATCGGAATCATAATGGAATTCATCCTTGAGCATCTGGATCGAACCCACCAGCGATGCGAGCGGGTTTTTTATCTCATGCGCCAGGCCTGCCGCCATTTCGCCCATGTAGGCCATCTTCTCCACCCGTTTGACATGCGTTTCCATATCCCTGAGCTCGTTTTGCGTCCTCCGGTTCTGTTCGGTCAGGAGTCCGCTCAAGAAGCCCACGGCAAAGCAGGCAGCGGTCGTGATCAGGATTCTATAACTCAAATGCGCCCAGCCGAGTGGCGCCAGCACCGTTGCGGGATCATTCGTAATCGGCAGCAGAATACCGCGATACTGCAAAATGACCAGGCCCGCATATTGAATACTGCTCAACGCGGCGATCAGCAGTCCGCCGCGCATGTACACGAGCATGCTGGCATAGATGATAACCAGCAAATATAAAAAGGAGAAGAAGCTGGAAAAACCTCCTGTGACCACGATGATGAGCGATACGATGAACGTATCGATGCTCAGATGAAATTTGGAAAACAGCGATTTGGAGCGCGCTTTGATGAAAAAAGACAAAAAAGAGGATAAGACGATCGCCAGGATGAGATAGTACATCAGCGTCAGGCGAAATTCGGAATCGACACCCTGACGCAGGTGCGTATACACGGTTGAACTCACCAGAAAGAAAAGCAATACCACACGGGAAGGGATGAGCCATTTTGACGAGGCCTGAGGTTCATGTCCCGACCGAGACGACTGAGCTTTTAAGGTATCGCGCAAACCGATCGACTTAATTCAGCACGCTGTTGAGAAAACGGGCACCCCGCCGTCAGGCATCATCCACCGACGGCACCGGCCATTTTGAAGATCGGCAGATACATGGCCACGATCAGTCCTCCGATGATGATGCCCAGAAACACGATCATCATCGGCTCGATCATGGCGGTGAGATTTTCGACCGCCTGATCGACTTCTTCATCGTAAAAATCGGCGATCTTTTCCAGCATGGCATCCAATGCACCGGTGGATTCGCCGACTGAAATCATCTGGCAGACCATCGCGGGAAACACGCCGCTGCTCGAAAGCGGGTCGGCCATCGTGCGCCCCTCCGCAATGCCTGAACGAACGGAATAGATTGCATTTTCGATGATGCGGTTGCCGGATGTCTTGGCCACGATGTCCAGGGCTTCCAGTATGGCCACCCCGCTGGAGAGCATGGTTCCCATGGTGCGGGTGAACTTGGCGACGGCCACCTTGCGCAGCAGCAGTCCGAATACGGGGAGCTTGAGAACAAAGGCATCCACGGTCAGCTTGCCTTTGTCGGTTTTATAATATTGTTTGAATGCGATGGCGAAGAGAATGCACGCGCCGATGATATAATGTATTTTTGATTTTACGAAATTGCTGATCGCGATCACGATCAATGTAGGGCCGGGCAATGCACTGCCGAAATCGGCAAACATTTCCTGAAATACCGGGATGACGAACACCAGGATCACCGCCACGACGATCACGGCGACAGAGATCGTGATGGCCGGGTAGACCATGGCGCCCTTGACCTTGCGCTTGAGCCTGGCGGCCTTTTCCATATAGCCCGACAGGCGCTTGAGGATCACATCCAGAATACCGCCGGCCTCGCCGGCTGAAACCATGTTCACGAACAGATTGTCGAATTGGTTGGGGTATTTCTTCAGCGTTTCGGCGAGCGTCGATCCGCTTTCGACCCCATCCTTGATCTCCTTGAGCATCTTCTTGAAAGTGGCGTTTTCCTGTTGGGCTTGCAGAATATCGAGGCACTGGATGATGGGCAGTCCGGCGTCGATCATAGTCGAAAACTGGCGAGCGAAAATGATGATGTCTTTTTCTTTGACCTTGGGCTGGAGGAAAGCGACATTTTCGAACAGGTCCTTGGGCTTCTTCTTGATCTTGGAAGGCACGATCCGCATGCGGTTCAAGTGGGCCCGTACGGCGTCTTCACTGACCGCTTCCAGTTCCCCCTTCTGCACCTGGTTGCTTCGGTTCTTCCCTTCCCATAGATAAACCGCCATTTTTCCCCCTCGAATCTATTGCCGTCCGACCGTGTCAGGCTGCCGCGAAGCGCGTTTTCCCTAAAGAATTCGAATTCATTTTGAGGTAGCATAACGCTACTGTTGCAGCAATAACTGATTCCTTTCGCCGTCTTCAAGGCTCTAAAGCAAACCGCATACCATGCTTTTTCTAAATTTCGGCCGTTCGGATCGAAACTTGAGAACGGGCGGAAATGGTAATTCTTGCCAAATAAAAGGATGTATGACTATTTTCTGCGATGACGCAAAGCCCCTACGACCCCATGCCGACGCCGGGCGGCCAGGAAGCGATGCCTGCGCACGATTCGGAGAAATTGACGGTCATCACGACGCACATCAATGCGGACTTCGACGCTCTGGGTTCACTGCTCGCCGCTCAAAAGCTGTACCCCGATGCCAAAGTGGTTTTCCCCGGGTCGCAGGAAAAAAGCCTGCGCAACTTTTTCATTCAGTCAATGGTGTACCTGTTCAATCTGACGGATATCAAAGATATCCGCATGCCGGAGGTAAAGCGGCTTGTGCTCGTGGATACCCGCCGGGCCGACCGCATCGGCAAACTGGCCTCCATACTGGATAACAAGGAGCTGGAAGTCCACATTTATGATCACCATCCGGTAAAGTCGGACGACATCCGGGGACAGCAGGAGTTTCACCGCCTGACCGGCGCGACGGTCACGATTCTGACGGACATCATCCGCAAACGCGCCCTGGCGCTGACCGCCGAGGAAGCCACGATCATGTGCCTGGGCATCTATGAAGACACCGGATCGTTCACCTTCAACTCCACAACGGCCGAGGATTTCGATGCGGCCGCATTTCTGGTCAGGCAGGGCGCCAATATCAACATCATCTCCAGCTTGATCGCCCGCGAAATCAGTCCCGAACAAATCGGCTACCTGAACGACATGATTCAGGCCACCACGCGCCACATCATCAACGGCGTCGAAGTCGTCGTCACCCGGGTCGCCTATGATCATTATCTGCCGGATTTCGCCTTCCTCGTTCATAAAATGGTGAAGATGGAAGAGATCGATGCCCTGTTCGCCCTGGCCATGATGGAAAACAAGGTCTACATCGTGGCCCGCAGCCGCACCGACGATGTGGACGCAGGGGATATTCTGAGTACCCTCGGCGGCGGCGGGCATCCATCCGCGGCTTCGGCGGTCATCAAAGGCGAAACCCTGGCCCAGGTCGAACAATCGCTTTTCAAGGAGTTGCAGCGCCAGATTCGAACCCGCCGGCAGGCGCGCCACCTCATGGCGTCACCCCCCATAACGGTCAAAACCGATGTCAGCTGCGCCGAGGCCAACGCGCTGCTGACACGCTACAACATCAATGCCCTGCTGGTTGTGGATGCCGATCCCCCCCACAGCCTGGCCGGTTTCATTACGCGCCAGGTGATCGAAAAAGCGATTTTTCACGAACTCGGCCGGACGCCGGTCAAAGACTACATGAATACCGAAATGGAGCAGGTTTCCCCGGAAGCGGAACTGCCGGAGGTGCAGGAAAAAATCATCACCAACAAGCAGCGCATTCTGCCGGTGGTCGACGGCACGGCGATCCTGGGCGTGATCACCCGCACCGACCTGCTCAATATCCTGGTGCAGCAATCCCGCCTGGCGCCCAACAACACCGCCGACCCCTTCAAGAGTCCGCTGCACGCCCGCACGCGGAATATCAATCACTTCATGCAGGAACGCCTGACGGAGCGCATCATCGAGACCCTGCGGCAGGCCGGCCGGACCGCCGACCGGCTCGCTTTCGAGGCTTATGTGGTGGGGGGATTCGTCCGGGATCTTTTTCTGTACCGCCCCAACGAAGATCTGGACATCGTCGTCGAAGGCGACGGCATCGCCTTTGCCAAAGCCCTTGCCGCGCAGTCCAATGCCCGCATCCATACGCATAAAAAGTTCGGCACGGCCGTGGTGATTTACCCGGACGGTTTCAAGATCGACATCGCCACGGCGCGCCTCGAATATTACCGTTCACCGGCCGCTTTGCCCGATGTCGAGATGAGCTCAATCAAACTCGATCTATTCCGCCGCGATTTCACGATCAACACCCTGGCGATTCATCTCAATCCGGATAAATTCGGGCAATTGATCGACTTCTTCGCCGCTCAGAAAGATCTCAAGGACAAAGTGATCCGGGTGCTGCACAATCTCAGCTTCGTCGAGGACCCGACCCGTGTCTTTCGGGCGATCCGCTTCGAGCAGCGCTTCGGCTTCACCATCGGCAAGCTGACTTCGAACCTGATCCAGAATGCCGTGCGTATGGACTTTTTCAAGCGCCTCAGCGGGCGACGGGTTTTCACAGAAATCCGTTTGATTCTCGAGGAGCAAAATCCGGCGCCGGCCATCGCCCGCATGGAGGATTACAGCCTGCTCGCCGTCATTCATCCTTCCCTTGCGCTGAAGGACGAACTGATCGAACAACTCAATGCGGTCAGCAGCACCCTGGCCTGGCACGATCTGCTTTTCACGGAAGAACCCTATCTCCGCTGGGCGGTCTATTTCATGGTCCTTTTGCGCGGCTTCGATCTGCCGACCTCCCTCGAGATCTGCCAGCGCCTGGAACTGGCGCCCCGGTACGCCCAGGTGTTGTGCTCGGGCCGCCTGCAGGCCGAAGAGCGCCTCTTTCAACTGGAGCGCCACCTGCCGCAGACAGCGGCCAAGCTGTACCATCGACTGCATGCATTCCGCACCGAGCTGATCCTGTACATGATGGCCGTCACCCAGCGCAAAGCGGTCAAGAAAGCCATTTCACGCTTCCACACCCAGCTGCGGACGGTGGAGACCGTCGTCGGCGGCGAAGACCTCAAAGCGCTGGGTCTCAAGCCCGGGCCGCTTTTCCGCGAAATTCTCGAGAAAGTACGCGACGCCAGGCTCAACGGCAGAGTCGAGACGCGGGAGGACGAAATCCGCATGATCCGGGAGTGGATCGCGACCGGCATCCCCAACAAAGCTCTTGATTCAAAGGAATCAAGCCGATAGATTATCGCGTTCAATAACCTCGATCGGCATTCCCCGGATGTCGTGCGGCTTTCAAGGAGCGATCCATGACTGGAAAAAAACGTGTTTTGAGCGGGATGCGTCCCACCGGCCCGCTTCACCTGGGCAATTATCTCGGGGCCCTGAAAAACTGGGTGGAGATGCAGGATCGGTACGAGTGCTTCTTCTTTGTCGCCGATTGGCACGCCTTGACCAGCGATTACGAGAACCCGAAAAATATGTCCGAGTATGTCCGCCAGATCGTCATCGACTGGCTGAGCGCCGGCCTTTCACCTGAAAAAAGCACCCTGTTCGTCCAATCCAGAGTACCGGAACATGCCGAACTGTTCCTGATCCTCTCGATGATCACACCCGTCCCATGGCTGGAACGCAACCCGACGTACAAGGACCAGATCGTCCAGATCCAGAACAAGGACCTGTCGACCTTCGGCTTCCTGGGGTATCCGGTTCTGCAGGCCGCCGACATCATCATTTACAAAGCCAACGCCGTTCCGGTGGGCGTCGATCAGGTGCCGCATGTCGAGATCACGCGCGAAATCGCCCGCCGGTTCAATTTCCTGTACGGCGACGTTTTTCCCGAACCTGAGGCCATCCTGACCCAGACCCCGAAAATTCTGGGGCTCGACCGCCGCAAAATGAGCAAAAGCTACGCCAACGCCATATTTTTGTCCGATGAACCCGATCAGATCAAAACCAAGGTCATGCAGATGATCACCGATCCGCAGCGCGCCCGCCGCAGCGATCCCGGCAATCCCGACATCTGCAATGTGTATGAGTTCCACAAGCTGTACACCGACGCGCAAACGACGGAAAGCATCAATTCGCAATGCCGTGCGGCCCGGATCGGCTGCGTGGAATGCAAGAAGGCCATGGCCGAAAATCTCGTCGCGGCCATGGCGCCGATGCTGGAAACACGCCGCCACTATGAAGCCAATCCCGGCCTGGTGGAGGAGATCATGAAGGAAGGCAGCCGCAGAGCCCGCGAGGTCGCGCGCCGGACCATGGAGCAGGTGCGCGCCGCGGTCAATATTCTCTGATCGGGCAGGTTTGATCTTGCATGGACATCGAAACCCAAGAAGCTGAATACAAGGTGGTCCTCGAAAACGTTTTCGAAGGCCCCATGGACCTGCTGATCCACCTGATCAAAAAGAACGAAGTGGATGTCTACGACATTCCCATCGCGCTGATCACCGAACAGTATCTGGCCTACATCGAATGGATGCAGCTGCTCAACATCGACAACGTGGGCGAGTTTCTGGTCATGGCCGCCACACTGGCGCAGATCAAGTCGCGGATGCTGCTCCCGTCGCACGGCGGCGAGACGGAAGAAGAGGACCCGCGGCTCGAAATCGCCCGGCCGCTGGCCGAATACCTGCAGATCAAGTCGGCCGCCGAGGCGCTTGCCGAACGCAACCTGCTCGGCGACAAGATCTTCGTACGGCGCCCCAATTCGAAAGCGTACCTCCCGCAGGAGCAGGACAACATTCAAGTCGGGCTCTTCGAACTGATCGATGCCTTCCAGAAAATCCTTCAGAAGATCACCAAGGATCATACAGTCGACCTGGCCTCGGAGCCCGTCTCGGTCAAAGACCGCATGAACGCCATCATCGCGGTGATCGAAGAACGGGGGTCCATCACTTTTTTCGAACTCTTCGAGGGGCTCCCGGAAAAAAAATTTCTGATCGTCACCTTCCTGGCGCTGCTGGAACTGATGAAGCTGAATCTGGTGCGCGTGGTCCAAAGTACCCAAAGCGGCATTATCCGACTATTTTATCAATGATCGACCGATATGCATGAACTGCACAGCATCATCGAAAGTCTCCTGTTCGCCGCCGATGAACCGCTTTCCACGGATAAGCTGAAAAGCATCCTGGAGACGGTCGAAGTCCGTGAGATCCGGGCGGCCCTCGCGCAGCTTCAGGCAGACTACGATCAGCGGGGCGGTGGTTTCGGCCTGTTCGAAGTGGCCGGCGGCTGGCAGCTGCGCTCGCGGCCGGAATACCATGAATGGATCAAGCGGCTGCTGCAACCCTCGCCCCAGCGCCTGAGCAAGGCGGCGCTGGAGACGCTGGCCCTGATCGCCTATCGGCAGCCCATCATCCGCGCCGATATCGAACATATCCGGGGCGTCGACTGCGGTGGCGTTCTGCGCCAATTGATGGAACGCAAGCTGATCCGCGTCCTGGGCCGCCGCGAAATTCCCGGCCGCCCCCTGATTTATGCGACCACCCGCGCCTTCCTGGAGCTGTTCGACCTAAAGGACCTCAAAGACCTGCCCAGTCCCAGGGAAATCCAGGAACTGGGCAATGCCTATGCCGGCGTGCAACAGCGAACCGCGGCCGAAGCAAGGGATGAGGCCGGAATGCCGTCGCCGGCCGCGGCGGAGACGGATACAGAGCCCTCCTTGCCGACTCCCATGGAATCCGGGGCGCCCGAAGAGAGCGGCGGGAGCGGACCTTCCGAAGACGGCGCGACGATTGAAACCGGCCAACCTTCAGCCGAAGCGGATGGCAAGCCAGCGAATTCGTTGATGATCGATGATGGTTCGGCCGGCGATGCGGATGCGCCGGAACAGGAAAAAAGGCTTGACTTGCCGAGGGGCTCCACCCTATATGAAGCGGACGATTGAAACTCGGAACACGGGCGGTTAACTCAGTGGGAGAGTGCCACCTTCACACGGTGGAAGTCGGAGGTTCAAATCCTCTACCGCCTACCACAATAAAACAAAGGGTTGCAGGATTTTCCCGCAACCCTTTGTTTTTTGATCTTGGTAACACTGTATTACCAACTATTCTCCCGCACTGATCACCATCCCTTTGGCTTCCATTCAAACGTTTGAGCGCCGCGTTTCTGTGCGGAAAGGGCCGCCCGCCACCCGACAAGGTTTGCCCGGCAGCTGTCGGCCTTGCAGACGTTGAACTTTGCCGTCTAAACAGCACGACAAGCGCGGCCTTGTCCGACCCGCCGGCGCCTTCGAGCAGCTTTTCGATTTCGGCTTTTTCCATCGCTTTTTTATTTTCCGGGCGTCAAATTTTTATGGACAGATGAATTTCCTGCATAACAATTTACCGAACTCACGTCCGGCTCGTGCCTTGCCGAGCTCTTGCGACAGTTGGTTGTACCCAAATATTCCAAGGGGTTTTTCCTCCAGGAGCCGCAATGAACTCGATCGTGCTGGTCGACGACCACGATATTTACCGATCCAATCTAAAGCTAAACCTCAAGGACCTGAACATCGTCGGCGAGGCCGTCGATTATCCCTCGGCCCTTGAGCTTATCGAAAGAGTAAAACCCGATCTTGTGATCCTCGGCTTTTCGCAAGCTTTTGACGGGAACGTTTCGATCATTTCCGACATCATTTCCCGCCACCCTTCGGTCAAGATCCTAGTCCTGACCATCTACGATTGGTCCGGCTATGCCACGGCGGCCCTCGCCCGGGGGGCAGCGGGTTATTGCCTCAAGTACGAAGCGATAGACGAAATTAACAGGGCAATATCCGCGGTGCTGCGAGGCGAACGCTACATCAGCCCCCATTTGACGGACTATTAAGCCATCGGAACACGCGCTTATTTACATGCGAATCGTAGACAAACCGCACTCTAGGTAATAGGGTCAGCCAGCATCGCTGTTCACCCGCTGCTTATCTTTTTTCATGTGTGCCTAATCGAGTGGATGGCAGAACCCTCCTGAAGCGAGGCGTCTTATGAAAACGGCCCTGGTAGTGGACGATCATGACGTTTTTCGATCCATAATCAAAAAGCATATTACGGCCTGCACGATCATCGGCGAAGCCGCCGATTACCGGACCGCTCTTGACCTGGTGAAAAAGGAAAGACCCGATCTCGTCATCCTGGATGTTTCCCTCACCCGTTCGGAGATGTCGATCATTCAAGAATTGACCGCTTGCCACAGCGCGGTCAGGATATTGGTTCTCACGCTGTACAACTCCTCGGAATGCGCCCGGCTGGCATTCGAACATGGGGCGTCCGGATACTGCTCCAAGGATGAAGGTATGGAAGCCATAAATGGCGCCATTGCGAGCGTGCTTCAAGGGAAAACCTACATCAGCCCCCTTATAGACAAGCCCGGGCAGGCCGCCGCCGTCGGCCTTGACGACTGTCAATGATCGTCCCCGAGCGCTCATAACGCGGCCTCGCTGCATTATTCAACCCAGGATCTCGGTCGGCACCTTGCCGGCGAGCCCGGCGCCGCTTTCCACGAATTCGCGGGCAAGCCAGGCCTTGTCCGCCCCGCAGGCGCTTGGATCAGCTTTTCGGTTGGAGGAAATCCTGCAACTCTTCTTCTTTGATCTTGATATATGGTTTCCGGGTATTTTAATTCTGGTCGGCAGATGGCTTTCAGGCTTTCATGCTTATTTTAGCTATTCAGCGCCGTCCCCGTGCGCGTTCGATCTCAATCTTTCCCAGGAGCTGGAAATGAACTCGATTGTGCTGGTCGACAATCACGAGATTTACCGCGCGCAATTGAAGCAAGGCCTCAAGGGACTGAGCATCGTCGGCGAGGCCGGGGATTATCCATCGGCCCTCGAGCTTGTGGAAAAAGAAAAACCCGATCTTGTGATCCTCGGCTTCACACAAGCTTTTGACGGGAACGTTTCGATCATCTCCGACATCATTTCCCGCCACCCCTCGGTTAAAATCCTCATCCTGACCGTCTATGGGTGGTCCGGCTATGCCAAGGCGGCCCTCGACCGCGGGGCATCGGGCTACTGCCTGAAGGACGAAGGGATAGATGAAATTCGCAGGGCAATATCCAAGGTGCTGCAGGGTGAACGATACATCAGCACCGGTTTGTATTCTTGAGTTCTCCGAAAAACCGCGCTTTATCACCCGCGAACAATGAATCGCACCGCTCCAGGCGGGATTGACGGCCGCCATTTTGCAATTTGCACATGATGGTCTTACATATATGCAGAAGTTAATGAGTTAATGATTTGCTCACGCTCCTTGATACCGAAATGACTTGAGCGGGCGTTAACCTTAACCGGCGCGGGCTGGTCGCTGCCCCGCCCATGGAGGCGCTCAGAGTATGAATACGGCTATCATAGTGGACAATCATGATGTCTTCAGATCGATACTTAAAAAACAACTCCAGCGGCTATTCGATAAGCAACTTCAACATTTCAACATCGTCGGTGAAGCAAAGGACGGCACCTGCGCGCTCGAGCTGGTGAAAACCGAAAAGCCCGACTTGATATTTTTGGATCTTTTCATGCCCGGACGGTCGGGTATATCGATCATCCCGGATATTTTGCTCCATCACGAGGCGATTAAAATTCTGGTTCTGACCATGGACGATTCGGCCGAACGGGCCCGGGCCGCCATTGACATGGGCGCATCCGGATACTGCCTTAAGGATGAGGGAATCGACGCGCTCAATTCAGCCATTTCCGCCGTAATGCGGGGAGAAACGTATGTCAGCCCGCTGCTGGTGGAGCGCAGGCGGCGCGCTTCCACTTCAAAAGCATGACCCCAAAAGACACTCTCGAGATCCTCGGGACGGCCTTGCCCCCGAGGATCTCTTCCGGCACTTGCCGGCGAAGCGGCCCGCTTCAAGGAACACGCGGCAAGCTCGTCTTTCTTGCATGCAGTGGATGCAACGGCACGGTACGGGTGTGCCGGTGTACTCGGAAGCAAGGACGTCGGCCAGCGGTTTTAGTGCCCGCGCTTGGCGCGGCGCAATCGCCGGCATCTGAAACCGGTGTGCATCATATGCGCTTCTCTTCGATATTCTCCTTCAATTCCTTGAGCGCGTTTTCGGAGGGCGGTTGTTCCATTTCGCGATTCGACGATATTTCCGGCGAGGCCTGAAGCCGGGCTTCCTCGGTATGCCGGACGCTTCTCCCGAGCCTTTTGCCCCACTCATCGTAACCGTCCCGCATCATCGAACGAAATTCATCACGGGCCCCTTGCGCCGAATCCATCCAGTGGCTCCAGGATTCGACGCCTTGCCGGGGCAGGCCGGCCATCCGTTCGAAATAAGCGTGGGCGGCGCGTCCGGATCGTTCCTGGATGGTACTCATCGTCTCAAGCATCATGGAAAAAGTTGATTTTTGAAGATCAATCATCCCCTTTGTCAATCTATCTGCAATCATCATTTTCTCCGTTTTGGGATTAAGTCGCCTCGGGTGTGCCGCTCCCATAAGTGGGCGGTTCCTTCCCGCCTCTTTTTTCGGGCTGATCCATTTTTTTCTCAATAAGGATTTACCCTACATCGGCATGGATCGGCACTTTAGCATGCGCATCGAGCCGTCAGGCAAGGCGCGCGGCTTCAAAAAAGCGCAGCGTACAGGCCAGTATGTGGGCATTTCTAAACACCGCGCAACACAGCATCACGGCTGGGAGGAAGTTGTTAACAGTCTGGCGGAACCGCCCGTATCATTTACGCCGCGCGGGAAAATTGGTATTCAACCAGAACAAAAACAGAACAAAAAATCGCACCTCCAGCTCGGACAAGGCGCAGCGAGCATGACGCTTCGACCTCTCATAACAGCCTTTCTGCTGGCCCTTCTTTTAGCGTCGAGTTGCCCGGCGCATGGCGCGAACCGGCATGACCCGGCAATCCCCCGCAAGGCCAGGAATATCATCCTGCTGATCGGCGACGGAATGGGCGCAGAACATCGCAACGCCGCACGCCGAAGCGCTGGCGGGCAACTGCGGATGGATACGCTGCCGGCGCAGGGCATGTTGACAACCTGCGCCCCGGATCGCGAGATTCCCGACTCAGCGGCCGCGGCGACCGCCCTGTCGACCGGGGTTAAAACGAAAAATGGGGTTTTGTCCCTGGATGCCAATCTTAAGCCGGTGAAGACCATCCTCGAAGAGGCGCAGGCGCTCGGCAAGTCGGTGGGCCTGGTGACCACCACCCAAATCACCCATGCCACCCCCGCGGCGTTTGCGGTCCACCATTCGAACCGGTACCGGGCAAGGGAGATCGCCAGTCAAATGCTGGAAGCGAGACCCGACGTTCTCATGGGCGGGGGAGAAGCTGCATTTCTGCCGGATTCGACAACAGGCTGCAATCGCCGCCCGGGAGAAAGAACGGATGGAAGAAATCTGCTCCACGAAGCCGCCGGCCTGGGATATACGGTGGTGTGCGACCGGGAGGACTTCATCGGGGTGTCGCCTCTATCCACGACCCGGCTGATCGGTCTTTTTTCCGGCGATGGAATGGCGCGCCCGTTTTCCCCCTCGTTGGCCGAAATGACCCGCAAGGCGATCGACCTTCTATCCCGAGACCGCGAGGGCTTCCTGCTGATGGTGGAGGCAGGTCAGATTGACTGGGCCAGCCATGACAACGATGCCGGGCACGCTATTCAAGACACGCTGCAGCTTGATGAAGCGGTCGGCACGGCCCTTGAGTTCGCCCTTCGGGAAAAGGAGACCTTGCTCATTGTGACCGCGGACCATGAAACCGGCGGGATGTCGGTGTCGATGCGCCCGACAGGAGTGAACGGCGAAGACGGACCATTTGCGACGCCCGAGGGGGCCGCGTATTACGTCAATTGGGCGACAACCGCGCATACCGGCCTGAACGTTCCGGTCAGTGCGCAGGGACCGCTGGCCGAAAGACTGAACGGAATAAACGACAACACCTTCGTTCATACTGTCATGCTCGACGCCCTGCGGGGCAGGTAGGCTGAATATGTCGGCGCGATTGCAGCGCCTCGCTTCTCCCGCATGGACAGGTTGATTCGATGGATGCATTCCCGGTAACCCTGGTGATGATTTCCACGTTCATGCACGCCGCATGGAATCTTCTGCTCAGGTACAAGGGCGGCACCCAAACCTGTTTCTGGCGCATGCAGGTGTCGATCGTCGTGCTGGGCGCAGTCCCGGCACTCGGCACCCTTATCGCCTGCCGCATCATTACGCCCACGGCAATCATCTGTCTGTTGTGCTCAGGCGTCTGCTGCGGCGTTTACTACTTCTGCCTGGCCAAGGGCTATGAATCGGGCGACTTCACAACGGTCTACCCGGCCTCGCGGGCGCTTCCCGTCATGCTGATCGGCATCGGCGACGCCGTGCGGGGGCGGCCGCCGAATGCCTGGGGATGGTTCGGCATGTTATTTGTCGCCCTCGGCTGCCTTTTGGTCCCCCTCAATGCGCCGGGCGACTTGCGGCTGCGCTACTATTTGAAACCTGCCACTTTATGGATCGTTTTGGCCGCGCTGGGCACGGTCGGGTACTCCCTTTTCGACAAAATCGGAACGGAAGCGATCCCCCGCGGCCCCCGTGAAGCAGCCGTCTACAGTTATTTATTTCAGGTCGTGGCCCTGATCAGTTCCTTTCTGCTGCACAAGCTTTTTGCCAAACCGAAAACGCGCGATCAGGATGTCGGCTGGGCAATCCCCGCCACGGCGGGGGTGTTGTGCTTTGCGGCCTACTGGCTGGTCCTGTGGGCCTACCAGATGGTCCCCCAGGCCAGCTATGTCGTGGCCTTCCGTCAATTCAGCATCGTGATCGGTGTTTTATCCGCTTTTCTGCTTTTTGATGAACCTGGAAAGGGCATCCGCCTGGCCGGGTCGATCTGCATCACCGCCGGCCTGGTACTGCTCAAGATGTTGGGCGCATAAACCTCCGATGGTTTAAATCGGTTCTGCAGTTTCTTGGGTTGCGCTAGCGGCGCGAAGCCGGTAAACAGGCGTCTATGTTTGCGACCATTCTCGTCACAGGCGGTTGCCGCAGCGGCAAGAGCGCAAGAGCGCTCGATCTGAGCCGGCGGGTCGGCGGCCGGCGCAATTGCTTTCTGGCCACCTGCGTTCCCCAGGATGAAGAGATGCGCGCGCGTGTGCGCCGGCACCGGGAAGAGCGCGGCGCGGACTGGTCTACCATCGAAGAACCGGTTTTACTGCCGGAGGCGATCGCGCATCACGGCGCAGCTTCATCCGTCATCCTGGTGGACTGCCTGACCTTGTGGATCAGCAACCTGATGGCCGCGGACCTTCCGGACCGGGAGATTCTGAATCGGGTGGATGCACTGGGCTCCGTGATCGCCGCCCCGCCCTGCCCCCTGGTGCTGGTCTCCAATGAGGTCGGCGCCGGCATCGTTCCTGAAAATGCGCTGGCGCGCCGCTTCAGGGATCTCTCCGGCTGGACCAACCAGCGGGTCGCCGCCGCCTGCGGGCAGGTCGTCTGGATGGTGGCCGGCATCGCCGTCACCATCAAACCTTCTTTTTCCTTATCGGATCAGGAATGACCGCCCCATGTGGACCGGCCTTCTTTCAGCGCTCCGTTTCCTGACCATCGCCCCCCTGGGCCACGAGGATCGCTTCGATCCGCAAAAAGCGGTTTCTTTTTTTCCCCTGGCCGGTCTCATCATCGGCTCGGCCCTGATCGCAGTGGACCGCATCGCGGTCGCACTCTGGGCTCCCGCCGCGGCGGCCCTGGTGGATGTACTCTTCCTGGGGCTGGTTTCCGGCGGACTGCACCTGGACGGACTGGCCGACACGGCCGACGGCCTGTACGGCCGACGCCCCCAGCAGCGGGCGCTCGAAATCATGAAAGACAGCCGCATCGGCGCCATGGGCATGCTGGCCACGATGGCCTGCCTGGCGGCGAAATGGGCCGGACTGTCGGCCCTGACCGGTCAGAGTGCCATGATCCTGCTGGTCGTTCCGGGATATTCCCGGGCGTGCGTTCTCTTCGCCATGGCCGCATTGCCCTACGGCCGTCCTGAGGGCGGCACGGGCCGGGCCTTTTTCACCCGGCCGCTGGGCATCGTCGACTTCTGGGGAGTGGCGCTGGTGGTGACCCTCTCGCTGCTGAGCGGCTGGAAATTATTCCTGCTCAACACCGCCTTTGCCGTGGTGACGGCGGCGCTCGTCGCCTTTTACAAAAGGCGCATGGGCTGTGTCACCGGCGATATGCTGGGGGCCATGATCGAGATCTGCGAGGCAGCGCTTTTCTTACTCGCGGCGGCCGGACGGTCATGATTCCGGGAGAAGCATGGAGTTTCCGAGGCTCAAAAATCGTTTTGCCTTCCGGGTAAGCGCCCCGTCGTTCATCTTTCCGGCCGGTTATGCCGAAAATGTCGACCGGCTGGGCGACCACGTGGATGAGGTCGAATTATTGCTGCTCGAAAGCAGACCGGAGGCATTCCCCCCCCCGGCGGTAATCGCCGAGCTGCGGCGCCTGGCCGGAACGCTGCACATCACCTACAACGTTCACCTGCCGACCGACATCGATCCGGCCGCACCCGACGGCGCGGTCCGCCTGAGCGCGGTTCAGCGAATCGAGACGGCGCTCGCGCTGGCCGCTCCGCTGGAGGCGACCACCTGCACCCTGCACCTGCCCTTCGGCAGCGCGCATCGATTCCATGGGGTTGCGGCGTGGCAGGCCCGCGCCGTGCAGAGCCTGGAACTCCTGGTTTCCAGGTCCAAAATCGCACCTTGCCGCATTTCGCTCGAGACCCTGGATTATCCCCCCCAATGGCTGACACCGATTCTGGCGGCGCTCCCCTGTTCGATCTGTCTCGACGTCGGCCATGTGCTGAACGCAGGGCAGGATCTGAAAACCGTTCTGGACGAACTGGCGCCGCGGATCTCCATTCTTCACGTGCACGGCGTGGCGGATGGAACCGACCATCTATCGCTCGACCGTTTGCCACCGGCAGCATGGGCCACCCTGCAGCCCTTCCTGGCCGGTTTCCGCGGGAGTGTCTCGCTGGAAGTTTTTTCGGCGGCGCGCCTGCGCGAATCGATGATCTGTCTGAACCGGCATATGGCCGGCTGAAGGCAAATTCCAGTTATTACGATTTCATCAAACCAAACTTGATGGACTCGTAAAAAAGGTAGACAACCACAGAGCACCGAGGTCACAGAGGATGATTTTTATCTTTTTTCTCTGTGCTCTCTGTGTCCTCTGTGGTGAAAGCATACGTCATCGTAATCAGGACGGTACCTACTTAGCCCGATACGCATCAGTCATCGATCCGGGCGGCCGCCTCGCGCAGCGCCTGATCGATCTTTGCGCTGGCCTCGGCCGCGATTTCGAGCGCCTCGGCGGCTTCCGCCAGCCCATGCCGCCGGAACTCCGCTGCCCACTGCCGGTAACCGGCGGCATGTTCGTTGTTGTGGTGAATCCAGTGGTGGATCAGCCTGGCGGCCTTTTCGGCAAATGTCAGGGCTGCGCCGCCCTCAAGGTGTTCGTGCTCATGATGGTGTCCCATGGATCTCCTCGGTCAAGCCTGCTGCAGTCCGGACGGCGAGCTCGATGGTCATTCGGGCAGTTCTATTTTTCTTTTTTCCGGATCCGGATGGAGGCGGTAAAAGATGGCGGTATGGCCCAGCGTGCCCACAAGTTCGGCGCCCGTGGACTGCTGCAGGTCGGCGATCATCTTCGCCTTCTCCGTTTTTTCCTTGCCGTCGTTGAATTTGATTTTCACCAGTTCATGCTGCGCGAGAGCTTCTTCCAGTGCCCCGGCCACCGTCCCGGTCGCGCCTTTGTGCCCGACCAGGACCACCGGCTTGAGCGCGTGCGCCAGGCCGCGCAGGTATTTGCGCTGCGATCCTTTCAATGTACTTCCCATGCGGTTGATATCAACGCCTCCTGACTTTGTCGACGATAAAGGTCACATTGGAGCTGAGACCGTCAAGCTTCCTGGATATCTCGCCGGCTGCTGAATCGGTGCCGATGGAAATACTTTCAACCGAATCCAGGGTGGAGAGAAGCTTGGCGTTCTGCTGTTGAACTTGCGATAACTGGCTTTTCAGCACGCCCAAAAAGACCGTGACAGCCGTGAGCCATAAAACGAACAAGATCGTTTTCCACTCTTTCTTGAACGTATCCATTCAGCCCCCTCTTCTGCGCCGATCGTTGCATCCATCGAAATCACATGCTAAAAGATGATCGGACTCAATTGAATTCCTTCTAAAAATACAGGGTTACTGATCCATTGGCAAGGTTTTCGTTGAATTGTTTGATATCTACCTGAAAACATGATATTTAGTCCGCAAACAATTCCGATCCACTGCACGCGAGGAAAGCTATGAACGAACGGACGCAGCAGAGTCAACCAGACCGCAGATCCGAACAGCGTTCAGCGGTCGATCGCTACTACAGTGTTCAGTTTACAACCCCCGGCCTGGCATCGTTCTACCAGTTCAAATTGTGGAACATCTCGTCAAGCGGCATGTGCATTCTGGTCAAAGAGGATTCCGAAGTACTCCGCCACGTCAAGATCGGAGACACCCTCGACATGACCTATTATCTCGCCGAAATGCAGGGTGCCCATGAAAGCCTGAAGACCCAGATCAAGCATATCACCAAAAATGAGGACGGACGCTTCAAAGGGCACTGCCTGATCGGGCTCGCCATCCTGGAAAGCTCGCGCTGACCCATCCTTCCTGCGCGAACAGGCCGGAGGCCTGGGTCGAAGGCGTGTTCCTTCCGGGCGGCGCCGCTCCAAAATCCATTCTTTCAGGAGTAAATCAAACTGATCGGCAGGGGCGGGTATTTGACCACCCCCGGCTTGGGGAGAATATGCTCCTGGCCGACAGTCAGCCAGTTCACATCGGGATTGATCTCGCGCAGCCTGCCGTCGTCCGGCGGGCGGGCGTAGTTGGTGTAGCTGTAGGTCACCTGGAAGATGCAGATGCCATTGCGACCTTCGTTGGCAACCACGTAATTTTTTTTGAATGTTCGATAAATAAGATTATGATGGCCGGCGATCTGCTGCATTTCATCTTCGGTCAGATCGATCAGGATCGCTTTGGACAATCCACGTTCGGAAATGCGCAGCAGGGCCCGCGATTCACTGCTGCCGGCGTAGACCGTCGAAATGCAGGGGATGGCCTTCAAGTACTGCGCGGCCACGATGGCGGCGGTGCGCCGGCCGCCGACCATTACCGGCAGACCGTAATACTCGAAAAATTTCTTCTGAACCACCTCGGCGTACTTATCCCCTTTTTCATAAAGGTCCTTGGAGACATAACGCAGACTCTGCGCCAGGCTTTCGGCGGCTTCTGTAATGGGCCAGTCGATGCGCACATGAAAATGCGACAACTGATAGCGGTTTTTTAAATGGCTGCCCGGATCGCGCTGGATCAGCAATGCATAATCGATGGGCAGCAGCAGCCGCAAAAAGTCGTAAAAATGCGCCGATTCGAGGTACTTGTGGTTGCGATCGAAGGTTTCGGGCAGCGGCAGGGCCTTGGCCTGCAGAAGGTTGGACTTTGTGCTGCGGTTGACGTTGAAAAACCGGATGTATTTCTTGAAGTGCGCCGGGATGGTGTCTTCGACGAACAATACCAGAAACGTATTTTGCGGTTCGTATTCGACGGTGGGAATGCGGGCGCGCGGCTTCAGCTCTCTTTTTTCGACAAACGGGTACGGCACCCCGCTGGCCAGAAAACGGGTGTAGGAGTTGACCAGGGCATATTCCAGCATGAACTGATCGAGTTCATCTCGCAGCAGTTCATAATACGATCGTCGCAGGCGGTTGACTCGGCTGAGCTCTTCTCGGACACTCCAAAAGGCCAATCTGCACTCCCTTGCGTTTCAAGGTCCGGTCGAATCGAATATGATCGCTTTTACTTTTCATTTTGAAGCCTTAACATCATCGACTCAGCCCGTCAATGCTGTCTTTGGCCTTCGGGTTTTCTTTTCGGGATTGACCACGCGACGTGCATCGCATCGCAGATATCCGTCTTCACGGTATCGGCCGAAATCATCTGTTCGAATTTCTTTAACAGCTTTTGAATAACTCCGCACCCCCGTGACGCTGTGTTGCGCAGCGTCTAAAAAATGCACATACCGGCGCCTATGCGTGCGTGGCGATTCGAAAGCGCGCGCCTTGCCTGACGGCTCGCTTTTCAACAGCCTGTAAGATCTTTACTCCTGCTTTTCGGTCAGCGCGGCGATGCCGGGCAGCTTCTTCCCTTCCAGAAATTCCAGGGATGCGCCGCCGCCCGTGGAAATATGGGTCATGCGCTGCGCCAGGCCCGCTTTTTCGACCGCCGCAGCCGAATCGCCGCCGCCGATCACAGTCATGCCGCCGCGGTCGCTCAGCTCCGCAAGCAGGCGGGCGACCTCGAAGGTCCCTTTTGCAGTGGCTTCGATTTCGAAAACGCCCATGGGGCCGTTCCAGATCACGGTCTTGCTGTCGCTTAAAATCTGCCGGAATTGCTGCAGGGTGGTCGGACCGATATCGAGCCCGAACTGCTTTTCCTGGATGTGCTCCACGGCGACGTTCTTGAGCGGCCCCACCGCGCGCACGGCGAAGTCGAACGTCTCGCTGACCGCAGTGTCGGCCGGCAGCACGATTTTGGCTCCGGCTTCCGCCATCAGTTCGGAGGCCAGGGCGACTTTGTCTTTCTCCAGCAGGCTGCGGCCGATTGGAAGCCCCCGGGCGTGCAGGAATGTGTACGCCATTCCGCCGCCGATCAGAAGGCGGTCCACCTTGGGCAGCAGATTGCGGATGACCTCGATCTTGTCGGATATTTTGGCCCCGCCAAGGATGGCGACGAACGGCCGCCGGGGCGATTCAACCACCTGCACCAGGTAGTCGAGCTCCTTCTGCATCAGAAAACCGGCCACGCAGGGCTGGATGAAGTGGGTGACGCCTTCGGTGGAGGCATGCGCGCGGTGGGCCGTTCCAAAGGCATCGTTGACGTAGATCTGCCCCCATTCGGCGAGCTGCCGGGCGAACTCCGGGTCGTTTTTGGTTTCGCCCGCGTAAAAACGCAGGTTTTCGAGCAGCAGCACCTCTCCGCTATTCAGGCGGTCCACGGTGGCGCGCACTTCGGGGCCGATGCAGTCCGGGACGAACTGGACCGGACGGCCCAGGTGCCCGGAGAGCACTTCCACACACGGCCGCAACGACATGTCGGCTTTGCGCTCACCCTTGGGCCGCCCCAGGTGGCTCATCAATATCAGCCGGGCGCCGTTGTCGACCAGGTGGCGGATCGTCGGCAGGGCGGCGCGGATGCGTTTATCGTTGGCCACGCGTGCGCCGGTAAGCGGCACGTTGAAATCGACCCGCATCAGGATGCGCCGGTCACGTACCTTTACATCGTTTACGCTCATCTTCGGCATAAGCACCTCCCCTTTGCGCGTGATGGCGGCGGAACCGAACCGCCCGGGGTTCCGCCCGCCGCCCGGTGACAGTGAAGCCTTTTTATTCGGACACCGTCCCGCTTTTTTCCTTGAGCGCATGGATCCTTTTTTTCTGGGACCAGCGCTGGAAAAAGCCGATCAGCCCGCCGCGTTCGGCGCGTTCGATCATCTCTTCGCGAACGGTCAGTCCCTGCCGGTCGGCCATGGCGCTGCGCAGGCACGGTGTTTTGTGCAGGCACTGCAGGCAGGAGATGGGCGAGACGCGCAGCCCGTCGTCGCGCCGGGGGAAAACCGTATTGAGATCGCCGAAGCATTCAGGTCGATCGCCGGAGGCGGTCATGTTCGATACTCCCGAGATACAAGTGCTGACCGATCATAAGAACCGCTTCAATCGTCGTCCAGCTCGCATTTCAAGTCGCGCGTCATCAGCTGGTAGGCCGCATCCTGGGGCGAAAGCCCCTCGTACAAAATACGGTAGACCGCCTGCGAGATGGGCATTTCCACCTCGAGGCGCTGCGACAGCGCGTAGACGGAACGGGCGGTCTTCACCCCTTCGGCCACCATGCGCATCTCGGCCAGGACCTGGGCGAGGCCCATACCCTGCCCGATCTTCAATCCCACCGTGTGATTGCGGCTCAGGTTGCCGGTGCAGGTCAACACCAGATCTCCGACGCCGGCCAGACCGGTGAAGGTGCGCGGATTGGCCCCCATGGCCAGGCCCAGGCGCCGGATCTCGGTCAACCCGCGGGCGATCAGGGCCGCGCGCGTATTCAGGCCCATTCCCAGGCCGTCGATCATCCCGGCGGCGATTGCGATGACGTTCTTGACCGAGCCGCCCAATTCCACGCCGATCACGTCGTCATTGGTGTAAACGCGGAACACGGGGGTCGCGAAAACGCTCTGCACTTTGCGGGCGCAGGAGAGATTGCGGGAAGCCGCCGTCACGACAGTAGGCAACCCGAAGGCCACCTCGCGCGCAAAGCTGGGGCCGGAAAGGGTCGCATAGCGATCTGCGTCGAGGTGCGGCAAGGCTTCGCGCAGAACACCGGACATGGTGAGCAGCGTTTCGTTCTCGATACCCTTGCTGGCGCACACCACGACCGTCTGCGACGGGAGCAGCGCCGCCATCTGCACGGCCACCTGCCGGATGACGTGCGACGGCACCACGATCAGCACCAGCTCTTTGTCCTGCACCGCCCGCGCCAGGTCGTTGGTGGGGCGCAGGTTTTCCGACAGGCGCACGTCGGGCAGAAATACCGAGTTCACGCCGGTCTCGACGATCTGGCGGCACACGTCTGCTTCGAAAATCCACCAATCGACGGGATATCCCTTGCGGGCCAGCAGATTGGCCAATGCCGTGCCCCAGCTGCCTGCCCCGACCACACCGATTTTCATATCCAAACTCGCTTCATCGATCATCGTCGCCGATCCTTCCGCCCCGACTGCCGCGGGGCTGAGCTATTCAGTCTCGGGTTTTGCGGCTTCGGGCTCTTCTTCCTCCTTCTCCGCCAGCCCCGCCGCGCTGACAATCCGTTCGCCCGCTTCCAGGTCCATCAATTTGACGCCCTGCGTGTTGCGGCTGATCACCGAAACGCCGCTGACGGGGATGCGGATGATTTTGCCGCGGTCGGTCACCAGCATCACATCGTCGTCCTCTTTAACCTCCAGCACGCTGACCACGACGCCGTTGCGCTGCGAGGTCTTGATGGTGATGACCCCCTTGCCGCCGCGCTTGTGCACCGGATACTCGTCGATGGAGGTGCGTTTGCCGAAACCGTTTTCGGTCACCGCGAACATGGTCGCCCCGTAGCGCAGCGCCTCCATGCCGACCAGCCGATCGCCCGCGTCCAGGCGGATGCCGCGCACGCCCCGCGAAATGCGGCTGCTGGGGCGGATATCCGATTCGTGGAAGCGGATCGACTTGCCCAAGGCCGAGCTCAGGAACACGTTCTGAGTGCCGTCGGTGAGCCGCACGGCGATCAATTCGTCCGCAGGGGCCAGGTCCAGCGCGATGATGCCGCCGGCGCGCGGCCGCGAAAAGGACATCAGATCGGTTTTCTTGATCGTGCCCTGCTTGGTGGCCATGAGCACGAAATGCCCCGGTTCGAACGCCGGCACATCCAGGATCGTGGACAGTTGCTCGCCCTCTTCCAGGTTGAGCAGGTTCACGATCGCCTTGCCGTGGCTCTGGCGGCCGGCCTGGGGGATGTCGTAGACCTTGCGCCAGTAGACCTTGCCGCGGTTGGTGAAGAACAGGAAGGTGTGATGGGTCGAAGCAACGAACAGGTGCGAAACGAAATCCTCTTCTCGGGTGCCCATGGCGGTCTTGCCTTTGCCGCCGCGCCGCTGGCTCTGGTACAGCGTGATGGGATTGCGCTTGATGTACCCGGAATTGGAAATCGTCACGACCATGTCCTCTTCCATGATCATGTCTTCGATGGTCAGTTCGCGGGCGGTCTCGACGATCTCGGTGCGGCGGCTGTCTCCGAACTGCTCCTTGAGCGAAGTCAGCTCGTCCTTGATGATCTTCAGCACGAGCTTCTCGCTGGAGAGAATCTCCTTGAAGCGGGCGATGTCCTGGATGACGGCCGCGTACTCCTCGTTGATCTTGTCGCGCTCCAGGCCGGTCAGCCGCTGCAGGCGCAGATTCAGGATCTCCTGGGCCTGGATGGCCGAAAGACCGAAGGCGGCCATCAGGCGCTCCTTGGCCTCGGCCGGCGTCCGCGACGCACGGATCATCTGCACCACGGCGTCCAGGTTGTCCAGGGCGATGCGATAGCCCTCCAGGACATGCGCGCGCGCTTCGGCCTTGGCCAGGTCGAAGCGTGTCCGCCGGATCACCACCTCTTTGCGGTGGCCCACGAAATTCTCCAGGATCTCCTTGAGGCTAAGCACCTGCGGACGCTGCCGCACCACGGCCAGAAAGATGATCCCGAAACTGGTCTCCATCTGCGTGTGCTTGAACAGCTGGTTGACGATGACTCCCGAAACCGCGCCCTTTTTGACGCCCAGGGCGATGCGCAGGCCCCGGCGGTCCGATTCGTCGCGGACGTAGGCGACTCCTTCCAGCTGCTTTTCCTTCATCAGCTCGGCCACCTTCTCGACCAGCCTGGCCTTGTTGACCTGGTAGGGGATTTCGTGGACCACGATGGTCTCGCGCCCCTGCTTGTCCGTCTCCACCCCGATCCGCGCCCGCAGCCGGATGATCCCCCGGCCCGTCTGGTATGCTTCGCGGATGCCGGCGGTTCCGTATATGAGGCCGGCCGTGGGAAAGTCAGGCCCAGGCACATACCGCATCAACTCGGCAATCGAGATTTCGGGCGCATCGATCAGCGCGCAGATGGCATCCACCACCTCGGACAGATTGTGGGGCGGGATGTTGGTGGCCATGCCCACGGCAATACCGGAAGAACCGTTGACGATCAGGGTCGGCACCTTCGAGGGCAGCACCAGGGGCTCGGTCAGCGATTCGTCGTAATTGGGACCGAAATCGACCGTGTCCTTGTCGAGGTCCTCCAGCAGCTCATGGGCCATGCGCCGCATGCGCACTTCCGTGTAACGCATGGCCGCCGCCGGATCGCCGTCGATGGAACCGAAATTCCCCTGGCCGTCCACCAGCGTGTAGCGCATCGAAAAATCCTGCGCCATGCGCACGATGGTGTCGTACACGGCGGTATCGCCATGCGGGTGATATTTACCGATCACATCGCCCACGATGCGGGCCGATTTCTTATACGGCTTGTTGTAATCGTTGCCGAGCTCGCGCATGGCGTAGAGCACACGGCGGTGAACCGGCTTCAATCCATCACGGACATCGGGCAGGGCCCTTCCAATAATCACGCTCATGGCGTAATCGAGATAGGATTTCTTCATCTCCCGCTCGATGCTGACCACAGACGGCGATTCAGATGTCGTCATTTCTCAACCTTCTCCATTCCAGCTTTGGCATTCACCTGTATGCGGGTTTGGCCGGCAGGCCCGGCCGCATCCGGTACCCGGCCGTGCTCGACCATTGTCTGGTAATTGGTGCGGTAAATTTCAGCCAGCGTCAAAAACGCCGTGACGATCAGCGGCCCGTAGATGATACCCAGAATGCCGAAAAGCTTCAGCCCGCCGATGATGGCGAAAAACACCAGCAGGGGATGCATTTTTACCCGCCGGCCGACCAGGCGCGGTTTGAGCAGGTACTCCGTTCCGCCCGACAGGACCGCATAGATCAGAAGTAAAAAGAAGCTGCCGGTGATGTTTCCTTTGAGGAAGAGGAAAACAGCGGCCGGAACGAATACCAGCCCGATCCCCAATATGGGCAGAAACGCCAGCAGCCCCATGATGACGCCCCACAGAAAAGAGGATTGGAACCCGTAGGCCCAGAAGATCAATCCTCCCAGCAGCCCCTGGATGACGCCGCACACGCCGTTGACCACCAGAATGGCGCCCGACATCTCCTTGAACTTGCCGATCAGCATGCGTTCCTGCTGAACCGGGAGGGGCGACAAGTCCACGACGTAGCCCACCAGGCGTTCGCCGTCGATGAGCAGAAAGAAGCACACCATCAGCATCAGGATGAAGTTCACAACGAAGAGCAGCGTGTTCGATGCGATGGCCTTGCTCTGATCGTACAAAAAGGACGCGATGTAGCGGATCACTTCGGTGGCGAACCGCTTGAGCTCTTCTCCGGTCAGCTCGAAATTGAACCCGGCCAGGTAGGTATTGGCCCGTTCCAGCACCTGCGTATCGTTCAACAATGCGGTGATCTGTTCGCTGATCACCGCGTCCCTGGCCATCTGATAGAGGCCGAAGGCCTGCTGGCCGAGACTGCCGACGAACAGGGCGACCGGCACGAACAGAACGAAAAAGATCACGATGCAGGTGCCGAGCGAAGCCAGCCAGGGGCGGGCCTTCAACCGAACGCACAACAGGCGGTACAACGGATGAAAAAGACCGCTGACCACAGCCCCCAGGACCAGGATGGCGACAAACGGCATCATCAACCAGCCCAGCAGCAGGAGCGCGCCGACAAAGCAGGCCAGAAAAAAACCGAGCACCGGATTCCGGGAGATCATGTCACCCATTGCATCTCCAGTTTGCGCGGCATCTCATCACAGCGCCGGCGCACACCTCAGTCCAGGGCACACGCAAAGCTGGGGTGTCGGGCAACCTGAACAAGGGCTTCCCTCCGATGCGAGGGCAACGGCAGCGTATAGACTGGGGAGCGGTCGGCCACATACGATCGGCTGGATTCATCGCGTACGAACCGCCATACTCAGGGCGGTCCACCCGGGCCGTAACCTGAGGAAAGTGCTATTTGCTGACCAGAGCGCCGGCGGTGATCAGAAGCAGCGCCTCATAGATCCACAAGGCGGTCAGGCTGTCGAAAACGGCCATGACGATCCCGCCACCGACGATGGCCGGAACCCCACAAAAAACCAAGATTCCCAATTTCCTGCTGATATCCATGCTGGCACCCATCGATTGATTTGCGTTTATCGCCGCGTCAGCGCCGCGGCGATCATCATTCCTGCCCTGGTTTTGCATCTCATTGGTAAGCCGACTTTTTAACAATAACGCTCTTGAATGTAAAGCGAAAAAGGCGGTTCAGGCGGAAGCGCGGACCGTGCGGGACGGGGATCCTCCGCTGCGAAAGGCGGTCCTAAAACCGATGGGCTGGTCACCGGAACAGCCGGCGCCCCGATCCGGGCCGTGGTACCGCAAGCGGACGGCGGCAGACATGAACCGCGAAAAGCAATCGCGGCGCGTCGTGCCGGTCGGCTGAACGCCGGCGGGCGCGGTTTCGTGTGGTCAAAGAACGCAAGATGCATTAAATTGACTCGCAGCGACCCAAGGACCTTCAAACCGAAAGCATCCCCATGTGCCTGATCCTGTTCGCGTATGAATCGCATCCCAAATACCGGCTTATCGCGGCTGCCAACCGGGACGAATTTTACCAGCGGGCGACCGCCGCGCTTTCCTTCTGGGAGGATGAACCCGACCTCCTGGCCGGGCGCGACCTCGAGGCAGGCGGCACCTGGATGGGCATCACCCGCATCGGGCGCTGGGCGGCAGTGACGAACTATCGGGATCCGCGGCGGATCATCTTCAATCCCCAGTCGCGCGGGTCGCTGGTCCGTGACTATCTGTGCGCCAAGGCGGCGCCCGAACCCTTTCTGCGCCACCTGCAAAACCACGCTTCGCGCTACAACGGCTTCAACCTGTTGGCGGCCGACCGAACCTCGCTCTTCCATTTTTGCAGCCAGGGCAGCGGCATCCGGCGCCTGCAGCCGGGCGTCTACGGTTTGAGCAACCGGCTGCTCGACAGCCCCTGGCCGAAGATCATTGCAGGCAAGCGCCGGCTGAGGTCGATCATGGCCGAACGGGAGCACATCGAGGCGGAAGATCTTCTGCCCCTGCTCACCGACCGTACGATCGCCGAAGACCACCGCCTGCCCGACACGGGCGTGGGCATCGAGAAGGAACGCATGCTCAGCCCGGCATTCATCACCAGCCCGGATTACGGCACCCGCTCCTCGTCGGTGCTGACCATCTCCATCAAAGGCGTGGTTCAGTTTACGGAAGTGACCTGGCCCGCGGACGGCTCGGGGCCCCGTCCCGTGTCCATGCAAACCCACCAGTTCACCATCGGCAGGTAAACGGAAGGGGCAAGGCCGGCGGCCGTAACGCGAAGCGGCGCCCGGACGGCATCCGCTTCGAGCGCAGGAGCGCATGCGCCCGCAGACGTACACGTTCGTCCTGACTCGAACCGCACGCGCGTGGATGCGGCTTTACGCATTCCCGGTCGGGGATGAGAATTTGAGGCCGATCAGCTTGTAGACGAGTTTGGCGACGGCAAAGGCCGAGTTGGGATCGTCCTCGCGGTGGCTCAGTTCCACCACATCGCAGCCGATCACGTTTTTGGCCGCGAAGAGGCGCCGAAGCAGATCCATGGCCTCGCTCCAGGTCATCCCGCCGGGCTCGGGCGTACCGGTGCTGCGGATCACGCTCCAGTCGAACACATCCACGTCGATGGTGAGAAAAACGGCCTCCGGAAGCTGTGCAAGGGCGGCCTCATAATCGAAGCGCCCGGCGCGCAGGAGATGCATGAAGCCGACCGCCAGGCGTTCCTGCTTGATCCGCTGCGCTTCTTCCACGGAAAGACTGCGGATGCCGAGCTGCAGGGTGTGCGGGGTGATTTCGCGGGCCCGCGCCATGGCGCAGGCATGGCTCAGGGGCGAACCCTCGTAGGTGTCGCGCAGATCGGCATGCGCGTCGAACTGCACCACGCCAAGGCCGGGGAAGCGCTGCGCGGCGGCCTGCGCGAAGCCGCCGGTGATCGAATGATCGCCGCCGATCACGATCACGAATTTCTCCTGGGCCAGCAGCCGGCCGGTGATCCCGCGGATCCGGGCGATCATCTCCCCGGCCGATTCGGGCGGCCGGCCCGCATCCACGGTGGCCACGCCGACCCGGTACGGTTCGCAGTCCAGCACCTCGTCATACAATTCGACGTAGTGCGAGGCGTGCAGCACCGCAAGCGGCGCCTGGGCCGTACCGCGGCCGTAGGAAACGCCGCCCTCGTAGCCGAACGGCACGATCACCGCTTTGGCGGCCGCCAGATCGAAAGGCTGATCCTCGGCCCCCAGGAACTGAACGGAATGCGCTTTCACCGCGCCGCCTCCAGCCGGGCGACGCGGTCCGCCAGGTCGTCGCCCAGCCGCCGCGGCCGGCGCGTTTTGCATTCGGCCAGCACGAACGCCGCCAGCAGCGGGAAGATGACGCTGTACTCGCCCCACACCTGCACCAGATTGATTTCATCGGCGCGATGGTATTTGCCCCACGTGACCGATTCACTGAACGTGCAGCTGGAAAGGCTTCCCTCGCGCTCCACGGCCGTGCCGATCTGGATGCCCCGCTCGGCGCCTTCGAACGCGATGTTCAGGATCTGGCTGATGGTGGGGCCGGTCTGCTGAATGAAGTTCTTGGGCCCGCCGCCACCCAGTTCGAGAAACCCGTTGGGCTGGGCCGTGTAGGTGATGGCGGCCGAGTGCAGGATATCCTTTTGCGCCGACAGATGGACCGGAAAACCTTCGCGGTCGGTGCGCACCAGGTTCATGGCGATGGAGTGGTTGGTGAGCGAGTCCCAGAAGATCGGCACCCCCAGCCGGGCGGCCGCGATGGTGAAGCTGCGCTCCGGGTGGGGCGCCGTTTCCGCCGCCCACAACCCCAGCGTGCGGGTGAACTCCCAGCTTGACACGCCCTTTGCGTCCAGTTCGGCGTGTCGCTCGCGGATAAAGCGCCGGACGATCTCGTCCTGGGCCTCCAGCGTTTCCTTCTCGCGGATGCCGATGTCGTATATCCGCGTATCGCCGTGCTTGCGCAGCTGGTTGTCGTCCCAATTGGGATGGATGGACTTGACCGGCAGGCCGAAGGCGAAGTGCAGATCATGGTACACCTGCGCGCCGGTCGAGCAGATCACGTCGATAAAGCCTTCGTTCAGCAGCGAAATGACCATACCGCCCATTCCGCCGGCGATTCCCGCCCCGGAGATGCCGAGCCAGATCGTATTGTCTTCGTCCACCATGCGGCGGAACAATTCGGCCGCGCGGTGCACGTGGCGGGCTTCAAAACAGGTTCGCCCCATCAGGCGGATCAGCTCGGACACGCTCAAGCCCTTGGGCATGATCTGGGGCACGATATCCGGGGCTTTCTCAAACAGGGATCGCATAACATCCTTTTCGGGCTGAAGTTAAAATAGGAAGACCGCCGTGGCGATCACAGTGGTCCAGAGCCCGTCTTTGTGGCCGTGGGCGCATTTGGCGATGCTGCGGCTCGTAAACTGCTTTTTCTCCGCAATATAGAGTTGTTTCCGCTCGTCCCAGGCCACTTCCGGGTCGAGTTCCATGCCCAGCGTGGAAGCCAGCATCGTGGCGGCCAGGTCCTCGGCGAAATCGCCCGCCTGGCGGGCCGTCTGACCGAAGCTGTGGTGTTCCGAAATATAGCCGTATTGGGTGCGGTCCACCGGCTGCGCCAGCCCGACCGCCGAGGTGACCAGCCGGCTCGGCTCGTCGGTGTTCTCGCGCGCCATGACCACAAAGGTAATCTGGCCCGGCACCAGTTCAAGCAGGCCCTGCTGCTTGGAAATAATTTTGCAGTCCGGCGGAAAAATGCTCGATACGGTCACCAGATTGCACTTTTCAATGCCCGCATCGCGCAGCGCCAATTCGAAGCTCTGCAGCTTATTCCGGTGGTATCCCACCCCCCGCGTGAAGAACATCCTTTTGGGAACCATTTTTTCCAATTTCACTTTTCCTTTCTGCTGACAATTGAACCCTCGGCAGCGATCAGGCCCGAAGAAACGGCGCGACTATATGCAAGACCGGCCCATTATTCAATCATATAATGATGCACGCGGAACGCCTTGAAAACCGTATCCCGGCAGGAGTTTAGCGCACTCGGCGATCAGGCGGAAATTTTCCCGGCACTCGCGCGAAAAACCGTACGGCAGGCCCGATATCCTCAGGGCAATTGCATCTAGGTAGGGGCGGACCTGCGTGTCCGCCCTGTTCGTGCAAGGCGGACCTGGATGTCCATCCTGTTCGTGCAAGGCGGACACGCAGGTCCGCCCCTACATGCGATCGCCCCGTCGATATCCGGACCTTTCCTTGACATCGACCGACCCAGCTGTTAAGAAAAACGGCAGCCGGCCGCATTGTCCCTCCTGTTCCGGTTCCCCCTTTGTATGCATTGCTCCGCCGCCGGCCGCCCCCTCGCCTGAACCCGCGCTGCAAAAAAGGTGGATGCCATGCCGCTCTTTCCGCAACTCGAACGCCTCTTCTGGCTGCACCGACGGATCAAAGAAAAAGCCTTCCCAAACGCCCGCCGCCTGGCCGAACACTTCGAAGTCTCCGAGAAAACCGCCCGGCGCGACATCGCCCTGCTGCGCGACCGCTTCCAGGCGCCGCTGGCCTTCGACCGCCGCGGCAACGGCTATTATTACGAGGATGAATTTTACGAGCTGCCCTGCCTGCCCGCCAGCCAGCAGGAAATTCTCTGCCTCCTGCTGGCGCGACGCCTGCTCGACCATGCCGCCGGCGGCTTCATCGGCCGCGAGCTCGACAGCCTCAAGGAAAAAATCTTCTCCGCCGAATGCCGCCTTGGCTTCACTCCAGAAACCGCCCGCAGCGCCTTCTCTGCCGCCTGGAGCGGCCACGCGCCGGCCGAGGAGGAGATCTTCCGCCTGGCGGCCTGGGCCCTGCTCAACCACCGGCCGGTACGCTTCGATTACTGCTCGCCCCAAACGAACCGAACCACCCGCCGCGAGGCCGAACCCCACCACCTGCAGCACTACATTGGCTCCTGGGTGCTGATCGCCTTCTGCCGCCGCCGCGACGCCTGGCGCAAATTCTTCCTCTCGCGGATGAGCGGCCTGCAGACGCTCGAAGCCACCTTCGAACCCCGTCCCGAATGCCAATGGCGCCCCCTGCTCGACGCCGCCTTCGGCCTGTTCCACGGCGACGAAACCCTCCCGGTCACCCTGCGCTTCACCCCCTTCCGCGCCCGCTGGGTGCGCGAACAATACTGGCACCCGGCCCAGCAGATCACCGAACGCCCCGACGGCGGCCTGGAACTGACCCTGCCGGTGGCCGACTTCCGCGAAATCAAAATGCGCATCCTGCAGTTCGGAACGGACTGCGAGGTCGTGACGCCGGAGGGGCTGAGGGAGGAGGTACGGGAGGAGATTGAACGGATGGGGCTGGTGTACAAATGATGTTTTGCAGCTTGGATGGAACCTGAATGACGACCTGCGAGTGGTGGAGTGGAGGACAAAGTGCCGGAATTGCAAGTCACAATTTGTGATCTCCAATTCTAAAGGGATAAAACATGAACGGATAGCTGCGATTAACTGCTTAAAATACCGGGGCAAAGCCGATCCCCTGTTTTTTTTATGGGGTGGTACCTGGATGTCCGAGCACTGCCGGTATAGTGGCATATGGCAATCCGATCACCAAAGCTCTCGGGGCAATGAAAAGATGATAGAAGCCAAGTCCGTCATTTCAGGGAACAAGCAAATCCGGCGAACCCTTCACAATGGTGAATTGTGGTTCTCGATCTCGGATGTTGTCGACGCATTGATCGAAACCCCAAATTCCGCCGATTATATCGACTCAATAATCCTAAAAGACAAAAGTTTAGCAAAGGCATGGAAAGATGTCGTCATTCCACTTTGGTTCACAATGGAAAGCGGGAGTCAGAAGGTTGATTGCGCCAATACCGAAGGAATATTCCGAATAACTCAGTCCATCCCCGCCCAAAAGGCCGAGCCGCTCAAGCGCTGGCTGGCCAGGATGGCCTATGAGCGGATCCAAGAAATCAAAAATTCAGATCTGGCTCCCCAACGAACGCGGACGATCTACAAAAGCAGAGGCAATTCCGATGCCTGGATCGAAAAACGAATGTACAGCATCAAGATTCGCTCCGAACTGCTGAATGTGTGGCACAAACGCGGCGTTCAGGAGGATTCGGAATCTACCGTTCTGACGGCCGAAATAGCCAGGGCAACCTTTGGCATGACACCCGAGGAGTACAAGCGATTCAAAGAATGGACTACGGAAATCTGCGTGACCACATGAGCGGCCTTGAGTTGATCTTTTCCATGCTTGACGAGGCGGCTGCCACTGAAATCATGCGCAATCAGGACGCGCAAGGTTTTACGCCGAATAAACTGGCAGCACGGAAGGGTGGACGGGTTGCCGGCGAGGCCAGAGAAAAATTGGAGGCAGAAACTGGCTGCAGTATTTTTACATCGGAGAATTACCTTGACGAACCAGAGAGCCGCAAACGCCTGAACGCCAATGGGGCGCAAAGGGGCAAAATGGAGAGCCTATGAAACCATATGAAATCAAAATTGAAATTGCCGGATCGACAGCAATGTGGACAAGGCCGGATACGGGAGACTGTCCAGTCAGCTATCCCGCCCCCACCTATTCAGCCGTGAAGGGTATCTTCGAGGCGGTTCTCTGGGGACCGGCGGTAGTGATCGTCCCGTTCAAAGTTGAAATCTGTAAACCGCTGCGTTTCCATGGCTACGCTACCAATTACAACGGCCCTTTGCGTAAAAGTGGAACCGAAGGGGCCTATCAGTTCCTGGCGACCGTGCTGACGGATGTCTGTTATAGGATGTATGCCCATGTCTATCCGACGGGGAATAAAAAAACGATAAATGATAAAGCCAAAGCCTGGGACAGCAAAACAACTTCGCCCGGTCATGCCTATGCCGCGATCTTCAAGCGTCGTCTCCAACGGGGTCAGTGGTTCACATTACCGTGCCTCGGATGGAAGGAGTTTACGCCGTCTTATGTGGGGACTTTCCGTGACGAAACAAAGGTTCAAGAGAATATCAGCACCGTCCTCCCCTCAATGTTGAGGGAAGTTTTCCCGGATGGATATAAATCTAAAGTCCGATTCACCTATGACCAGAATGTCCCGATCGAACGTGGCGTTCTGACCTATCCGTTCAAGGGCTTGGAGGTGCGCAATGATTGATGATTTAGTGAAAGCTGCAAACGCGATAGCACAGGCAGGGATCAAACCTCAAGATTGGCATCCTAAATTGAACCCCCTGCCAAAGGTCTCAAAGGAGACGCCTTGTGTAAGAATATGGCTTACGACGAAAGGAAATATCCAAAATGTTGATTTAATCGATGAGAAACAGGTGGCTCAATTATGGAAATTTGAACCTAACAACGGTTTTTCACTTCCCGGATTCAATTATTTCCCACCAAATTTATCTAACATTTTTAAAAAGGTTTGTGGGGAGTTGGAAAAATATTGTCTGGATAACCTCGAAGAAGGTGAAACATTAAAACTATTCTTAAACACTGTAAGAAAAATAGATGTAAATATTTTCAAAATTGAATTTGAGAATAAAGTTTATGGAACATTTTCAAGAAGTGTAGTGGATAGCCTATTTAAGAAAAATGCTAAACCTTCTGTTTTTCTAGATCTTTATGAATACAATAGTTATCCTGTTTCAAGCTTGACTACAATGGAGCGATTGAGTGAGTTGCTGTGGCTATCGCACGAAACTAAAGAAACAAAGTATTTAGATGCATATAATCCAAAAGTTAGGGGGTTAGAAGATCTTTATCCGCCAGTCAAGTTACCTTTACTGGGCAATATTAAATTGCGTTCTCAGGTAAAAGCAATTCCAGCCCAGAAACGTTATGATTGTTGTGAGAGCATCACTTTTCCCACCGGCGTGGAATCACGAAAACGGACGAAACGCGCATTGGAATGGTTATCCCATCCTGAACGGAATGGAGACACATATGGTGTCGCAGGTGACAAAGAACTGCTGTTCGCCTATCCGCTTGTTCTTCCAAAAGATAAGATTCCGCTTGCCAAACTGTTTGGAGCACAAAAAGACGACACCTATCAAAAAGAGGACAAGTTCGAGCGGCTTGCAAAGAGCGTAATCGAACAGTTGAAAGGCCGAGGAAAAGAAGTTTCTGATACGCTACTGGAAATTTTTTCTTTGCGCAAAATGGATAAGGCCCGAACCAAGGTTGTCTATTATCGCAACATTACAGTGGCATCGCTGGAAAAGGCATCCGCCGCATGGCATGAAGGTTGCCAGAATATTCCTAAGCTAGACGTGATGGATTGGAGTGTAGATAAGAATGAAAAAACAGGAAAATCGTATTCGATTCCTGTTGATGGACTAACCGCCTTCCCCGTCAAACTCCATGCATATTTGAATACAGTCTGGAAACGCGATGGGAAGGAAAGAAATAAAGGAGAACAGGCGGGAAAGACTAAAATTTTTCAGCCAGCGGATGGTCTGCGCTTGTTGCTGGATACACAGATCAGTGGCCTGTCTGCGCACATGATGGAGGGTTTCATGCAGCACGCCCGAGGATATTTCGTCACACTATGCCGCAGCACGGGAAAACACGAAATTGCATCGCTGCCTGATAAAAAAATGTATCCTGGCATATTGGGATTGTTACTCTATAAATTAGCCAAAAGTAAGGAGGATTTCATGAAGGAGAGCGCGTTTCTGTTGGGGCGCTGCCTGCGTATTACCGATGAGATTCATCGCTTGTACTGCGAGGTAGTGCGCAAGAAGGACCTTCCGCCTGAACTGTGCGGTAGTTCGTTGCTGGTCAGCATGATGGAGTCGCCGGTTACAACCCTGAGTCAGCTTGCCATGCGTTCAGCCCCTTATATCAAGTGGGCGCGAGGTGGCGGCGACAAAGGAGATAAAAGCGGATTGGTTTGGTACTGGCTTAAACAATGGGAAGCGATTGCCTACCAGCTTCACACGCAGACTTGGCCAAAACGTTTAATACCTGAAGAGCGTGCTCAAATGTTCCTGGGCTATCTTGCTTCTTTCCCCAAAAGTGAAAAACCAAATGACAACCAGGCTCATTCTGACAATACGACCAAACAGGGAGATGAAAAATGACTGATGAAATTAAGCGCATTACTGGTTTATTGATTATCGAGGCGGTAAACTCCAATCCGAATGGAAACCCCGATCAGGAAAGTGACCCGCGTGTCCGCGATAACGGGCAGGGCGAGATTTCACCGGTTTCGTTCAAGCGCAAACTCCGCGATCTGATGGAACTGACAGAAGGGCCGGTGTATCAGACCGTGACCAAGGATTTAACGAACGGCACCGATGGATATAGCTTCGGCATCTTGGAATCGCGTGGGCGTGACCGTAACAGTGTAACCAAGGAACTGGAAGAAGGGCAGCCGAAAAATAAGAAAGGGACAAAGGAAGAGGTCGAATTTGATCAGTCAATCTTTTTGCAGAGCGCTTTTGTGAAAAAATACTGGGATGCCCGACTGTTTGGTAACACATTTTTAGAAGAAGGCGGGAGTAAAGGTTTTATCAAGACCGGTATAGTTCAGTTCGGCATGGGACTTTCAATTTCAGCAGTCATCATACAGCGTCATACAAACACGAACAAGGCTGGTGTACAGGAAGGAAAAAATCAAGGCATGGCGCCGCTGGCCTACCGTGTTGTGCAGCACGGTGTTTATGTAATGCCATTTTTCATCAATCCATCTCTGGCAAGAAAATCCGGATGCAAGTCCTGTGATGTTGAATTGTTGAAACGGCTGATTCCCTACGCCTACGACCACACACGTTCGGCCATTCGCCCCGATGTACGTATCCGTCATGCATGGTGGATAGAACATCAGAACGCATTGGGCAGTTGCCCAGAGTATTTGTTGATTGATGCTTTAACGCCGAAACGCAAAGGCGATGATCCGATGGCTCCTTCTGAATCCTGGATCGATTATGATGTACCGAAAGAATTGGGGAAAGAGCTAAATGCGAAGATCGCCTCCTGCGAAGACCTGATGAGCGTATGATATGACATATTACGCCCGTAGTGCATTTGAAACCGCTCCCCGCCAGACCTATCTTAACCATACCCTGCATGTGCTGGTGCGGGGGCGGTGTTATTTGCGAAAAGTAATACGCTATGCGCAGGGTTGGGACGCAACGGCAATCCGCCGGATCTATGAACTCGCAGCGGAATACCACGACCTCGGCAAGCTCGATGATGAAAATCAAAACGTACTGGCTGGTGATAAGAAAGCCTCGCGCTTACCGATACCTCATGCCGACGCGGGCGTAGCTCATTTGCTTGCACTGGATGCGCCCACATCTGCACTTCTGGTTTTTGCCCACCATGCTGGATTGCCCGATTATAACGGCATCGGCGACATGCGCGATAAAAAAATCCAGCAGCATGTGGACAGCGTCCTGCCGAAATATCTGGATAGGCATGAAAAAAGTGTCCGTCCTAATATTGTGGTCAAAACACCAACAAAGGATGCACCAAATTTAAGACCGCCTGATGTCCGACTGCTTTTCTCCTGCTTAACACACGCCGATCATGGTGACGCTGCTCGCGCTTCAAATGAAGTGCCGCAATGGGCAAAACCTCCCAAATTGCATGCCTCAGAACGGCTGGCAGCCTTGCGCCAGTATGTTGATGGATTGAGTTGCGAAAACGGCGATAGCGATCGCAACCTGATGCGTGCAACATTTTTTTTGGCATGTGCCGAAAAGCAGTTCAATAGCCCCATAACCATCTGCGATGCGCCGGTTGGAACGGGCAAAACCACAGCTGTGATGGCAAGTTTGCTTTCCACTGCGGCCCGTCATAACCTGCGGCGGATCTTCATTATTCTGCCGTTTACCAATATCATTTCGCAGTCGGTACGGGTATATCGCAAGGCATTGGTGTTGCCAGGCGAACGCAGTGAGGATGTGGTGGCGGAAATCCATCACCGCGCCGACTTTGAGGACATAGCGAGCCGCAAACTCACCGCCCTTTGGGACGCGCCGATTGTTGTTACAACCGCAGTCGCGTTTTTCGAGACGCTGGCCTCTGCGACCCCGTCTACACTGCGGCGCTTACAGAATCTTCCGGGAAGCGCGGTTTTTCTGGACGAAGCCCACGCCATGCTGCCTGCAAAACTATTGCCGCTGGCTTGGCAGTGGATTCGCCATGCTGCTGCGTGCTGGTC
>JAEYRZ010000204.1 GCA_023435265.1 Pseudomonadota bacterium
CCGCGATCACCCGGGCGCCGGCTGCGGCGCAAAGGGAAGTCAAAAGCGCGCCCATGAACCCGATGCCGATGATCAGAACGTGCTGGCCCGATTCGATGCCGCTGCGTTCGAAAATATTGACGGCACACGCCAGGGGTTCTCCCGGAAACGGTTTTGCGCCGAGTTCCGGCGGCAGGGGCAGCACCGCATCGGCGGCGGCGAGGTCATATTCGGCATAAGCGTTCTGGGACAGTACGGCCACCCGCTGTCCGGCCGTAATGCCCAGCACGTCCGACCCCACCGCATCCACCACGCCCCAGCCTTCGTGTCCCGGCGCACCGGGCGGCAGTGGATAGGTCAATCCCGGGCCGCCCTGCCAGGGGCCCAGATTGGAGGCGCACACCCCGCAGCCCTCGAGCCGCACCCGGACTTGTCCGTCTGCGGGGATCGGCTGCGGCAGGTCGACCATGCGGATCAGCCCAGGGGCCGCGAATACGGCGCCGCGCATGAGCGCCGCCGGATCCGCCGCGCCGACGGTTGCGGTCGATTCTTCGGAGGCGAAATGCTTCACGGCACGTTCCTTTCAGCCACCGAGGGCATGTTCAGCGCAACGGCCGCAGAGACCGGAAAGCGCTGTTCGGTCAGCCAGCGGTAAAGCCACCGAACGCCGGTGCGCACGTCGACTTGCGGCGACCAGCCGGTCAGGCTCCCGAATGCGCGGGCATCGGCTACGAAATAGCGCTGATCGCTGGCGCGCCAGTCGGCATAGGTCACTTCCGGCGCCTGCCCGCTCAAGGTTTCGATGATCTGCAGCAGTTCGACCAGGCTCAGGGTGTGGGCGGGGCCGCCGCCGATATTGAAGGCGCGCCCGCCGAGACTTCCGATGCGGGTTTGCGCCAGGGTCAAGGCCTGCAGCAGGTCGTCGATGAAAAGCACGTCGCGCACCTGCAGACCGTCTCCGTAGATGGTGATCGGAACGGCCTCGACGCTGCGGATCAGGAAATGGGCCACCCAGCCTTGATCTTCGGTTCCGAATTGATGCGGACCGTAGATGCAGCTCATGCGGAAGACAACCGTCTGCAGTCCGTAGGTATGCGCGTAATCCAGGACATACTGGTCGGCCGCACCCTTGGAGCAGCCGTACGGGCTGCCGAAGTTCAGGTTGTGGCGCTCGTCGACCCCCCACGTGCGAACGGCCGGATCCGAAGGTTCGTAGCGCGTGCCTTTGCGCCGCAGTGCAAGGTCTTCGAGGTTTCCGTAGACTTTGTTGGTGGACGTATAGACCAATGAAGGCGGAACGCGCCGGTGCCGCATGGCTTCCAGAATATTCAACGTGCCGCGCACATTTGTATCGAAATCCGCTTCGGGATGCTCGATGCTGGTCGTGACCGCCACCTGGGCGGCCAGGTGATAGACCTGCGCGATTCCCTCGACGGCGGCCGCCACGGCCCGCACGTCGCGTATGTCCGCAATGCGGATGTCCGGGGGGTTGCGCTCGTGCTGCGCACAGAGCCAGGTGAGGTTCTGCTCGACGCCCTTGCGGGAAAGGTTGTCCAGAATGCGGACTTTGTGCCCGCGTTTCAAAAGGTGATCGGCCAGGTTGGTGCCGATGAACCCTGCCCCCCCGGTGATCAGAACCCGCGCCTGGTCGCCCGGACGATCCCGCCTGCGTCTTTTTTGGGAAGTCATAGGGTAAGGCCCCTTTCGCTGAGTTCGGCGTAGGCCCGGTCCACATGATCTTCGGCCTGCTGATCCGAAAGCCAGGTGCATAAATCGGCGAGCCCTTCGGCCAGGCCGACGGCGGGCTGAAAGCCGAGCTGACTGCGGGCGCGGCCAATGTCGGCGAAGCAATGCCGGATATCGCCGGCACGATATTGCCCGGCGATCACCGGCCGGATATCGGGCTTGCCCAGCAGCGCCGCCAACTGCTCCGCGACCTGCCGGACGGTCCAGGCCTTCCCGCTGCCGATGTTCAGAACGGCGTTGCGCAGGTCGGATTCGAGCGCCAGGCAGCATGCCCGGGCCACATCGTAGACGCTGATGAAGTCGCGCCGCTGGTTGCCGTCTTCGAAAATCAAGGGCGGCTTGTCGTTCAGCAGGCGTGCCGCGAAGATCGCCAGCACACCCGTGTAGGGGTTGGAAAGCGCCTGGCGCGGGCCGTAGGTGTTGAAAAAGCGCAGGGCGATGGCGGGAAAGCCGTAGGCGGCCCCGGCCATCAGGCACATGCGCTCCTGGTCGTACTTGCTCAGCGCGTAAATCGAACTCAGATGCGGGGTTTTCTCTTCCGGCGTGGGCAGCGGCAGCAGCGGCCCGCCGGCCTCGTCCAGCAGGTCCCATATGCCGGCGCGCAGATTCTCGCTGCGGCGGCTCGAAACGGGTTGGCGCCCGTTGCCGTTGGATCGGTAAAGCCCTTCGCCGTAAATACTCATGCTCGAGGCGACGATCAGTTTTGACGGCGGCCGCTTGATGAGTTCTTCCAACAGAATAGCCGTTCCCAGACTGTTGACGCTCATGTAGCGTTCCATTTCGTACATGCTCTGGCCGACGCCCACCGCAGCCGCGAGGTGAATCACCGCCCGCACACCGTCCAGCGCGGCGGCAACCGCATGCCGGTCCCGGATATCGCCGCGCACCAGTTCGGCCGAGGGATTCAGATAAACGGGAAACCGGCCTTGGGGCCCATGCACCTGTTCACTGAGATTATCCAGAATGCGGACCGGCTTGCCGCGGGCGATAAGCGCGTCGGCGACATGCGAGCCGATAAAGCCGGCCCCGCCGGTGATGAGGATGGTCATATGGTCTCCTTAATACCAGGATGGTGAACGTGATATGCGGAAGCACCGGAAGATATCGCAGCTGATTCGTGTTTGGTCCAAACTCATGCAGGGCGTAGTAATTCACAATAAGGTGCTCAGGGTATTCAGCTGTTCACAAAGCGTGTAAACCAGCCGCCTTACGGGCGCCGCGACTCGGAAGCCGCATGAATACCGGCAGCCGGGAGCCGGAATAGCGTTTTGGCCCTATTTAACCGGCCTGCTGTCGTTTCTATGCTGCAAATTCAGCAGGATGACGAGACGGGCTTCTCACGCGCCTGTCCGGTCAAAATCGTGGCGAAGCCCTGCTTGCGGCATCGCAGAAGGAGAAGTCATCATGAAAGCAGTTGTATTCTCTTCACCCGGAGATATCAGACTCGAGGATGTTCCCGAACCACGCATCCAGGCCCCCACCGATGCGATCGTGCGCTTGACGGTCAGCGCGATTTGCGGGACCGATCTTCATTTCGTGCGCGGCACCCTGCCCGGAATGGCTAGTGGGACCATCCTGGGCCATGAAGGAGTCGGGATTGTGGAAGCGGTCGGTTCGGCCGTGCGCAATGTGAAACCCGGCGACCGCGTGGTGATCGCCTCGACGATCGCCTGCGGCTACTGTGCTTACTGCCGCGCTGGCTATTACGCGCAGTGCGACAATGCCAACCCGAACGGCAAACGCGCCGGAACAGCTTTTTTCGGCGGGCCGGAAATGTCCGGCGCATTCGATGGACTGCAGGCGGAATACGCCCGGATACCCTTCGCCAATGTAGGCCTGACGCGTCTGCCCGACGAAGTCAGCGATGATCAGGCCATCCTGATCTCGGACATTTTCCCCACCGGCTATTTCGGCGCCGAACTGGCCGAAATCACGCCCGGCGACACGGTGGCGGTTTTCGGCTGCGGACCCGTCGGCCAGTTCGCCATTTTGAGCGCCCTGATGATGGAAGCCGGCCGTGTGCTTGCGGTCGACGGACGCGGCGATCGGCTGGCCATGGCATCTAAACAGGGCGCGGAAATCATCGATTACAACAAGGAAGATCCGGTGGGTACGATCGTGGAACTGACCGGCGGAATCGGCGTCGATCGGGTGATCGACGCGGTCGGCGTGGACGCCGAAACACCGCGCCAAGGCCCGGCGGCGGAAAAAGCCCGCCAGCAGGCGGCCCAATTCAAGCGCCAGCGCGAGCAGGTGGTCAGCGAACCGCCGGCGGCGGACAGCGGCTGGGAGCCGGGTGATGCGCCCTCGCAGGCACTCGAGTGGTGTGTGGAGAGTCTGGCCAAGGCCGGGACGTTGTCGGTCATCGGCGTCTACCCGCAGACCTTTCAGAGCTTTCCCATCGGAGCGGCGATGATGAAAAACCTGACCCTCAAAATGGGCAATTGCCACCATCGACGCTATATCCCCAGGCTGGTGCACATGGTGCGCTCGGGTACCGTCGATCCGGCAACCGTTCTGACGCACAGCGAGCCGCTGAGCGATGCGCTGCACGCCTTCAAATCGTTCGACGACCGGCGTGAAGGATGGGTGAAAGTAAAGCTTCAGCCGGGGAAGTAGGCACTGCAGTGAGCGCGTCGAGGTGAGGCCGCATTGCGCCCTCATTTACGACCGGTGGCAGAGAACGCTGCCGGAAATGACATTCCGGCAGCGAGGCCGAGAAGAATATCTTCGCGTCGGGCTCTGCTGCCGCACATTATGCATCGTCGAATTTCAATTCGCCGATCCGCCTGTTGATGAACAGTACTTTTGCGCCCCACGAAGCAAAGCGCACGGCGCTGACCGATGCGGGATCGATGTTCAGGCGGGTGATGAAATCGAGCGGCATGCCCAGAAAATGGGCCACCACCGTTTTAAGCGGGTCCCCATGTCCGAAAACCGCGACCCGGCCGTCGCCGTGAAAGGCGCAAAGTTCTTCCAGCGCCGCCAGCATGCGGGCCTGTACTTCGAAAATAATTTCGCCGCCCGGCGTGCGCGTCGAACTGCGAAAAGAATTAAACGCACTCCAGTGCGGATCGCCGGCGAGGCGATCGAATCCGGCTCCGGTCCAGGCGCCGAAATCGATCTCGTTCAAGGCCGGAAGCAGATGAACCGGCAGACCGGCCTGAATGGCGAACGGTTCTGCCGTTTCGCGGGCCCTCTCCAACGGACTGCTGTAAACCGCTTCGATGCGCAGCCCGGCCAACGCTTGCGCCAGCTCCTCCGCCTGGCGGCGTCCACGCGCATTCAGATGCACCCCCGGGCTGCGCCCGGCCAGAATGCGGCGCTGCAAAAAATCGTTCTCCGCGTGGCGGATCAGCAGGAAAAGGGCCACAATGTTCTCCTAAGTACACCTTGGCGCGAATACAATGGCATGAGTGTTTCACCACAGCGGACACAGAGAGAACAGCGAAAACCAAAAAAGAACCTCTGTGCCCTATGTGCTCTCTGTGGTTATCGATAAGCCGGGGACCAACACGTCGCTTTATTCATGCCACAGAACACTAAGCGGTGCGCCGATCGACATGTTCCACCGGAACATAGCGTTGAACCACTTCGGCCGCGAAGTGGGCGAACTCGCCCACATCGCGGGGCGGACTGGTATGATCGGGCCTCTGCCCCCGCGAGGGCGGTGTGAAGCACAGCGTAATCAGGGAGTCGTATCCTTCGATGGCCGCCATCTGGTCATCGAACCACTCGACCGCCCGCGGGCGGTGCCAGTCGGCCCAACTGATCCCCGTGCGCAAACGCTTGACCCCCAGCCGCTCGAGCCATTCGAGAATCATAGCCATGCGGTGATCCTGGTAATGGATCCACTGGCAAATCCCCATTTGGGGGCTGAAATGCGACGCCGCGGGCTTGGCCGTGCCGTCCGGACGGACCAGGCCCATATAGAAATGCCGGTAGTAGGCGCTGCCCTCGCTCTCTTTGTGGCGTGTTGTGGCTTCCCATTCCGGCGGCAGGTCCAGGAGGCTGTACCAATACAGCCGCTCCACCCGTTCCAGCAACAGCTCGGCCGTGCGCCGCAATCCAAAGGCCTGCACCTCGTCTGCGCCAAAGGTCGACACCCCCACCTCGGTGGCCCAAACCGGCATGTTGCTGGCCCGCTCGATGGCGCCCACCATTTGCGGCCACTCGTCTATTTTCCAATGATTCCAGTCCAGGGGAAAACCGTGCACGGCCACCACATCCAGGAGATCGAGCACGCCGTAACTCTTCAGCAAGGCGATAAAATGGGGATCGATGGGCGAAATCCCGCCAAGAACCAGCTTCAAATCGGGGCGCAGCGCGCGCACCGTCTCGGCGGCCAGGGCGGTCATCTCGGCGAATTGCCGCCACTCGGGATCCATTTTGAAGTCCCAGTGGGACAAGTTGTTGGGTTCGTTCCAGAACATGAGGGCTTCGATCATGGGCGGCCTGCCGTTTCGATCCCGCCGCGTGCTGCGGGCGCCTGCCTGACGGCCGTTGCATCCATTCCGGCGCAGATCGCCAGCAGTTCGTCCACCCGGTGCGCGCAGGTGTGCCGCGCAAGAACCGTCGAACGACCGTGGCGCACGAGCGATTCCGCCAGATCCGGTTCGTTCAGTACGGCGCGCATGCAATTTTTCATCGCTTGGGGATCGGACGCCGGAAGATAATCCTGACCGGCCGTGAAAAGATTTTCCGTATCCTCCCACAGCGGGATGATCAGCGGGATGCCGCAGGCGAGCGCCTCGAAGGGGCGTATGGTCGGGATGCCTCTGAGTTCCCGCAGATAGGGACGTCGCGGAATATGCACAGTCAAGCGAAAGGCGCCGAAAGTCTCCGGCACCCGGTAGTTCGGCAGCCATCCGGCATATCGCACGCCGGCGGCCTGGAGCGCTTCGAGTGCCGGTGCCGGGTAGCGCACGCCGAATATCGTGGTGCGCAGCCCAAGGGCCCGGGTCGGCTCAAGAAGGTAACAGGCGATTTCTTCTTTGCGTTCGTCGTCTCCCCAGTTTCCGACCCACACCAGATCCCCCGAATATTGCGGGGCCGGGCAGGGCTTGAAAATGCGGGTATCGGCGGCCTCGTGCCACGTCCATGCCCTGGGCGTCCATGCCCCGCTGCGGTAAAACTCGGTCAGGACGGCGCCGAACGCCAATACGCCGTCGTAGTTGAACAGTTCGACGGCGTCCAGGAATCGCGGCGCAAAGTAGCAGCGATGATGGGTGTCATGGAACAGCAGCCGGAAACGGCCGCCCGCCGCCCGCAGCCGGCCGATGCGGCGGATCAGCGCTTCGTCGTTCCATTCATGGACGATCACCACGTCCATGCCTTCCAGGGCGGTCTCGAGCGCGATGGCATCCTGGTCGTACTCGATGCTTTCGATGCCGGGAAAAATGGATTTGAATTCCTGCAGCGGTCTGCTGCCATGACCTTGCACAAGGTTGACCCGGCTCCATCCGTTTACCGGTTCATATACACTGACCTTATGGCCCCGGGAGCGCAGCCCGTCGACGATGCCGCGTAGAAAATGGGCGTTCCCGTTATTCCAATCGGAAACGATCGAGTGATAGAACAAGGCCAGCTTCATAGACTCCTTCTTTTGAGCAAAGTTGCCTGTAATAGCTAGGAGGAGAAGGAAGGGCGAACAATAAGGTTGATTGTGTATTTTCGAATGCCGCACGGATCAATCACTTCCCGGTGCGGTGCAGACATTCAGGGCCGCACGCCTTTTTACACCGGCCCGCGGGCCGACATACCGCGGTGACCTTATGGATGGCAGGTTTGCCTGCAGGATAAAAACATGCAGTCGAAGATAAAAAAGGGAGGTGATGTTGATGTGCTACAATTGCGGATGCGGTGCGCCAAACGATGACCACGGCAAGGGCCACATGGGCGTCGACAAGGATGGCAAGGCGATCACCGACAGAACTTTCGAGGCTGCCAGTAAAGCCTTCGAAATGGAAAGCCGGGAATCCAAGAAGAACACCTTAGACCTGATCCAAAAGAGTTCATAGAATCGACCCGATGGCCGACAGCGCGGCGGCGCCGTGCTGTCGGCCGCTTTTGCACGGCTCAAAGATTGGGCGAATCGGAAGCAACCTGTGCGTAATTGACGATCGCCACGAAAGATATCCCGCCGATGACATTGCCCAGCAGAACCGGCAGAAGGAAAGCGAGCACGAACTGCTCCCATATGACGCCGCCGACGAGCAGCATGTACCAGGCCTCCACCAGGCCGGCGATGATATGCCCGAACTCCCCCAGCCCGATGATGTAGGTGATGATGATCACCACCCCGACGCGTGCGGTTTCGGCGAACGGCAGGAGCCAGATGGTGAGCGCGATCAGCCAGCCCGCGAAAACGGCGCCGGTCAGCTGAGACAGGAAGGGTTTGTCGAAGACCTTCCCGCCGATCTCAAGCAGATCCTGAGCCAGCCCCGAATCGAAGGCCGGTGCAAAAGCGGCCAGCAGGGCGAACAGCAGGGCGCCCAAAGTATTGGCCAGAAACACCACCCCCCACAAGCGGAGCACCTTCCAAAGCGTGCCCGAATCCATGCGGTGCAGCAAGTGCAGAATCGGCGTCAGTGTATTCTCTGTGAAAAGCTGTTGCCTTCCCAGGATGACGATCAGGAACCCTACGCTGTATCCCAGTTTCGAAATCAGCGGCACCCAGGCCGCGTCAGGCAGGAAGCTGCTCAGCAAGCCTTCGGTCAAAAACGAAAATCCCATGGAGAGTCCGGCGGCCAGACCCGACCACATGAGGGCGGCCGCGGAGCGCTCGATCTCTTCTCTTCCTTCGCGCCGGATGGCCTCGTATACCACTGCCGCCCGCGGAGCGGTGCGCCGGCGGGCATCTTCGACTTCTCTCGTTTTCAGATGTTGTCTTTGGCTCATGCACCTTATGTGCGCACAACGGCCCGGGGTCTTGAATAGGGCCGAAAATGTATTGGTTCGAGGGCGGATGCAGATGGCGGGGCTCCGCGGCGATTCGGTTCGGCTCGGGAATACCCGCGGCATTGCGGCGGAATACAGCCGCAACCCCATGGAAGGCCCTTCCGGCCGAAAGTAGGCTTGCACTTTGCAAATCTTCGTCGAGGAGGAAAATCGATGCCAAAAACAACCGCAGCCGATGTCATGATCGAAACCCTGAGCGATTGGGGCGTTGAAGTTGTCTTCGGGATACCGGGAGACGGCATCAACGGCGTCATGGAAGCATTGCGCAAACGACGGGAATCCATCCGCTTCGTTCACGTGCGCCACGAGGAAGCGGCCGCTTTGATGGCCTGCGGCTATGCCAAATACACCGGCAAACTGGGCGTCTGCCTGGGCACTTCGGGTCCGGGCGGCATCCACCTGCTCAACGGCCTCTACGACGCCAAACTGGATGCCAAACCGGTGTTGGCGCTGACCGGCCTCCAGTACCACGACCTGATCGGCACGCAGACCCAGCAGGATGTGGAGCTGGACAAACTGTTCCAGGATGTCAGTGTGTACAACGCGCGGATCATGGGGCCCGCCCACGTGCGCAACGCGATGGAGCTGGCCTGCCGCACGGCCCTGGCCGAAAAAGGCGTGGCCCATGTGACCATTCCCGTGGATATACAGGAGATGCCGGTCGACGCCGACGCACGTTCAAAACGCAATGTGCCGCGGCATACATCGTCAGAATTCGCCCGCGGGGCCCGCGAGCCGGACCCGGCGGACATCAAGCGGGCGGCGGAGCTCATCAACGCCGGACGCAGCATCACGATTCTGGTGGGCCAGGGCGCCCTCGAAGCCACCGACGAGGTGCTCAAGACCGCCGAAATACTGCAGGCGCCGGTTGTCAAAGCGCTGCTGGGCAAGGCCGTCGTCCCCGACGATCACCCATATACCACGGGACAGGTCGGTCTGCTCGGAACCGAGGCCTCCTACACCGCCATGGAAGCGTGCGACACGCTTCTGATCGTGGGCAGCGGCTTCCCCTACATCGAGTATTACCCCAAGCCGGACCAGGCCCGCGGCGTGCAGATCGATTCCGATCCGCAGCGCATCGGGCTGCGCTTCCCAGTCGAGGTCGGATTGGCGGGCGACAGCGCCAAGGCCTTGCAGGCCCTGCTGCCGCTGCTCAAACGCCGCGCCGATTCGGCTCACTTGAAAAAATGCCAGGCCCAGATGCAGGAGTGGAGAGAACTCATGCAGAAGCGCGGCAGCGTGGACACCCTGCCGATGAAGCCGCAGGTGGTTGCCTGGGAGCTGGGCAAGCGGCTCGCCGACAACGCCATCGTTTCCTGTGATTCGGGCACCATCACCACCTGGTGGGCACGCCAGATACCGGTCAAACGCGGGCAGATGCATTCGGTCTCCGGCAATCTGGCCACCATGGCCTGCGGGCTGCCTTACGCCATCGCCGCTCAGATCGCCCATCCCGAACGGCAGTCGATCGCGTTCGTCGGCGACGGCGGCTTTTCCATGCTCATGGCGGAGTTTTCCACCGCGGTCAAATACAGCCTGCCCATCAAGGTGATCGTCATCAAGAACAACTCCCTGGGACAGATCAAGTGGGAGCAGATGGTGATCAACGGCAACCCCGAATTCGGCTGCGAACTGGAGAACATCGATTACGCCGCGGTGGCGCGGGCCTGCGGCGGCGCCGGTTTTACCATCGAAGATCCCAAGAATTGCGGCGCCATTCTCGAGGAGGCCTTGAATACGCCGGGGCCGGTGGTGGTCGATGCGGTCGTCGACCCCCACGAGCCGCCCATGCCGCCAGGGGTGACATTGGATCAGGTCAAAGCGTTGGCCGCGGCTCTGGCCAAAGGAACCCCCTCCCGCGGCAGGATCATCAAGACGATCGCGGGCGATCGGTTGCGGGAGATGATTTAGGGTCCCTTCTATTCCGCCCCTGGACCCAGAAACTGAGGGCTGCGCAGATAGACGATGACCGACCAGATATCCTGCTCCAGCATTGTGTCGATCAGGGGCGGATGGCGCCGGTAACCGAAAGCGATACGGTAAAAAAGAGGTCCGTCGCTCTGGGATTGAACGCGCCGCGAGGAGAGATCGGTGGGCAAAGGAGCGAAGCTCTGCCCCACGGTTGCGACCCCCTTGCCCCCGGGGCCGTGGCAGTGGATACAGAAGAACCCGTAACCGCGGGTTCCCCGCCTCACGTTGGCTGCATTCGCCGGCAGCGGATTGTGCAGCGCCCCGGGGCCCAGCAGGCGCAGAGCGGCGGACCCGCCCGGAGCGGCGACGCTGCCGGCCGGCATCTCCGGCAGGCGGGTTTCGTAGGTATCGTAGCCGTCGTCGTTGGTCATGCGGGCGTAGTCGCACCCGCTCAGGAAGCAGATGCACAAGAGAATGAGCCGGGCTTTGCGAAAACGGGCATTCATTGGGCCGCACCTCCCGCAAACGGGTTGACCTCGTTTTCTTCGCGCCCGTCGACATGCTGCGGGCGGGCCGGATCGACCTTCGGTTCGGGAAGCGAACCCAGGTTGCGATGGGCGCCTTCGGTCGAAACGGGGCTCTGGCCGGGAACGTCCGGCTGCGATCCCAGCATCCATTCCCCGCTGCCCCGATCGCCCACCAGGAAGAATACGCTCAACCCCCAAAGCACGAATGCGATGGCGATGCCCACGGGAAGCAGAATGCTTTTGAATGTCGATTTGCGCTCTGCGCCGTGCATGCCTTCCTCCTCGTGCATGCTTTTCTCCTTATACCAGCGGTCCGCCGAAAATGCCCACCACCACCAGGTATCCGATGATCCACATGGCCACCCCGACATACAGGAACAGCAGCATCGGTGTAATCGGATGGTGTTCCGAAGCCGGGATGAAATCGATGTTGGCCTCACGGTCGATGTCGTCCAGCTGATCGCGGTCCCGCGGATAGCCCTTCCAGGTGAGGTAAATCGCGATGACCAGAATCACGCCCAGCGCGAGCCCCAGAATCAAGCGCTGGAAATCGAGCACGGTAAAGTAACGCATGACGTATCCTCAAAGTGCCTGTATTCCAAGCACAATACAGACGCCCAGAGCCGCGCACACCGAAACGACACAAATCGACAGCATGTACAGCTCCAGGGGGCGCCGCTTGATGCCGGCCGTATTGTCGGGCGGCAGATCGAACAAGGGAAAGAAACGGGCGCGCTCCTGGTCTTCGAACTGGCCGTTGCGAAGCGCCCAGACAAAAGTCAGCAGGCTGAACAGCAGGGATGCGCCGATCAATGCAATCCAGGCGACCAGATAAAACATTACTCCCCCTTTCCCGGCAGAGCGCCCTTGATTTCACTGGACGCATCGATGCCCTTGGGCGTAGTATCCGCATCGCTCTGCCCGATGAAGTAGTTGGCCACATAGTCGCCGACCGCCCAGATCTTCTCCGACTCGAGCTCTTCCTTGAAGTGCGGCATGGCCGTTCCGGTAATCCCGTTCATGATCTGGTAGTACAGAATGCCGCCCGAAATCCCGCGGCCGTTCAACAGGGTGAAGTTCAGCGGCGGCGGATCGAGAAACGCCTGCGCCGGACCCATCCCGTCGCCGATGGGCCCATGGCAGCCGATGCAAAACCCCTGATAAATTCGCTGGCCGCGCGCCATGCGATAATCGGTTGTGGGATAGGGGTTGGGCAGCTCCCGCCAGGGACGCGGGACCTGATCGTGCAGCCATCGGATATTCTCATCCGGCCCGGCCTGAAAAGCCTCCAGAGCCTGGGCCTTCCACGCGTTCTGGCGCGCCATGCGGAAATCGGCCAATTTGAATCCCAGGCTCTGCTTGTAGGCGATCAGGGCCTTGATGGCCTCCATGCCCAGGAATTCGAAATTGGGCATGATCGATTCGGGCCGCACATAGCGCGGGTTGATGAAATGGGCCACATGCCAGTCATCCGGGTGCATGCCGCCCTCCTGGGACAGATCGGGCCCCCAGCGTTCGGTGCCCACCAGGTGCGGCTCATCCTGGATATAATCGCCGGCCTGGGCGATCCGCTCCGCCCCCATGCCCCAATCGATGTTGCGCACGAACTGCGTATGGCAGTAAGTGCAGCCGTTGTTGGCGTAGATGCGCCGGCCCTGGGATTCCAGTTCCGTACGCGCACGGAAGATGTCCGAAGGCGCTTCGCTGATCGTGTGCCAGGGCAGGAGCATGGACACGAACAGCACCGCCGAAAAGATCAGCAGGCAGCCGGCGATTACGACGAGGGGCGTCATCTTCACGGCGCTTCCTCCTTCAGTGGTCGCGGCCAGTAGAAGCTGCGCAACAGATTGTAGAGGCCGATGTAGGCCGAGGCGATGATGAACAGGCCGGAAAAGAGCCTCAGTACCATATAGACATGCATCATGGGCAAAGTGCGATAGATCGCCTCGCCGTTGAGCCAGCTGTTGCCCTGGATCAGGCCGGCAGTAGAGAGCACCAGGTGAAAGGCGATCAGTCCTAAGATGATCAGCCAATACTGCACGTCGGCCAGGCGCCGGTCGTAAATCGGGCGCCCGGTGATGCGCGGCGTGATCAGGTACATTCCCGCCAGCCCGATGGACCCGGCGAAGCCCAACACGCCTAGATGGGAGTGGGCGATCACCCAGTTGTTGAGGTGCGTGACGCGCTGAACCATGGGCAGGGCATGCAGGGGACCCGCAAGGCAGACCAGCACGTACCACACCAGGCCGGCGAAGACGAACTTGCCCGGTATGCTCAGGTGCACAAAACCCAGTCGTCCCCGCATGGTCAGCCACAGGTTGACCAGGACGGTGGCCACCGGAATGAACATGCTCAGGCTGCCGGTGATGGCCACCACCTTGAGCCAGGTCGGAATCGGGGTCTGAATGATGTGATGGGCCCCGATGTGCGAGTAAAGCACCAGTATCGTCCAGAATCCGATCAAAGAGAGACTGTGGCTGTAAAGCGGGGCGCGGGCCACGATCGGCACCACGTAGTACGCCACGGCCACGGCCAGGGGCGTCATGAACAGGCCGATGATCCCGTGGCCGTAAAACCAGGCCAGATTGGCGTCGGCCAGCCCCACCAGCGAACCGGTGCGCGGGTTCCACACGGCGTTGCCGAAGAAGTAGAAGCAGAACGTGAACACCAGCGCCGCAAACAGGTACCAGATGCTCACATAAAGAATTTTTTCCCGCCGCTGCATGGTGGTCATCAGGTAATTGACGAAAATCAGGGCAAAGGCGGTGAGGATGCCGATATCCACAGGCCAGATCCACTCGGCGTATTCGCGCGCCTGCGAATATCCCAGGGCCAGGAAGATATTTCCTGCGGCGATGGAGAGATTCCAGACCCACAGCGAAAGTTTGCCGAGCGGTTCGCTGTACAGACGCGTGCGGCAGAGAAAGGGGACCAGATAGAAGCCGGCGCCCAGCAGACTGGTTCCCACAAGGCCGAAGATCACCGTATTGGTGTGCATGGGGCGCACCCGGCTGACGAGCAGCCAGGGAATGTCCCCCAGCAGTTCGGGAGCCACGAAATGGATGGCGTCGATGCCGCCCAAAGTCGTACCGATCACAAACCACACGGCGGCGCTGATGATGTAGGCTTTGGACGTGCCGTTCGGTTCATCTTTGAGCAATCTCACCTCGAAGATCTCCTTTTGCCGTCAGTGGTGGCATGCCAGCCAGCAGTCGATCTGCGCTCCCTGGGTACGGTGGCAATCGATACAAAAGCCCATTTTGAAGCGCGTCCGGATCAAACGGTCCTGATCTTCCACCCGGCCGTGGCATTGGCCGCATTCGAATCCCGCCCAGGCGATATGCGGCTGGTGATTGAACTGCACGTAGTCCGGAAGATAAAAAACCCGTACCCACTGGATCGGCAGTCCGGTTTGAAGCGTCATCCGCTCTTTCAGGATTTCGGGATGCCGCGCAATGATGTATTCATGACAGAAAAAGCATTTGCGCATGGGCGGCAGCCCGGCCCGCGGTCCGTACTCCGGAAACGGATGGCAGAAACGGCAGGCGATCTGCTTGGTTCCCGCATGCACCCGGTGGCTGAAGGGAATCGGCTGGGCAGGACCGATCAGGCGATGCGGATAGAAATAGAAATAGAAGATCATCATCGCCCCGGCGACGGCAATCGCCGCAAATGCCGCGGTCCAGCGTCCTGGGTGATATTCGGGTTTGCGCCTGGCGTTCATCGGGAGAATTATTCTCCGGTCGGAAGATTAATGTTTGCGATTCAATCCTTCCCAGAACAGCGGATCGGATACGGGCAGGAGTGGAAAATTTTTGACGAACAGCAGTATACACAGCCCCATCAATCCGAAAAAACCGGCGGTGATCAGTGCCTCCAACGGGCCGAGCGGGAGCTGGTGCGCCTTCCAGAGCGACGGCGCGATCAGGATGAAGCGCTCCAGCCACATGCCGATCAGGATCAGTATGCACAGGCCGACCATGAAGCCGTGCTTGAACTTGACCCGGCGGCTGAGCAGAATAACAAAAGGCAAAACGAAGCAGGCTGCCAAGACCAGGTAGGCCACCGGCTTCCAGGGCAACTGCCGCACGCGCTCCAGCACGAAACGGGTTTCTTCGGGGAGATTTCCGTACCAGGTGATAAAGAACTGGGTGTAAAAAAAATCGGCCGTCAGCAGGCAGAAGCCCAAGAGCAGTTTGCCCAGATTATGCAGATGCAGCGGGCGGATGAAATCCGCAAGGCCCAGCCAGCGCTTGGCGATAAAGGCCATGATGATCAGGCCGGCGATCCCGGTGAAAAAACTGCCGATGAAGAAATAGGCGCCGAAAAGGGTGCTGTGCCAGTGGGGTTCGAGAGACATGATCAGATCGAAAGCGATCAGCGAGAGCAAGACCCCGAAGCATATCCCGAAAATATTGGCATAGATCATCTGTATCTTCTGACCGCGGCGGTCCGGTTCGGTGCGCTCATCCGCACGATGATGCGCGAGCATCCGCCGGTCTCCGCGCACCCCGGAGTAGACCATCCCCAGGGCCGCCGCCGAGAGCAACAGGAATATTCCGCCCTGCCTGAAATACATGAACCCGAAGTTCAGCCATGCGGCCTTTTCGGGCAGGGGCTCATGCACCCATGGAAACAACAGGTCTCTGCCGAAGTACAGAAGCCAGAAGAGCAGAAAGGCGACCGGCAGAAAAAAGACGGGCGCCTCGGCCAGGCGCTTCAACGACCGCCCCCAATTGGCCTTGGTGATGACCAGGACGGCGGAGAACATCACGGCTCCGCAGGTAATGCCGGTCCAGTACACCAGGTTGACCAGAAACGCCTGCCAGGCCCGCAGGGCCATTCCGCCCATCAGGGCGGCCGCGAAGGCGATGATTCCCGCCAGGACGCATGCGCCCAGCCCCAATGCGGCGCGCGCGCCGGAGGGACGGCCCTCGAG
>JAEYRZ010000221.1 GCA_023435265.1 Pseudomonadota bacterium
TCCCAGAAGATGCAGCGTGCCTTGCCCCGCTTTCGCCCCCTCCACGGCCTGGTTGAGGATCGGGTTTTGAAAAAACGAACCATCCTCGATGGCCACGTCGATGCGCAGAAGGTCCTGATAAACCACCCGTCCGGCCCCGATATTCAAGTGCCCGACTTCCGAATTGCCCATGATTCCATCAGGCAGGCCGACCGCCCTGCCCGATACCTGCAGGCGGGTGTGGGGGTACGTGGCAAACAGGCGGTCCAGATTGGGCGTCCGCGCCAGGGCAACGGCATTGCCGTCTTGGGAAGGGTTGATGCCCCAGCCATCCAGGATCATGAGCATGACGGGTTTCGGTCGCATAATGGTCTCCTGCAGGAATGAAATGCCTGCTGGTACGATGAATGTCTTCATACCGGGATCGAAGAGGGCCGGAGCCCTTCAATCCACGGTGATCTCCGGGCCGTCGAACGCGCCGGCGTCTTGCTGGCGCTGGATCTTGAGACTGGGGGTGGTGATCCGTTCGGCATCGATCCAGAGGCCTTCGAGGTCATAGAAACGCCGGGTTTCTTCATAAAATATATGCATGAGGATGTGGCCGTAATCGAGCAGAACCCAGTGGCCATCGGTTTTTCCTTCGACGCTCAAAGGATGAATTTTCGCATTGCGCAGAAAGCGCTCGACGTGGTCCGCGATGGCGTTGACCTGGCGGTTGGACCGGCCGCTGCACAGGATGAAGTAATCCGCGATCGAAGTGAGTCCGCGCACATCCAGAACGATAACGCCCTGCGCCTTCCGATCGACGACCGCCTGGACATAGAGATCGAGTTGGGGGTCAACAGGTTGTCCACTCATTGATACAGTCCTTTTCGGGCGATGAAATCCGCCACGGCCGGGGGTATCCACATGTCCGTGGACTCCCCTCGGGCCAGCATGGCCCGAATTCGGGACGAGGAGATATCCACCGGCGCAACCCGCATCAAGATGATCGGCGGGTTGCGTGGATGCCGGAAACGATCCCGGTCCGCTTCAAAATGGTAATCATCGGATATGTTCCGGCCAATAAACCGTTCCAAGCGGGCTCTCAACGCATCGGTCATGTCGTGCGGCGGTCGCGACATCACCACGAAAGCGGCTTCTTCGAACAACTGCTTCGACCTTTTCCAGGTATCGATTTCCAGAAATGCATCCATGCCCACAAGGAAGTAAAGTTCGCGTCGGGGTCCCGAGGCCTTGAAGTGTTGGATCGTGTCGATCGTATAGGACCTTCCGCCGCGGCGGATTTCAATATCCGACACTTCCAGGCCAGAGTGGGGCCGTATGGCCAGGCGGACCATTTCCAGCCGATCATGGGCCGATACCAGCCCAAGCCCGTCCTTATGCGGCGGCTGGGCGCTCGGAATGAAAAAAAGATGGCGCATGCCGAGCCGACGCCGTATCTCCAGGGCCGCCAGCACGTGGCCGTTGTGTATGGGATTGAAGGTGCCTCCGAACAGGCCCAGCCGTTCAGAGTCCTCCCGATGTAGTTCAGCGGTCGTCATCCGGTTGTGTTACGCACTGCAGCATGCGGGCCTTGAGCCCTTCCAGACCCTGGCCCGCGGCAGCGCTGATGCGCAGGATTTCGGCTCCAGGCAGAAGCCTGCAAAATTGGTCCGCTTTGTGGGAAGCTCCTGCGACATCGAGTTTATTCAGTACCACCACGGTCGGCTTAGACGCAAGAGCGCTGCTGTGAAGCATCAATTCCTGCCGCACGACCTCATAGGCATGCAGGGGGTCGTTCTCATCCAGGTCGGCTGCGTCGATAAGGTGCACCAGCACGCGGGTGCGTTCGATATGCCGCAGAAAGCGCGTCCCCAAACCGGCCCCGCGATGAGCGCCCTCGATGAGCCCGGGGATGTCGGCCACCACGAAGGGCTCGCTGCCGTGAACCTGAACGACCCCCAGGGTGGGCGTCAGGGTAGTGAAGGGATAGTCGGCGATTTTGGGCCGCGCAGAGGAGATGGCGCTGATGAGGGTTGATTTGCCGGCATTGGGCAGGCCGATGATTCCGACATCGGCCAGCAGTTTGAGTTCCAGCTTCAGGGTCCTGGCAATGCCGGGTTCACCGGGTTGGGCAAAGCGCGGCGCTCGGTTGGTGGAGGATTTGAAATGCAGATTGCCCAGACCGCCACGGCCGCCCCGGGCCACGATCAATTCCTGGCCTTCCGCAACGAGATCTCCCAACGGATCATTTGTTTCGGTATCGGAGAGCATTGTCCCCAAGGGGACTTCGAGGATCAGATTCTCGCCCTGGCGGCCGCTTCGCTGACTGCCTTGCCCGGGTGCGCCGTTCGGCGCTGCGTAGTGTTTTTTGAATTGGAGATGGTAGAGGGTACGTTTGCGGGAGGTGGCTTTCAGGATGACATCGCCGCCCTTGCCGCCATCACCGCCGTCCGGCCCGCCGCGGGGGATGAAGCGCTCGCGTCGAAAACTGACGCAGCCTCGTCCCCCGTCGCCGGATTGAACCGTGATGGTGGCTTCATCGATAAATTTCACGCGGCATAAACGCTTACCTTTTTGCCGCTGCGGCCTTTGCGTTCAAAGGTGACCACACCGTCGATTTTGGCAAAAAGGGTATAGTCCTTTCCAATGCCCACATTCAAGCCGGGATGCACCTGGGTTCCCAACTGGCGAACGATGATGTTGCCGGCTTTCACGAATTGCCCGCTGGAGCGCTTGACGCCGCGCCGTTGTCCTTGGCTGTCGCGGCCGTTCCTTGAACTTCCGCCTGCTTTTTTATGTGCCATGATTCATTTCCCCCGGTATCGAATAAACCTTTTCAGGCTTCTATCGCATTGATCTTGATCGCGGTAAATTGTTGACGATGCCCTTGTCTGCGGCGATACCGCTTGCGGCGTTTGAACTTGAAGACCAGGATTTTCTTGCTCTTGCCTTGTTCGACGATGCTCGCCTTGACCGAGGCGCCGTCGATCAACGGCTGGCCGATGCGTACATTCCCGCCTTCGCCGACCATGAGCACCTGGTCGAGCGCGACCTCATCCCCCACCTGGCCGGCCAGCTTCTCGATGCGCAGGATGTCGCCTTCCTGCACCTTATACTGCTTGCCTCCGGTAGCAACTACAGCGTACATGGGCATTACCTCCTGAAAAAACAGAACAGCACACGCTTCAAAAAGCCGGATATTTAAGTTTTTCACTCCATTTGTCAAGCAAAAACTGATAAATGGGTTTGTGGGTTAGTTGGTTTAACAGGTTTGTTGGTTTGACTGGTTGAGAACGTTTAGTGGCCGGCTTATCCGCCAGGTACTGAGACCCTTCAACCTGCACAACCAGTTAAACCAATTAACTCACTAACCGATTAACCCATAACCCGCAAACCCATTAACCGACAAACCGACAAGCGACAACCCATGGCCCCACTCACCCCCGAAACCCTCAGACTGTCCCGGTTGCTGAATCGACCGTTGTGCATCGGCAATCGTTCCATCGCCGGCCGGTTGGTCCTGGCGCCGATGACCGGCCTGGGGCACATCGCCTTCCGGCACTTGCTGGAAGAACTGGGCGGCTGCGGCCTGATGTTTTCGGAAATGTGCAGCGCGGCCCGCGTTCCGCATGAAAACCGGCACCAGTCAGCCTATTTCCGATGGCGGGACCGGGAGGCCGGCCGCCTGATCATTCAACTCCTGGGATCCGATCCCGAACGCATGGCCGCCGCGGCGCGGCGCATCGAAAGAGAAGGCCTGCTGGGTGTGGATATCAACCTGGGGTGCGCGGTCAAGCAGATCTGCCGATTCCGGCAGGGCGCCGCCCTGCTCAAGGAACCCGATCGCGCGGCAGAGATGGTGCGCCGGGTGCGGCAGGCCGTGCGCTGCGTGGTCACCGTAAAATTCCGCACGGGGTGGGAAGATGACCCCCGGCCTGCCGTGGCGCTTGCGCGGCGCCTGGAGTCGGCCGGTGCGGATGCGCTCACCTTCCACCCGCGCGTGGCCCCCGACAGGCGCACGCGGCCGCCGCAATGGGAATACATCGGCCTTGTCAAACAAGCGGTTTCCATCCCGGTTTTCGGTAATGGCGATGTCTTCGATGCCCGGGACTGCCTGCGCATGCTCGAAACGACCGGTTGCGACGGCGTGGCGCTGGGCCGCAGTGCGGTGTCGCGCCCCTGGGTGTTCGGCGATTGGGTGAACCCCGGTCGCGGTGCGGCCGCAAGCCCCCTTGCCGTGGCGCGCCGTCTGCTCGATCTCTGCGCGCTGCATTTCGATCCGATCCGCGCGTTGCGGCGCTTCAAGCAGTACGCCGCCTATCTGGCCGCGAACTTCGCCTTCGGCAACAGTCTGCTGAACCGCATCCGCGGTGCCGAAGATGCGGCTGCGGCAGGGGCCGTATTGGACGACTTCTTCCGCGACGATCCGCCGATGCTCAGCCGGCCCAACCTGAATCTGCTGCGTTGACCGGCTCTGTTCCAACAGGTAGCTCGACAGGGCACGCTTTTCATTCCCAAGCGTTCCCTCTATCCGTTTATCTTCAACTACAGAGGGCACAGAGCGCACAGAGATGCTCCTCAATCCGCCTCTGTGCGCTCTGTGTCCTCTGTGGTGAAACAACATTTTACCGGTATTCATCGTGTTAATCGAACTCTGTGAGGCCTGCTTTTTTTATTTTTCTGCGGTTCTTCTTTTTGCGGCGCTTCCGTTATCGTGAGAGTAAAAAAACAGGGGCGAAAACTTCTCGCCCCTGTTTGGATTTCGGTTCTGAATACGAGCGCGTTTAGGCGCGGACTTCTTCCTTGACGCCGATCACGATTTTGTACAGCACGGTGAGCACCAGGGCGCCGATGGCATAGACCCCGATGGTGATGCCGATCTCGGGTGCGCTCGGGACATACTCGGTGTACTCGTGCAGCATGTTGGGCACGAAGCCGCCGGATATCATTCCAAGCCCCTTGTCGATCCAGGTGCCGGCGATGATCACCGCACAGGCGGCCGCCAGGGTGCCCTCGTTTTTACGGGTGGCCGGATTGACGGTCAGAATGATCCCGATCAGCATGAGCGCCATCGAAGCCCACATCCACGGTACGTAAGTGTTGTGTCCGTGTACGCCGGCAAAGAGGTATTCGATCGGATGTATGTGGCCGGGAATGTTGCTGTAGAAGGCGACGAACACTTCGCACAGAAAGAAGAAGACGTTGATGCAGATGGCGTAGGCCACGGTTTTGGCAAGGCTCTGAATCTGTTCGCGGCCCGGATCGAAATTGCTGATCCGGCGCACGAGCAGGCACAGCAGAATCAGCAGGGCCGGTCCGGCGGCAAATGCCGAGCTCAGGAAGCGCGGGGCCAGGATGGCCGTGAGCCAGAAATGGCGGCCGGGCAGGCCGCTGTACAGGTAGGCCGTCACCGTGTGAATGCTGACCGCCAGCGGAATGGAGATGTAGATCAGCGGCTTCAGCCAGGCCTGGTAATGCACGCCGTTGCGCTCGGCCTCCAGCACGTTCCAGCCGACGATCAGGTTGAGGAACAGGTAGGCATTGAGCACGAGGGCGTCATAGAAGAGTACCGAATTGGGCGTGGGGTACAGCAGCACGTTGAATGCCCGCATCGGCTGCCCCAGGTCGACCAGGATGAGGAGCAGGCACATCACCAGGGCCGCGATTGCAAGAAACTCGCCCATGATCGTGATGCGGCCGTACGCCTTGTAGTTGTGCAGGTAATAGGGCAGCACGACCATCACGCCTCCGGCCGCGACGCCCACAAGATAGGTAAAGTTGGCGATGTAGAACCCCCAGGAGACGTCGCGGCTCATGCCGGTAATGCCCAGACCGGACTGGAGCTGCCACATGTAAAGGCCGAACCCGATGCCGATCAGGACCAGCAGGCCCATGATCCAGCCCCAGTACGCTTTTGTTCCTTTAACGGCTAATTCAAGCATATTCACCTCATACGATATAGTAGACGCAAGGTTCGGTGCCCAGATCCTCTTTGCGTCGAATGGTGAAATTTTCGCCCAGCAGCTGCCGGACTTCCGATTCGGGATCCTTGAGATCGCCGAATGCGATGGCTCCGTCCGAAGCTTCCACACAAGCCGGCATTTCGCCTCTGGCCAGGCGTTCCGAGCAGAAATTGCATTTTTCCACCACCCCCTTCATGCGGGTGGGGAATTCCAGGTTGGTCTTTTCAGGCAGGAATTTGCGGGGGTCCTGGAAGTTGAAACTGCGCGCACCGAACGGGCAGGCCGCCATGCAGAAGCGGCAGCCGATGCAGCGGTGGAAGTCCATCATCACGATGCCGTCTTCGCGCTTGAAGGTCGCCTTGGTAGGGCAGGCCCGCACACAAGGCGGATTTTCGCACTGATTGCAGAGCACGAGGAAGGGGCGCTGCTCCACTTCTTCACTCAAATACGAACTGGTCATCGTGGGGAACGCATTGTGGAAGTGCGTCTCCCAGATCCACTTGATTTCGTGATGCTTGTTCGGAATATGCGGTACGTTGTGCGCCTTGTGGCAGGCCTCGACCAGCGGCTCTACATCTTCGGCGCTCTTGAACCGACGCGTGTCGATCACCATGGCCCATTGTTTGGCGGACAAGGCCTCGACGCCTTTCGCCATGACCGGGGCTGAGCCTTTTTCGGAGGCGGGGGCGGTGACCCGGATCAGTGGTTGAGCCCCAAGCCCCAGTGCGGCGATGCCCGCTATCCTGATGAATCGTCTGCGGCTGCTTTCCATCACTTTTCTCCTTTGGGGTTGTCGATATGGCAGTCAAAGCAGTAGGGGCTCACGGACGCATAATTGTGACAGCGGTCGCAGAACTCTGCTTTGTTGGAGTGGCAGTCCAAGCAGGTGTTGGACAGGCTCATGGTGAACGTTTTGCCCTCGGGATTGGTGAATTCCCGCTGGGTGTTGCGCACCACCGAGTGGCGCCATTGGTCAAGCAGCTGCATGTGCTCGGCCTTCATGTATTCGGTCGGCATGACGCATTCTTTCGCCGCTTTGGCCTTTTCGGTCAGCACCAGCTGCAATTCCTGCGGCACAGCGGCCTGATCGGTGACCACTTTCGGGGCAGGCGCCGCCTTGCCGGCCTTGATGAGCAGGTTGTACCAGAGGGGTACCGTAAACAGGCCGATGAAAATCACCAGGCCCAGGACGATCCATTTTTTATCATTCATCGGCTTCCTCCATTCCCGGCAGGGGTTCGCCGCGCAGGTCCGTGGTTCTTTCTTGTTCTCCCGGCAGGATGAGCGCGTTGGCGACCAGTTCGTGCAGCCCGGTCACACCGACCCCCGGCACCCAGTAATCCATGGATGCGGTGAGCACGGCGCGGTCGATGGCGCACACGCAGGCCAGCATGTTCACGCCGTGTTTTTCATGCACGTGCTTGACGGCATTGGCCCGGGGCAGTCCGCCGGCCATGCGGAGCTCCATATTCTCGCCGGCGTTCAAGCCGGACCCGCTGCCGCAGCAGAAGGTCTGCTCGCGGATCGTGTTGGCCGGCATATCGTAGAAGCGGTTGGCCACATTGCGGATGACATAGCGCGGCTCGTCGAACATGCCCATGCCCCGTGCGGGATTGCACGAATCATGGTAGGTGATGATCTTGTTGTCGTTGCGGCTGGGATCCAGATCGAGCTTGCCGTGCCGGATCAGGTCGGCGGTGAATTCGGCGATATGCACCATCTTGGTCGATCGGGCGTTTTCGAACCGGGTGCCGGTAATCGGCGAAACCGGTTCCTGCAGGAAATCGGCCGGACCGTTCATGGTGTCCATATACTGGTTGATCACGCGCCACATGTGGCCGCACTCGCCGCCCAGGATCCACTTGACCCCCAGGCGTTTGGCTTCCATGTACATCTTGGCGTTGAGCCGCTTCATGGTCTCATGGGAGGTGAAGGAGCCGAAGTTGCCGCCTTCGGACGCATAGGTGCTCCAGGTGACATCGAATCCGTATTTCTCCTTCAGGTAATGGAACAGGATGAGGTAGCCCATTGCGGTATAGGTGCCGGGATCGGCGAAGACATCGCCCGAAGGCGTGATGAACAGGATATCGGCGCCTTTTTTGTTGAACTGCGGTTCGGGGCGGATGCCCACGATCTCTTCGATGTCGTCGCAGAAGAAGTCGAGCATGTCCTTGAAGGCATGCGGCTGGATGCCGAGATGGTTGCCGGTCTTGTAGCAGTTGGAGACCGGCGTGGCGATCCAATCGATGTTCAGGCCCAGGAGATTGAGCAACTCACGGCCCATCATCGTGATTTCGGCTGTATCGATGCCGTAGGGGCAGTAGACCGAGCAGCGGCGGCATTCGGTGCACTGGAACAGGTAGTACCACCATTCCTTGAGCACCGTTTCGTCCATCGGCCGGGCGCCGCCCAGGCGGCCGAGGAGCTTGCCCATGCGGGTGAAGTCGTTGCGGTAGACCGAGCGCAGCAGTTCGGCCCGCAGAACGGGCATGTTCTTGGGGTCGCCGGTTCCGATGAAGAAATGGCATTTGTCCGCGCAGGCGCCGCAGCGTACGCAGATGTCCATGAAGACCTTGAAGCTGCGGAAGCGCTCGAGGCGCTCTTTGAACCCCTCGTGCAGGATCTGCTGCCAGTTGGGCGGCAGCTTCCAATCCTCATCCAGCGGGTTCCATTCACGGGCGTTGGGCAGCCCCAGGGTCTCGACGCTCTTGGGGTTGGAGGCGTAGCAGTACATGCCCTTGCGGATCGTGGTCGGCGTATCCATCCAGCCCTTGTCCGGCGGCCGGTGATCGATGCGGGCTATCAGCTCTTGAGCTTTGGGAGTTTCATCTGCCATTGGTTACTCCTTTTCTACTTCCGCAGTCATTTCGGCGGGCTCGGGTTCGGGCATCTTGTCCACCGGCAGACCGGCTTCGATCATTTTATCGCGGAAATCGTTTTCGTAAGCTTCGTAGGTATGCACCTTGACCGGGTAGTTCCACGGATTCACATGCCGCACTTCACGCGTATTCGCCGTCATGTTGCGGGTCGGGCTCAGAAAGATGCCGCCCATGTGCATCAGCTTGCTGAACGGAAAGTACATCAGCAGTACGCTGACGAAGAAGAGATGAATGAAAAACAGAGGGCTGATGCCCTGCGGAACCGACCACCTGAACGTGACCAGGCCCATGGTGAGCTCCTTGATGGCCGTGATGTCCACTTTACTGAAATAGCGCATCAGAATGCCGGTGAAGGCAATGCCCATGATCAGGAACAGCGGGAAGAAATCGGCGGCCAGCGAGATATAGCGCACTTTGCCGATGAACAGGCGGCGCAGGAACAGATAGGTGGCAGCGATCAGCAGGACCAATCCCGACATGTAGACGGCGGGCTGGCCGAACTGGATAAAGTCGTAAATGATCTCCACGCGGAAGAAGCTGTCGATCCTTTCCAGCAGCTGAATGAGCACCGGAACCGGTTCCATGAAGAAACGCGTGTGGCGGACGAGCGTCGTTAGAAAGGCGTAGTGAAAGGCCAGCGCGCCGATCCACAAAAAGAGCTCGAGGCTGTAGGTCAGCTTGTCGCCTTCCTTGAGCTTCATCCGCGTGTTGCGGAAAAGCGAACGAAAGGTCAGGATCTCCAGCGCCATGCGGATAAAGACAGCGGCTTTGGAGGAGGGATTGTCGATTCTGGCCTGCTTGATCCAGGGCATCGATTTCTGCTGCCCGCAAGTAGTGGTGATGCGGAACGGCACGGCCGAGCGCGCCCAATCCATCATTCGCACCGCGACCCCGATCACGAACACCAGGACGGCCAGGTAGGGCAAAGCGATTCCGAACAGCCACGGCAGCCCCATCGAGCCGTAATAGGCGATCAGGGCCAGCACGAAAACCGCCAGCAGCGATGACATGTAGTGTTTATTCATCTACCCGCACCTCTTCAAAGTGAAAATAGTTAGTACCGTCCGGCCGTCGCTGCGGCCGACTTTTTCGCGGCAGCGGCAGCCGTCAAGCCGTCCGTCTGCCGAATCATCCATCAGCCTTGAACCGATTCGGGCGGTTCTTTGATCAGCCCCGCCCTGGCAAAAGCCTTGAACGTCCGCGAGCGAACTTCGTTGGCCTTGAGATCGTATATTTTTTCGCGGCACTGCATATAGATATCGAATGCGATCAGAGCGATATCGTCGATACGCCGTTCCACCTCGGCCATCTCTTCCTGCGCGTGCGCCGGGCCGGCGGCGGAGCGAATGATTGCTTTCAAATCGAAAATGAACCTCAAGGCCTGTGCCGGCGTGAATGCTTGTACGGCGCGGATTCGTATCAACTGCGTCAGGGATGCCTCGGCCGCAGCGCGGTCGGATGATCCGACCAGCACATCGAACACGGTTTCCAGGGTTTGCCGTGTGGTATGCCCGACCGGGTTGGTAAAGGGATCTTTGTTGTTTTGGAACAGGCGCGCGGCGTCCGTCGAGTAGGAGTGAATGGCCAGGTCAAACCATTTTTCGACGATAGGCGCCTTTTTTTGGGCCAGTTGTTTCAGCAGATTCATGTGGAGCGATCTTCCAGACCTATAAATTTCCAGTCAACGCCGGACAGGTTGTTCCCAGGATGTATAAATAGGATGGTGCGTGGCACCGAGGCCCGACCTTAAGTCAAGTGGATGGCTCGTGTCAAGGATAAACAGTGGGCAAAACGCTCTGATATCATGATGGATTGCGGGTCGAACCGCTTGAAGACGGGCAAGCGGCCCTTTATCCGGGCGCCGAACTGCGCACACCTTATCGGTACAGGCGTTTCCAGGGGGCGCTGTTCGTCGCCTGAGCGTCGCGCAGGGCCAGGTACAAGGCTCCGACCGTCAGTTCGGCGCAATGAAAATGGTCGGGCGGCAGGCTTTCCAGATGTCCGGCGACCTGCTCCGGCGTGATTTCCCACGCCTCTTCCATCGTGCGGCCCTCGAGCAGTTCGATAATCGCATTGGCACAGGCATTGGTATTGATACACCCGTTCAGATCATAGGCCGCCGACTTGATGCGTTCATCCTCAAGCAATAGAAAGATCTCTACTTCATCTCCGCAGTCGCCCGCTTTTTTGCCGTAGCCGTGCGGATGGGCCAACCGCTCGCGGCGGTCCGACCGGAACGCCGCTTCGAGAAATTTAAGTGAATGCCTCTGCCAGAAATCAGCCGGGCTGTGGCTCATGGGAATACTCCTTATTCACCAATGCGGCCCATACCTACTCCGGGGCATGCCATTTGTCAAACCGCCTCCGACCGGCAAGCGGGAGCGCTCGATGTTGGCAAGCGCTGATCGGTTATGGTATGGGTCCAAGGGTTGGAGATCGTCTCAAGTGGGGGCATTGGAATGCGTTGGCTGGCCATCGCCGTCAATCTGGTACAGATCGGGATCATTTTAGCGCTCTTCCTTATCAAAGGACTGACGCTGGGCGGCTCGACCATCATGGTCTTTTTCATGCTGCTGCTGTTCGCCCTGATCAATCTCATTGTCCTGCTTTTTTATACGATCAACATTGCGGCCGACCAGCCTCTGTTCGGCCGCGAAAAACCTCCCATTGTCAAACGTCAGGATCTGAGGATCAGCTATGCCGCCGCCGCGCAACCCCTTTTCAACACCGGCACACATCGTTTTCCAATCCTGGATCTCTCCGAAAACGGAATGCGGATCAGTCTGGATCGCAACCAGCGTTGCCGTAAACGCCTGCGCGGGCAGATCGAGATGCTGTGCGGGAAGATTTTGAACGTAAAAGGCGCCCTCGTCCGCCGCGAAGGGGACGAAGCCGCCTTCCTGTTCAGAAAACCGGTCGACTACAAGGTCCTGCTGCAGGAAAAACAAGCCGTTCACGCGGGTGAGGGCGGGACGCCGGCGCTCTAACAGGCGGTATTACTTCCCGGTCGGCAGCAGGTCGATCACCGTCACCTCCGGCGGCGCCAGGAAGCGCACCGGCGGCCCCCAGGTGCCGGACCCGCGGCTGACATAGAGTCGGCTTTGCTTTCCGAAGGTGTGAATACCGCAAGTCAATGGATAATGCATCCGGACCACCAGCCCGAACGGGAAGATCTGCCCGTCATGCGTGTGCCCCGAGAGTTGAAGATCGAAATCGGGCGCATCGGGATTTGCGACCATGGGCCTGTGCTTGAGCAGGATTGTGAACCGCCCGTCGGCCTGAGCGCCGAGCCGTTCGGGTTGGCCATTGAATTCAGGTCGGCCGCCGGCCGGATCGTCAAGACCCAGGATCGACAGATGGCTGCCTGCGGCCATACCGCTGCCGCGCAGCAGCGTAAACCCGGCCTGCTCGGTGAGGTGAACCGCCTTGTCGATTCCTGCATAGAATTCGTGGTTTCCGGTGACGGCGAATTTTCCGAGGCGGGCGGAGATCCCGGAAAGGAGATGAACCACTTGGCCGGGATCATATACCCGGCCGTCGATCAAATCGCCGGTCGAGACCAGGAGGTCGGGTTCGGCCCGCTTGACCGCGGCCACGATCGCCGCCAGGCGGGAAGGTATCATCATGGGGCCGATATGCACGTCCGATATCTGGACGATGCGGATTCTTCCGGCAGACGCCGGAATCTTTTCGCTTTTCAGGGTCACCGTTGCGGTGCGGATATAATGCGCCTCGAATATGCCATAGATCAGAATCGCCAGGGTAGCTGCGGCGGTTAAATTGAACGATTGCCGCCGCGCCAGCGTAAGGGCGGTGAGATCGATGTCCGCAGCGCGGCGGATGACGCCCATGACAAGATGATAGAAGTCCAGCGGAATGGAAAGGCAGACGAAGATAAAAAGGGCTCCCATCCAGATATACCCGATCCAGGCCATGATCAGCGAGAGCACCTCGTATTGCCGGCCTTCCAGCATGCGGGATTGAATCGGGGCGGTGAGCAGGAACATAAGCAGGATCACAC
>JAEYRZ010000022.1 GCA_023435265.1 Pseudomonadota bacterium
CCGTGCGGCCGAAAGGCCGCCGAGCAGATCGTTCAACCCGCCGCCTCCGGACGGCGTGACACAGCCGGACAGGCACGCCGCAACACAGGCGGCCAGTATCATTTTCTTCAGCATGCAGCCTCCTCCGCATTCGCGTCGACAGGGAAGATCAAGCACAGGTCAGACATGAGCATCGCACTTGAATCGATGTTTCTCAAGCGTTTCGCAGATGAAGCGCTCCCAGTAGGCAAGGTCGGCCGCTTCGGGCAGACGGCTTTCGGCGAGCAGTCGCTCCACCTCGTCCATCAGGGATTCCAATGCCGGTGCGACCTGAGTGGGGTAATCGAGCCGGCCGGCCTTGACCTCTCGCAAGAAGGGAGCGTCGGCCAGAGGGTAGCGGATGGTGTTGTGGATCAGGATGTCGCGTGTTTGAAGGGCGGCACGCAGCGCGTGGGAGACCGCTTTCCAGTCGATGCTTTTGTTTTCGGCGGCCAGCCGGGCGCGCTCGCCGTATTGGGCCAGGAATTTTTCCAGGGTGGGGATCACCTGGCCGATGGCCGTGCTCTCTTGAAAGGTCTTGCCGCAGACGCGATACCGGCGCAGGCCGTGCGAATCAGGGCCAAGGTCGACACAGTGTTCGATGCGCGGCAGGCGGTCCCAGATACTGCGCAGCCTCTGTTCCCGGGGGTGCTCCTTCAGAACGGCCAGCACCCGGCCGGCGCCGGCCAGGCGCGATCCTTTGATGCCGTACTTGGCGGCCTGCCGCCGCCCGTAGGCGATGAAGGCGCTGAGGTTCTTGGTGTAGAAGCGCTGCCGCCGGGCCACGATGGCGCGCCAGATGTCGGAGTCGGCGATCAGGAAATCGTCGGGCGCATGCAGCATGTCCATGGCCACGGTCTGTCCTTCACAGGCCATCCGGATGAAATGGTGCAGGGAATAGAATTCCTCGTCGACGTCGGCGGCCTTGTTCCTGCTGCGGTCGTCGCCTGTGCTGAAACTGCGCGATTTGGGAATGCGGCCCAGCAGAATTTCTTCGCGCGCCGGCAGGAAGACACCCCGGTAATCGACATCGGAGGATTCGGTGGCCATGCCGTAGAGCGGTGCGCCGAAGATCATTTTGACGATGAGATCCATACCGTTGTTCCGTACATTGAGAGAACCGTCACGGCCGCCGGACACTGTCTGCGCGAATAAAAACCGCCCTGCCCGGCGGGAGGGCCCGCCACGGCACCGGCGGCTTCAAAAGAATGGATTGTTTATCGGTCGGATATAAAGCTTAACTTTGGCTGCGCTCTTTTTCCTTTTTCTTTTCCTGCTTGGCCTTTTTCTTTTCCTTCTGGCTCAAAGCCGGCTTCTTCTTGCTTTCTTTCTGGGTGTCCCTCGATTTGGCCATGCTCCGCTCCTTGTGATCGTGCAGCCTCATGCCGCCGGGCTGGAAAGGGTTCCCGAATCAATCCGTTGCTTTGCGCAGGTTAATATAGGCGGCCGACGGTGTCAACCCGGAGTGCGGCTGCATTGCTTTCCGCGCAACAGTTCCTATGTTTTCGCCAACGCACCCCGCCTCGACCTGCAGAATTTGCGGGACCTTCTGCGCCTTACGGAATTGCAGTTCGAGCGCCGGCCGTTTGCCGTTCAGGCCTTGCCCTGAAAGGGGGCGAGAAAGGAGTGCTCATGAAAGAAAAACGCAGCATGCACCTGAGGGTGCAGGAGATGTGCGATTGCTATGCGACCACCGACCCGCTGGTCGAAATGGAGCGGATGCGGAACGAAAGCGGGGATAAAGAAGAATCGGCAGTCAAATGGCTGGCGCTGGCGGTGCTGCACGGCATCAACAGCGACCTCGAAGAGATTTCGATTTCTCTGGACGAGGACGGCCGCGTGCGCGTCAAAGCCGAACATCCCGCAAGCGACCTTCCGGCACCGAGCGCGGAAATCGCCGACACCATCATGGATGTGGTGCGCGAAATCACGCATATCGAAGAAGACAAGGGCCGGCTTCCGATTGCCATCGGGATCCGCGACAGCAGCGTGGACCTGGAGGTAAAGGTCAAGTCCAAGGGCGAGCGGGACAAGGTCAAACTCAAATTCAAGAAAGGGCATCGGCACTGACAGGCGGCTGAAAACCAGCATCAGGCAGAGGCGCAGAGAATTCAAAGAGATTCTTTTCTTCCATAACGTACTGCCTGCTGGATCGGTTTGGGTCATGAATCGGCCGGCCTGGGGGCCGGGATCGGGCATCGATATCCAATTCGTTTGCGATCCCGATTCCGACCCCGACCCCGAAATGATACTTATGGATCGTATGTACTCAGGCACTGGTTTTTCAACAGAGGTCAAGCCCGGCCGGCTCGGAGGATCGGTATGCAGAAAATGCTCGTTCTGATCGGTGCCGTCTTCATCATCGCGGGCCTGGCATGGCCGTGGCTTTCCAGGCTCCCCCTGGGCCGGCTGCCAGGCGACATCGTCATCAATCAACCCAATCTGAAAATCGTCATTCCCATCACGACCATGCTGCTGGTCAGCGTGGTGCTGTCATTGATTGTGTGGCTGTTGAGAAAGTAGCGCCGCCGAAGGCAATCCCGCCGGAGCATCCTGAAAGGTGACCGGGTCGATCTGGACGGTCCCCAGGCGCAGGCAGTCCACGGCGTCTACATTCTGCAGCGGCGTGAGCAGGTTCAATCGATTCTTTTTCTTCTCCCAGGATTCGATGATTCCCAGCCCCATCAGCAGCCCGCGGCCGTCTTCCAGCCCCACCAGGCGGTGCCGGTCGAATGCCGCGAACGGAAGCACCGCCTTGGTCGAGAGGTCGAATGCCAGGGAGCGGGCGTTCTGGAAATGATCTTTGAAGCGTGCGGCGCGCCGACCCCTGCGATGCGCGGGCGAACGGATACTCACTGCCGGCGAGGGCGCCAGTTCGACGATCTCGACACGCCGGCTGCGCCGCAGGGGCATAAGCAGGTGTTCGATTTCCTGGTTGCGCTGAATCGCAAAAAGGCGGCTGGGGCGCAGCAGGTCGATTTCGGCCAGGCGCAGGTACGGACCGCGGAGCGGGTCGACGAAACCGCAGGTATCGTATACCACGCATGTGACGCCCGACTGCAGGGCCATGTTTCTCAGCCGCGCCGCGCCGGCCAGGAGGTGCAGCATCTGGCCCTGCGGCGAGGTGTTGCCTACAAAATACCGGTAGACGAACCGGTCCGGCTGCGCGGTCCGCTCGCCCTGCGCGGAAAACGCGACGGTCAGAGTGGCAGGAGGTCCCAGGCCGGACTGCCCCAGATCGCCGTCAAGATAAGCGGTCGGCACTGCATTGGCGCGCAACCGGGCGAACAGATAACGGCAGAAGGTGCTCTTGCCGGTATCCGGGGCGCCGATCACCATGAAGGTGCCGGACAATCCGGTCAAATCGATCTTCTGCCAATGGGCGGAAATTTCCATCGGCCTCCTCGTCCAACGCGCAGGTCGGGCGTTGTTTCCATCACACTTTTTAATAAGCGCGCTGATCAGCGGCTCCAATAGAGTCCCCACCGTATTTAAACGGCTTCAAAATACGCGGTCGCACCCATTGGGATCGATACGCTCCGGCGCTATTTTCACGCACACGGAGGATATATGAAAAACAAATGGCTTCTGGGTGTGCTTGTGACGGCGGGGATTCTGGGGTGGCCCGAGATCGGCCGCGGCCTGCTCGGCGAAAGCGGGCCTCCGAACGCCAGAATTCAGGTCCAATGGGTGGACGATACGCTGGTCGCCGTCGGAGCCTCGGCTCAGACGGCCCCTTTCAGCCTGGGCGTCGACGAGCAAGTACGTGAGGTCCGATCACGCGGGTCGGTGGCCGCGGTCCTCACCTCGGACCGCTTCCTGGCGATTTCCGAAACCGCCGCGGACTGGCTGGAAACGCCCTTTGCGCTGAACGAGGGGGATGAGGGCCGGTTGGTGCTCTCCGAAAACATGGTCCTGGTCGATACTCAGGACCGGGTGTTGGCTTTCGACGGGGTCGCCAACCGCATGATCGCGTACGATCTGCCGGCCGGCGAGCGGGTTTTCGAGCGCGCCGCAGATCTCAACGTGCTGGTGTTTGCCACCGAGTACCGGGCGGCGGGACTTGCCGCGGGCGGCGATTGGGAAACCGTCGATTTCGCCGTTTCGGAAATTTTCCGCGGTCTGAACGCGGATGCGGATCGGGCCACGGTCCAGACCTCGACCCGCCGCTTGACTTTTTCGGCCGCCGCCGGCGGATGGTCAACCCCCTGAAAATGTCGGCCGGCCGATCCTACCAACTTCCCGAAGCGCCGCCGCCGCCCGAGCTGCCACCGCCGCCTGAAAATCCGCCCCCGCCCGATGATCCGCCGCCCCCGCTCGAAAATCCGCTTCTCCCGGCGCCCCCGCCGGTCCACAGGCCGCCGATCCGCGCCCGGCCCTTTTTGCGCATGTCGCGACGCGCCTTATCATACCAAGGCTGCCGGCTGACGATGAGTTTGCCGATGGGATAGGCCGCCAGATAGGTGATCAGGAGGCCCAGGGCCGCCCTACCGCCGATGATGACCATCGGAAAAATCGCCCAGAACGGGATCAGGAAGAAATAGAGAAACCACCCCTTACCCGGGGTCAGAACGCCGATCACGGTAAAGAGGCCGATGATGCTGAAAACGAAAGCGCCGATCAGAACGCGTTGATAGAACGGCATCTCCGGCGTTTCGAAGTTCATGCCACCCCCCTGTCCGGCCTGACGGTCCGGCAGTTCCCCCTCACCGCGCAGCTGTCCGATAATGGCGGCGACGCCTTCCTCGACGCCGGCGTCGTAATCTCCGGCCCTGAAACGAGGGGCGATGATGTTGCGGATGATACGACCGGCCTCGAGATCGGTCAGGCGTTCTTCCAGACCATAGCCGACCTCGATGCGCATGCGCCGGTCACGGGGTGCGATCACCACGAGGATGCCGTTGTCCCCCGCCTTGCGGCCCAACTGCCAGGCTTCGAAAACGCGGTGCGCAAAAGTTTCGATCGCCTCACCCTCCAGGCTGGGAAGGGTCAGTACGGCCACCTGGTCGGTGGTTGCGGTTTCGTGGGCCTGCAATTGTCCGCTGATGCGCTCGATCACTTCCGGGCTGAGGATTTCGGCGTCATCCGTGATCCGGCCGCGCAGAAAGGGAACGTCGACGGCGGCCGGGACATCCGCGGCGGCACCGGCCAGCAACACGGCCGCCAACGCCAATCCGAGACACCGCAGGCTCACGGCCGCCCCTCCCTTCGCTGGATCAGGTCTTCGGGAAGCGGGTTCGCACCCCGCCCATCCGCGCTGAACCCTGCCGCCTCAAGGGTCTCCCGGAGCAGCGAAAGCCCCTCGCCGAGCGCAGCGAAACGCCGGCCTTGCTTCAGCAGCGCCGTGATCCGCTCGACGACCGGCTGCAGCATCGGCGCCTCGAGCCGCCCGACAACGCCGCGGTCCGGCAGAATGATCACCCGATGTTCAAAAAGGCTGACCAGCAGAAGGATTCCGGTCCGATCCGGAGTGTTGTAAATCTCGCGTTCCAGAAAGAAGGTTCGGGCATGTTGCTCGACTTCGGCGGCGGCGCGCGGCTCATCCAGAAAAAGGCGCGCGAAGGCGGGCCAGAATACGGTCATCAAGGCCGCCGTTACGCCTGCACCTAACATCGGTGCGAGCCGGGCGTGCGGTGTAAGGGCGTCGGGCTGCACGACCTGCCCGATCCACAAGACCAAAGCGGTTGAAACACTGCCCAGGGCAAAGGCTTTCCAGGGAATTTCGGGATAGGCATCGGACTTGTCGACGACCGCGGCGACGATCTGCACCCCCGTGCGGCGTTCGACACCCCGGGTGGCTTGATTCAGAAAATCGGTTTGTTCGGCGGAGAAGTACATGCTGCATATCCCGACAGGGCATTGCTTCGAAGCTATATACCGAACCGACAGCGGGGGCAAGGAGGGCCGGGCGCCTGCAATCGGCTGGGATTGTGCGAACTGGCCCGCGGGTGATGAAAAGTCGGTTCAACGCCGCTGGAGAAACTGGCGCTGCAGATGGTAGATGCACCCGGTCAACTTCTCTTTTTCGGGGCGGTCGATCTCCATGAATTCGAAGGCGTACTTGTACAGGTCTTTCCGGCGTTCATGCTCGATGCGCCGCACTTCGGCGCGCTTGATGATCACCACCTTTTCGGGGGTGTTCTGATCGGCCGGGAAAACGATGCCCGCGCTATGGATCTGCTGGTTGAGTTCCAGGATGGCACCGATCGGATTGCGTGAATTGTGCTTGAGCAACGCGCCGAATATCCCGCCCAGGCTGATGTTGATCACCCCGATGATGACGTGCAGCTGCTCCTGTTTGAAGAGCATGCGCGTACCCGGCGGCGTCACCATGCGGAAATGCTTGCGCCGCTGGAGCCGTTCCGCGTATTCGGGGAATGGGATGCGCATATCGCGCCCCTGGTAGACGCCGCCTTGCGTGCTGAAGATATACTCCAGGTGATCGGGCCCGTTGAAATTGAAGCGCAGGCGGCAGTTCTCGGAGGATCCGGCAGCCTCTCTGAAGCCGTGCGGAAGGTCGATACTGAGGTAGGCACGCCCATTTTCCTCATGAATGCCGGTCAGGCAGGTAAGGCGTTCGAAACCGGTGCCCACCACATTGATTGACATGATGGTTTTGGCGTCCATCAGCTGCCTGAAGAGCTCGAGCAGTTTCTGCCCCTGCACTTTTCCTGGATCGACCATGCCAGACTTCAACTCCGTGTTAATCGTTCGTCACCCGGCCACCGAGACGGACCGCACCTGTATCATCGCATTTATCGGTTTGGCGTGGCGACTCTTTAGCCGGGTTGAGTCGCGGTTTTAAGATTCGCCCGGTTTCGGCGCTTCCCCCCTCAACAACGGAGGTGGCATCTTCGGCGCAGCCAGTTCGTCGATCAGAAGCTCGACATCACCGACGAACGTCAGGCAGGCGGCCCCGGTGTGCAGATTGATGCGCGCTTTTTGGGCGAGTTTTGCGGCCGCGGCGGATTTGCCGCGGGCCAGGTGAACGTAGACGCCGGCCGCCTGGATGAGTCCCTTCAAGGCCGTGTGTTCTGGTTCGGGGAAGTCGGGCCAAATGGTTTCAAGCAGTTCGTGCAGTTCGAAAAACAGCCCTCCGTTCCACAGCAGTACGGCCTGCCGGCGCGGGTCGACCAGGCCGGCGGCACGGATACGGGCGATGATCCGGCGGTAAAGCTCCTGTCGTTCGCGCACATAGTCACGGTGCAGCGGCGGAATCGCCGCGGCCAGCCATCTGCGGGCGCAAGCCGCAACCGCCTGCGGTTCTCCGGACAATTCGGCGATCAATGCCGAAGAAAGGGTGTTGCGGATGTCGCGCGATAGTCGATCGCTGAAGGGATCGAACGCGGGCGGACCGCTATGGCCTGCATCGCCCCCCATCAGGCTGCGCTGCGCCGTCGTCTGCGCAACGGAAGCGCCGCTGCAATCCACAGCAGGAAGATCAACACCAGTCCCAGGTGGGTGAAATCGAGGGCCACCACGCTCCGGGGCGTGAAACGGTATCCCGGCAGGTTGCGGATGACGAGCAGGCCGCCGCTGGCGACGATCAGAAGCAGCAGACCGGCGTCGACGTATCCTGCCGGCGCCGTGCGCCGCATGCTGCGCGGCGACACCCGGTAGGCGGTCAACAGATAGGCGCCCAATCCGGCCACCAGGATCGCGCTGAAATAGTGCAGGGTATAGGTGAGATGGTACTGGGCCAACCACCCCAGCCCGGGAATATCGGCGATATAGTAGCGTTTGAAAATAGGCATCTGGGCAAAGCCGGTCAGCGCGGAAAAAGCCACGGCCAGATGAAAGAAGCGTCGCAGCCAGGGCGACGGCGCAGCGGCGGGCATCTCAGACTCCTTTGTCCATACGGGTCGATTTGTAAAAGCGTCCTAGTGCGGCGGCCGCTCCGGCCAGCGGCGCCAGCACGAGCGCCCTGGCCAGGTTGTCTGCCGGGGCCATGGCATCCGCGACCGGTGCCAGATGCGGCCGGCCGGCGCCCTTGTCGACGGCCTGGTTCAGGATTTCGAACGGCAGGGGCGAAACGTAGAAGGTGTTGGTCCCGCCGTTTTCGTGCGCGCCGTAAATGTGGCCACCCGTCCGGCGGGCCAGTTCGTGGGCCGCCTGCAGCATCTCGTCGCGCGGTCCGATGGTTTGGACTCCCTCGGGGCAGGCTTCGACGCACGCCGGCAATTCTCCCTGGGCGATGCGGTCGTGGCAGCGGTCGCATTTGTACATCACGCCGTTGCCGGCCAGGCCGGGCAGGAGATCGAGGTAGAGGCCCACGCCGGTCTGGCGCTGGGGAACCTGCCAGGGGCAGACATCCCGGCATTTGGCGCCGCCCAGGCACAAGTCCGCATCGATCCGGCTGATGCCGTCCTCGGACTGCCGCGCCGCTCCCCAGGGACACAGCTTGACACAGGGCGGATTGACGCAGTGCATACAACGCCGCGGAATATTCAGCGTGACGCTTCTGCCTTCGAATTCCACTTCGGCGCTCTGGATGTAAAGCCAGTTGTACGGAGTCAGTCGATCGTCCACGGACTGCTTGTCGGACCACTCTTCGACTTTGACGCGCGAGGGGTACATCTTGGGGTACGGTTTTTTGGGCTGTGGAAATTTCGGCGCATTGATTTCCCGGCAGGCCTCCACACAGGCACCGCAACCCACGCACTTGTTCAGATCCAACAGGGTGGCCAGCGGCGTTTGCTTGCGGTCCGCCGCGGCCCTGCCGACCGGCGCCTGCGCGGCGAACAGGCCGCAGGCCGCCGCAAGGCCGCCTTTGAGGAAACCACGACGCGTCAAGGGGACCATTTTTCCTCCGCTGCTCGAGTTAACGGTTGCGTTTCTTTTCACCGGATGCTCAGAGCCGTTATTCGCCATCTGGTTACAGGCGATCGTCATCCTGAAGGTCGCGGATCAGGCGGATTAGCGAAAAACCCCGGATTGCGGGGCCAAAAACGCGCATGTCGATCCGAAGGTGTTATTATTGATGATTCGTAAAAAGCCCGATCTCTACTGTAGTAGGTTTCAAGTGTTAGCGAAGGATATTCTCTTTGGCGGAGATCTGAAATGCTCAAGTGCGGAAGTTTGCCTTAGCGCACCGGTGTGCCATCGAGATAGACTGGAGTTTTCCGGATAGCCGCATTCTCTTTTAATAACTGAATGTCTGCTGTAGTATCGGCTTACGCGGTTATCTTTCTTTGAAAACAGGTCAAGGGAGGCGTTTATGGGAAACGATATCGTCCATCGCTCGGAGATCGTGATCACCCGCGTCAAGGGCCCCACGCGCAAAGCGTTGATCAAGGGGTTCGATCAGCCGGTTTTCTACGGTGTGCACGGCGGGATCAAAGGTTTTTACCGCGTCGAGCCGGAAGAGGAGCACGCCGCCACGCTGGACCATCTGGTGGGCGCGGTCGGCGGCTGAATGATGGGCACTTTCGCCACGGAATTGGCGAAGAGCAAGATCCCGACCCCCGAAGAACGCTTTCGCGCACGGGTGACCGGGGATATCGAAGCCCCGCAGGGGATCCTCAAGATCACGCGCATCGAAGTCGCATATACCCTCAAGCTGGGTTCCGACAAGCGCGGGGAGGCGCAGGCGTGTTTCACCCGCTACCTCCCCCTGTGTCCTGCGGCGCAAAGCGTGGTCGGCTGCATTGCCATCGATCACCGCCTGGAGATGCAGGATCTGCCATGAACAGCCGCGGCGGAACACTGTACCCGCGCGTATCTAGCGCGTCAGTTTGGCCGTAATCTGGGCCACATGGCGGCCCTGATAGCGTGCGCCCTCCAGTTCGTTCTGCGAGGGCATGCGCTCGCCGCTGCCGCCGGCGATGGTCGAAGCGCCGTAAGGTGATCCGCCGGTGATTTCGTCGATACGCGACTGGCCCCCGAAGCTGTAAGGCAGCCCCACGATGACAAACCCCAGGTGCAGCAAGGTGATGTGGAAGGAGAGAATCGTCGATTCCTGACCGCCGTGCTGGGTCGCGCTGCTGGCAAAAACGCTGCCCACCTTGCCGACCGTCGCGCCCGAACTCCACAGTTGGCCGGCGGCGTCCAGGAACTGACGCATCTGCCCGGCCATATTGCCGAAACGGGTCGGGGTCCCGAAGATCACGGCATCGGCCTGACCGAGTTCCTCGATCCTGCACACCGGCACGTGGGCAAAGGCCTTCTGGGCTTCCACGGCGCCCATCTTTTGAAGAATGTCTTTGGACAGGGTTTCCGGAACCCGCCGCACGAGAACCTCGGCGCCGGGCACCTGAGCCACGCCCTCGGCCACCGCCTGCGCCATCTGGTAGATATGCCCATACGTTGAATAAAAAACGATCAGTACTTTCATGGCCCATCCTCCCTTTCGTTCGTCTGGTTGAGAGGAGCCGCCGCCTCTCCGCTCCACGGCCGAATTCGGAAACGGCGCTCGGAATGACTCAACGGTAATCGCGGCATGCAGGTTGTCAAGGATGCGTCTAACAAGCGTCTGGTGGGGAAAAGCGCAGGCCTGCAGGCAAGACGCCGCTTGCGACCGATTCGAGTGAGGAGATCGGGGGATCGGGACCTATGAGCTGACGCGCACCTGGTCCTTGCCGGTATTCTTGGCATCGAACATGGCCTGGTCGGCGAAGGCCAGAAGTTCGGTGCTGTCCTGCGCGTCGTCCGGGTACGTGGCCACGCCGAAACTCGCCGTGATCATGACTTCATGCCCCCATTGCGACAGGTAAGGTTCGGACCGCATGGACTGGCGGATCGCGTCCGCTACCGCGATGGCCCCGAATCGATCCGATTGGGGAAGCACCACCACGAACTCATCGCCTCCGTAGGCCACGGCGAATCCCGGCGGCCGCACCACCCTGCGGATACGCTGGCCCACTTCCTGCAGCGCCCGGCTGCCGTTGAGGTGCCCCAACCGGTCCACCACCTCTTTGAAGTCGTCCATGTCCAGAAATATCAAGGAGAGCGGTTCACCTTTTTGATGTGCATCGGGAATGAGGCGTTTGAGAACCTGATAGAGGTAGCGCTGGTTGTAGAGACCGGTGAGATTGTCGCGCACCGCCATATCCTGCATTTTCTTGTAGCGCCGTGTATTCTCGATGGCGATCGCGAGGTAGTCGGACAGAAGATTCAACAGCGACAAAGTGGTGGCGTTGATGTTCTTGGGGTTGACCACTTCCAGGACGCCCAGGGTCCGGCCGCCGAAGAGAATGGGCACGCAGACCAGCGAATGGGTATGGTAGCCGGAGCGGCGGTCGACCTCATCGTCGAAGTACCGGCAGCTGGAGACATCTTCGATAATGATCAGGCGCTGTTTGAGGGCCGCCTGGCCGGCGACGCCCTTTCCCAAGGGAAGGCGGATATCCTTGACCACTTGAGGGTCGAGACCGATGCTAATTTCGAAGCGCAGCTCCTGGGTCTTTTCGTCCAGCAAAAAAAGAGACCAGATTTCCGAGGGTAGGAGACGGGAAACCTTTTCCATGATCGTGGAGAGCAGTTTGCCCGGCTCCAGTTCGGCCGTGATCGCTTTTCCCACTTCGACGCAATCCATCAACTGCTGATGGGTCAGGTTGGACTGACTGGTGATGGCGGATGCAACTTCGGCATCAGGCGAACACTCATCGGTGACTTTGATCGGCATGCCTTACACCTGTACATGACGCATTGCACGCAACGGCGCCGAGCGAAGCGGAGTTTGGTATGCGGCAGCCGGTGCTTTCCCTGATCCTGGCTGCCGCCGCGGCCGGCTGCATTTTCGGAAAAATATCCGGGGCTTCAATGCTAGTAAATCGAAAACCGGGACCTGTCAATGCCTGAAGCTTATTCCAGGCCCAATTCGGTTTCCAAGCGGCGGATCTGTTCCCGGAGCTTTTCCTTTTCAACCTCATGCATATGCGGATCGGCGGCCTGACGTTTCAGGCTCGCCAGGATCATCTCGCGGCGGTAATCGCTGCACGAATGGGGCATCTGCCAGTCCTGTCGTTGTTTGCGGCTGGGTTGCCGTTCCCCTGGAAGGTGCTGCCCGTGCAATGGCAAGGCAATTGCCTTTACCATGTTGCACCTGCAATCGCAACGCAAAGAATAGCTGCTGCTTCTTTTCGCCGCGGAGCACGCAAGTCGACATAACCGCCTGAATGTCCGATGTTGCCCGCCTGATTACAGCGATTGCCGACTGCGCGCGCAGGGTCGCCCGGCGTACGAAAATGAAACGGATGAATACATTTTTGCACCCGGGACTCGCCATCCGGCCGCCGCTGCCGCCGGGTGATTGAACCATGAATACCGCGGAGGATTGGAACCACCATGCGAACGAGCCCACTTGTGATCACGCCGGCCCGCCACCCCGCTACGATCCTGGTCGTGGAGGACGATACCAATGTCGCCACCGTGTTGGAAGCCCGTCTGGAGAGCTTCGGTCACGCCGTTTGTGCGGTCGCCAAGTCCGGAACCAAAGCGGTCGACCGTGCGCTCGAATGCCAGCCGGACCTGATCCTGATGGACATCCTCCTGGAAGGGGACATGAACGGCATCGAAGCCGCCGAACAGATCACGAACAAAATGGATGTGCCGATCATCTTTCTTTCCTGCCTCAGCGACCAGGAGGTCCTGGACCGTGCGATCCGTACGAAACCATTCGGTTACATCATCAAACCCTACGACAATGCAGAACTGCGCTCCGCGATCGAAATCACCCTCATTCGGCACCAGGCGGCAAAGGAGCGCGAACGCCTGATCGGCGAGCTGGAAAAGGCCCTGCAGGAAATCAAGCGCCTCAGCGGTTTGCTTCCCATCTGTGCGTCGTGCAAGAAGATCCGCGACAATGAAGGCGCGTGGCACCCGATCGAAGAATACATCGCCTCTCATTCCGAAGCCGACTTTTCCCACGGCATCTGCCCTGAATGCGCGTACCGGCTCTACCCTGAATTGTATCCTCCCAGGGGCCGGGAATAGCCCGCGAAGCCGAACGCGGAAACCGGCCCCGGCGGAAAACCGCGCGGCCGTGCATCCGGGAAGAAAAGCATGAACATGATCACCCGTCAGCGGGCTTGCACAGGTGCAGGGGTGGTGCTATGGTGAGCCCGTTTTTTGTACTTTATTCCGAATATTGCCGATCACAAACTCGGCGGCGGGTTACCGGCTTCGCGGGCGAATGGCCTTCCATGCACACGCAGGACAGCATCTATCGAGTGCAACGACGCTATCTGACGGCTTTGCCGGCCGGCCAGGACCTGATCGCCGGATTGGAGGCGGTTTGCGCCCGCAACTCGATCGCAACCGCGGTCTTCTCGCTGATCGGCACGGCATCTGTATTGACGATCGGCACTTATGACCAGCACCAGCAAGTTTATGTCACCCGGCGCAAGGAAGGCTTTTTCGAGATCCTCAACTGCACCGGAAATATCAGTCGTTCCGGAGAGGCTTTTCAGATCAACGCACGCATCATGGCGGCCGATCTTGACGGCCGCGTCTGGGGTGGAACGCTTTTTCCGGAATGCCGGCTCTTCGCGGGCGAGTTGGATCTGCAGGAACTGTCCGGGGCAATGATTTCAAGGAAATACGATCCACGAACCGGATTGATGCTCTGGCCGCAAGGGTAATGTTCAATTGTGACGCCGAATGACCACAGAGGACACAGAGAACACAGAGGTGACCTCTGTGCTCTCTGTGGTCTGTAAATACTTTTTACGATTCTGTCATTTTCACCCACCGATTTCGGACTCGGTTCAAGGAGGAAGCACATGGAATTCGGGATCAGAAGATGTGCCCAGCTGAAACCCAAACCCGACCAGAATAAGCTGGGTTTCGGCATCCATTTCACGGACCACATGTTCAACATGGATTATCATCCTGAAAAAGGCTGGCACAACGGACGCATCGAACCTTACGCGCCGCTGGTGATGGATCCTTCGACAATGGTGCTGCATTATGGACAGGGCATTTTCGAGGGCCTCAAGGCCTACCGCACCGCGGCCGGAAAGATCCAGCTCTTCCGACCGCGCGAAAACCTGAAGCGACTCAATTATTCTGCGTCCAAACTGTGCATTCCGCAGATCGACGCGGACATGGCCCTGGAGGCGCTGAAACAACTGATCACCGTCGAAAAGGATTGGGTGCCCGCCGTTCCCGGAACCTCCCTGTACATCCGGCCCACCGTCATTGCGACCGACCCCTTCCTGGGCGTGCGTGCCTCGCACACATACCGCTTCTTCATCATCCTGTCCCCGGTGGGCGCCTATTACGCGGAGGGTTTCAATCCGGTAAAGATCATGGTCACGCGCGAGCATGTGCGCGCCGTACGCGGCGGGATGGGGGATACCAAAACCATGGGCAACTACGCAGCCAGCCTGCTCGCCGGTGAAGAAGCCCACCGCGCCGGATACACACAGGTCTTGTGGCTCGACGGGGTCGAACAGAGGTATGTCGAAGAGGTCGGCGCCATGAACATCTTCTTTGTCATCGACAACGAAATCATCACCCCGCAGCTCAGCGGCAGCATCCTGCCGGGCGTCACGCGCGCCTCGGTGCTGCAGTTGGCACGCCACTGGGGGCTTGCGGCCAGCGAGCGCCGGATCAGCATCGACGACGTGGTCTCCGCCCATCAAAACGGCCGGTTGAGCGAAGTCTTCGGCTCCGGCACGGCCGCCGTGATCTCTCCGGTCGGCCTGCTCAAGATCGAGGAGAAGGTGCTCACCATCGGCGGCGGCAAAGCGGGTCCCCTGGCCCAGAAGTTTTTCAATTCGATTGTCGACATCCAGTACGGGCGCGCAGAAGATCCCATGGGCTGGATCGAACCGATCTGCTGACCGGTTTCCCTGTATTCCGAAATCCCGGCCCCGAGCGGACCGGGATTTCATTTTAGAGGCGGTGTTTGCCCCGGCCGCCGCATCCGGATGCAAACCCCCTTGTTGCCTCATCCCAAAGAGTCGATATAATGGGTGTAAACCGAACCCGAAAGGAGGGGCCATTGGATTCGAAGATGCCGCACCTTCCCGCCTTCATGGCGAAGATGGTCGATGCAAACCTCCCTCCCGTCGTCATGGAGACATTCGCCTACTATTACGAACAAGTGGTGCAAGGGACGACGGGCCTGATCGCCGATGCGGAAATCGCTCCGGTGGCCGAATCGCAAATCGCCGACCTCGCCGGCCTGGCGGCGTATGCCGAAGCAGGGGCGAAGGCGCTCAAGCAGACGGTGCAGATCGTGCTCAACGGCGGCCTGGGCACCAGTATGGGTTTGACCGGCGCCAAGTCCCTGCTGAATGTGAAGGCGGGCAAATCGTTTCTGCAGATCATCATCGAACAGGCCGCCCTCGACGACGTGCCGCTCGTCTTCATGAACAGCTTCAACACCGACCTCGACACCCGCGCGGCCGTGGACGCTTTGAAACCGGCACGTCCGCCGCGCTTTTTCATGCAGCACAAGTTCCCTAAAATCCTGCGCAAGGACTATTCGCCGGCCAGATGGCCGGCCAAC
>JAEYRZ010000044.1 GCA_023435265.1 Pseudomonadota bacterium
GGAGGCGCCGATGGCCGTGATCAGGGGGACCAGGCGCGGGGCGGACCGCAGGGGGCGGTAAGCGATGCGCTCCAGGGTGACGGCGACCAGCGTCGAGGTCAGCATGGCCACCAGGAAAACGGCGACAAGGCTCAGGAAGGGATGGGAGTCCAGAAAACCGCTGCGGTAGAAATAGGCGGCCACGAAATAGGCGGTGTACGGCCCGCTCATGAAGACTTCGCTGTGGGCGAAATTGATCATGCGCAACACGCCGTACACCATGGTGTAGCCCATGGCGATCAGGGCATAGACGCTGCCCTGGGCCAACCCGAATATGATGAAATCGATCCAGTGGGCCAGAGAGTAGGAGCCTTTGATCAGGGTGGCGGTCGAACCCCATACAATGATCGTGACCAGGCCGGCCCCGATCGTCCACATGACAATGTCCGTGGCACTTATCCGCTCGCGCATTTTCAGCATGGCGTTAGTTCCTTTGGTCGTGAGCTTCGCCCGGCGAGGCGGGCGTGGACCGCATGCGAAGCCTTTTCCGTATCACGCCGGTTCAGGCGGCGTCCAATCGGCGGGACGCCCGGGGGCGCCGCAGCGATCCGTTTCTCCGAGGCATATGACTCATACAAGAAGAGCCGGGCCCGAATCCGAGCCCGGCTCTCATGGTTAATTCACTTCAGACAGCTTTTGGTCGGGAATGGGACGAATTTCTGCTATCGCTGCCACGTTCGTTTTAGTACGGCTTCCAGTACGGGGCCGTCGGGTTGACCAGTTTTTTGATGTTGTCGGCGGTCTGCTGGTACACCGCGATGCGCGGGTCGGCGCAGTCGCCGTATTGATCGCAGGAGATATTGCCGGTCATGCCCTTCAAGTCCTTGGTGGCATACAGCGCGTCGCGCAGGGCCTGGCGTCCGATGTACAGCGTGTCGCCGTCCTTGACCGCCGCTTTCTCGATGGCCGCGAAGATCAACACGGCGGCGTCATACGCATGGGCATGGAACGGAGCGATCGGCGCTTCGCCGTACTTTTTCTTGTGCTTGGCCAGGAAGTCCTGGTAGCCGGGGCCGAAGGCGGAAAAATCCGGGCTGGAGTGGAACATCCCGACCGCCGCGTCACCGGCCGCCTTGTAGAAATCCGGGGAGAAGGAACCGTCGGCGCTCATCAGGTACACTTTTTCGAGGCCGGAGACTTCCTTGACCTGGCGGGTGATATGGCCGGCGGCGGCGATGAAGATCGGGTAGTAAATGAACTCCGGCTGCCCGGTGGCGATCTTGGTCAACACGGGACGCATGTCGGTGTCGGTCGGTGCGACCGCTTCCTGCGCCGTGATGGTGCCGCCCAGTTCCTTGAAGCGCGCGGCGAAGACGCCCTGCAGGCCGTCGGCATAGGGGCTGCCGTCATGGATCGTGGCGGCCTTCTTCACGCCCAGTTTTTTGATGGCGAATTCGGCGGCCACGGCGCCCTGAACTTTATCGTTGTGGGCGGTGCGCAGGTAGCCGTCAAATTCTTTGCCGCGGCTGGGGTCGGTCAGGATCGGCGCGGTGTTGGACGGAGAAACCGTGGCGATACCGGCCGTCCAGAGGATCGGCGTGCCGGCGCGTCCGGCGCTGGAGCAGTTGGAACCGATGGCCGCAACCACCGTGGGGTCGGAGGCGATCTTGGTGGCCGCCGCCTGGCCGCCTTCGGCATTGCAGCCGGTGTCCTGACCGCTCAGCTTGATGGAGTGACCGAGCAGCTTGCCGCCCTTGTCATCCATGGCGAGTTCGACGCCGCGTTTGGTGTCCAGCCCCAGAGAAGAATCGGCGCCGGCCACCACGAACCAGTACGCGATGTGGATCGGCTGGCCCTTTTTAATGGTGACGACGCCCAGGGGGTCGTTGGGGGCGGCCGCATGAACCGGCGCCAGGGCAGCGAACAACCCGAGAACCAACAACACGGTCAAAACGAATGTTACTCTACCCTTCATGTCTTCCTCCTTCTCGTTTGTAAGAAAAACAATGGCTGTGTAAGAGTGAACTTCCGGTACTGGTATGCAAGCGAAGTTTTTCAGAAAACGAATGCATCCTAATAAATGAACCTGATTCTGTCAACGCGCCTTTTCGAATCCCGGAACGCCGCAGGGCAGGGCGCCGGCGGTCGCAAACGTCGGCAGCGGGGGGATTCGTCAATGACAATAAGCGGCGGTGCAGGGAGTCGGTGGTTCGATAGTCTGGTTCAAACGTTTTCAACGCAGCTCAGATCCCGCTTATACATCGATCAGGGTTGTCATTCGGGGGAAAAGGATTGCGGCTATATAGAAACTCGGTTCAGCGATGTCAAACCTTTTTTTTTATAACTGAATTGAGGTTTTCATTATTTTTCGATGGCCGGATTGAGCCCTCCATTATAGAAGGGGCCCAAAATCGAATCGACGACAAATATCCGGCAATCGCTTCGATGCGTCGCAATTTGCCTTTATCGGTCCAAAGCGATATGGTGCGGGCCCATATCGCATAAATTAAGGATGTTCGATGTCGATTCAGCAAAAAGCGTCCCAGGCGAAATCCGCCGCCATTCCCATGGCCGCGCTGCGCGGCGCGGAAAAAAACGAAGCACTGCGCCGCATCGTCGGTGCGCTGAGCGCTAACAGCAGCAGGATCGAGGAGGCCAACGCGGCCGATCTGATCGAAGCCCGGCGCAGCGGCCTCGCGCCCCCGCTGCTCAAACGGCTGCGCTTCGATCGGCCCAAAATCGAAGAAGCCTGCGCAGGCCTCACCAGCCTGATCGCGCTGGAGGATCCGATCGGGAAAACCCTTTCGGCCACCGAACTGGACCACGGCCTGGAGCTGTACAAGGTGAGCCGCCCCATCGGGGTGATCGGCGTCATTTTCGAATCGCGGCCCGATGCGCTGGTCCAGATCGCATCGCTGTGCCTGAAAAGCGGGAACAGCGTGCTGCTCAAAGGCGGCAGCGAAGCCGCGCGGACCAACCGCATTCTGGCCGCCATCATCGCCGATGCGGGTGCGGCCGCCGGCCTGCCGGAGGGCTGGATCGCGCTTGTGGAAACGCGCGAAGAGATCGCCGCCATGCTGGCCCTCGAAGACTATATCGACCTGATCGTGCCGCGGGGCAGCAATGCCTTCGTGCGCTATATCATGGAGCACACCCACATCCCCGTACTGGGGCATGCCGACGGTATCTGCCATCTCTACATCGACCGTTCGGCCGACCCGGAGATGGCCGTGCGCATCGCCGTGGACAGCAAATGCCAGTATGTGGCGGTCTGCAACGCCGCCGAGACGCTGCTGATCCACGAGGAGCGCGCCGACCTCTTGCCCGCGCTCAAAACGGCCCTGGAAGCAAAAGGCGTAGAAATCCGCGGCTGCGCGAAAACCCGCGCCGTGATCGATGTGGCGGCCGCCGACGAAGCGGACTGGCGCACCGAGTATCTCGATCTGATCATCTCGGTCAAAGTGGTGCCTTCGCTGGACGCCGCGGTCGACCATATCAACACCTATGGATCGGGACACACCGATGTGATCGTCACCGCGCAGCGCGAGCGGGCGGTGCGGTTCATGGATCACGTCGATTCGGCGGATGTGTTCTGGAACTGCAGCAGCCGGTTCAGCGACGGGTTCCGGTTCGGCCTGGGCGCCGAAGTGGGCATCAGCACGAACAAAATCCACGCCCGCGGCCCGGTCGGCCTCGAAGGGCTCACGATCTACCAATGGCGCCTGATGGGCGGCGGTCACATCGTTGCCGACTACAGCGGTTCGAACGCCAGGGCGTTCAGCCATCGCAAACTGAACAAGACGTTCACTTCATGAGAGACATTCAGATGGAATTTGCCGGCCATCGCCCGTCTGCGGCCAAGCGCGTGGTGATCAAGGTGGGCAGCAACGTGCTCACCGCCGAGAGCGATCTCAACAAAAAGGTGATCGAATCCATTTCGAGCCAGATCTGCGCCCTGATCGAACAGGGACGCGAGGTGCTTCTCGTGTCGTCGGGCGCCCAGGCGGCCGGCCTGCGCAAGATGGGCCTTGCGCGCCGCCCGGAAGAGATCCCCAAGCGCCAGGCCATCGCGGCGATCGGACAGAGCGGCCTGATGAACGCGTATGAAGCGGCGTTCGGCCGGCACGGCAAGAAGGTGGCCCAGATTCTTCTGACCAGCGAGGATCTGAACAGCCGCAAGCGCTATCTGAACGCCCGCAATGCGCTGCACACGCTCCTGGAGTGGAAGGTCGTGCCCGTGATCAACGAAAACGACACGGTCATGGTCGAGGAGATCAAGCTGGGCGACAACGACAACCTGGCGGCCATGATCGCCCTGCTGATGGATGCGGACCTGCTGGTCGTCCTGACCGACATCGAGGGCCTGTACGACAAAGATCCGCGCACGTTTCCGGACGCCGAACTCATCCCCCGGGTGGAGGCCTTCCGGAAAGAGATCGAACAGTACGCCGGCAGCATACCCGGCACGCTGGGCACCGGCGGGATGCTCAGCAAGCTCAAGGCAGCCCGCAAAGTGACTGCGGCGGGTATCCCCATGATCGTGGCCCGGGGCAGCAAGCCGGATGTCCTCCTGCGTCTTTTCGAGGACGAATCGCACGGCACCTACTTCGTTCCGAATGCCGAAAGAATGGCCAGCCGCAAGTGCTGGATCGCCTATACCCTGACCCCCAAAGGAACCCTGGTCGTCGATGACGGCGCGGCGCTCGCCGTGACCCAGAAAGGCAAGAGTCTTTTGCCCAGCGGCGTCCTGTCGGTGGTGGGAGAGTTCGGCGTCGGTGCGGCGGTGACCTTCCAGAACCAGAAAGGCGAGGTGCTGGGAATCGGGCTGGTCAACTACAGCGCCGCCGACATCCGCCTGATCCGGGGCCTGAGAACCGCGCAGGTGAAAAGCTGCCTGGGCGGCAAGCCGTACGACGAGGTGATCCACCGCGACAACCTGGTGATCACCGCAACCGCGTAAATTGACGGCGCCGTAAAAAGCCCAATATCTGCGTTGCGCTTCATCCCGCTGTCCCTGCGGCGTACTGGAGTACGCCTCGGGACACGGGATTCGCGGCGCCTTGATCTTGAACTTTTTACAGCGCCGTCGGTTCCGAAAATTTTTACAAACTCATCAATATGATGGACTCGTAAGAAGTGACATCCGAAAGGTTGGGCTGAAAGTGAAAAAATGATCGGAGATAAGCACACACCTTCTTTCAGCTTTCAGCCCCGCTGACTGCCGGAAACAGGGTCAGGCCTCATCTACCTAATCGTTTCTGAGCTTATCTGCGAAGTCACTGCTGTCCAAAATAAATTAAAAAACGGTACCTACCAGTTTTGATTACAGATGGTTACGGTCGCATGAGTTCTTTTCCATGGATTAGGTTGCCGGTTCTAAAACGTGCTGTCCAAGACCTGTGA
>JAEYRZ010000048.1 GCA_023435265.1 Pseudomonadota bacterium
GGGTACCGCTGTTCCAGGCGAAAACCTCGTGCTGCATGCGACGTTGACCCGGCATTTCGGCGGCCTGTTCCGCTTCGATGTCGCAGCCCGGGTGGATGCGCGCCGCATCGCGGAAGGCAATCTGGCGCTGGCGCAGCGCCCGGATCGAGGTTCCCCGTGAGTTTCCCGAAAAACAGCCGGGGGCGACGCCTGGATCGCCTGATCTGCTTCCAGCCGGCGCGCTGGCCGCATGCCGAACGGATCAGCCGCGTCACGGCGCTGCTGATCATCTCCGGCTTCCTGGTTTTTCGGCTTTGGCAATTCGACCGCTTCCCGCAAACCTGGCCTGCAGCGCAACGCTTTTACGGCCTTTTCCTGACTCCCGGCGGCGCCCCGGTCTATCCGGCGGCGCTCATCGCCCTGCTCTGGGGCGTGAAGCTTGCCGCCTGGCTCATCGAAACCGGTATTTTCGCCGGCTATATCGCCGCTTATGTCAGCCGCGCCCCGGCGCGCGCGCCTGCCTGCGGCATCATGGAAACCGCTTTTCCCGTCCTGGTTGCGGGTCTCCCGGTGTTGATGGCCATGGCGCCGTACACGCTGCCGCACTGGGCGCCGCCGGCCTCCCCCCGGCACCTGATCTTCTATCTGACCGCCATGGCGCTGATGCTGCTCGGGGGCCTGATCAACCTGATCGGACTCATCTCACTGCGGCGGGCCTTCACGATCATGACCGAAGCGCGCGTCCTGATCACGCACGGCATTTTCCGGCACGTCCGCCACCCACTCTACACCGGCCATTTCGTGATGTTCCTGGGAACGCTGCTGCTGCGCTGGCATTTCGTTACCGTTTTGCTCTATCTGCTGTTTCTGATCGGTCAGTTCAAGCGTGCGCAGCTCGAAGAGCGCAAACTGGCCGTGGTTTTTCCGGAATATCGAGACTATCGAAAGCGAACGGGCATGTTCTGGCCGTTTCGGCGCAGGCCGGTCGGAAGAGGCGTCCGCCGGATGTAACGTATCGTTTTTATGCGCCGCCGCATTCGGGCAAAGCGCCCGATCCGCAACGACGGCGTCAACTAAACACGCAGGAGGTAGGTATGAACCGCTTTCTCGCCCCAGTTCTGCTCGTGCTCTTGATGGCTCTGTTTTTCGGATGCGCCGGCTCAAGTCAATACATGAGCCCGGCCGGCACACCGCCCCCGGCGTCTCCATCACCCGGCAAGGCGCTGGTTTACATCATGCGGCCGTCCGGCATGGGCTTCGCCATTAATTTTCAGATCTATCACGGCGAGGATCTGATCGGTCTGAGTCAGGCGCAATCATTCTTCAGTTACGAGTGCGATCCGGGAACCCACATGTTCCTGGGAATGGCCGAAAACAAGCACGGCCTGAAGGCCGAACTCGAGGCCGGAAAAACCTACTTCGTCCTGACCCAGGTCAAGATGGGAGCCTGGAAGGCGCGCATGGCCATGATCCCGGTCAATGCCGGCTCCGCGTGGTGGGATAAGGTGGAAGGCTATAAAACGAGCTTGAAGTACATCGCTGCCGACAAAGCCAAGTTGGAGGCCTGGAAAGCGGCGCATGCAATCAAGGCGGACGCCGTTTTAAAGGATACGTACGCCTATCTCGAGACTCCCGAGGGGCGCAAGTATGTCGCCCTGCTGAATAAGGAAGATGGACGCTGACCCGCATCGCGTGACCGGCCGGGCCGCGGGCAACGCATCGCCCGGCCCGGCTTTATTGCGCCAAAGCCCGATCCGGAGCGCCGGCGCGCAGACGGTTGCGTAGAAAACGCATGAATCCGAAGACCGATTTCTTGCTGCGCAGGTAATATGAAATATACGCCCACAGATGCCAGATCTGCATTTCCAGAGGCGGTACGGATGGGTGGCGGAAGACCGCATGCACACCGTCGAAGCCCTTGCCGGCGGTTTGGATCAGGCGGTCGAAGAGCTCGTCCCACAGTTCGGTCCCCGGATAAGGCGTCAGGATCGTGAACTGGGCGGTGTGGGTGTCGAGCCGGCGGGCGAAACGGATCGTCTCGCGGAGATGGCGGCGCCGTTCGCGCGGAAAACCGAGAATGTAACTGGCCCAGATCTCGATATTGTGCCGCTTCAGCAGCGCCACGGCCTCGCGGGCCTGCTCGGCGCGGATGCCCTTCCGGCTGTCGTCCAGCACGGCGCTGTTGGGTGATTCGATGCCCACGAAGATGGAACAGGCGCCGGCCTCGGCCATATGGGCGATCATCTCCGGCTGGCGCAGGATCGTATCCACACGGCAGAAACACCACCAGCGCAGGTTCCAGCCCTTTCGGAGCATGCCGTCGCAGATGCGGTGCACGCGCTCGGCCGAACCGGTGAAGTTGTCGTCCATGAACGCCAGCGCTCGATAATTCCAGGTCCGGACGAGCTGCTCGAGTTCCATCAGAACGCTCTCGCTGCTGCGGGCGCGCCAGGCGGCGCCGTCAAGGCGCGTGGAGGCGCAGAAGCGGCACTGGAAGGGGCAGCCGCGGCTGGTATGCACCGACGCCAGAGGCCTTCCGAACAGGCGTGTGCGCCGGTAGCGCGAAAGATCCAGCAAATCGCGGGCCGGCAGCGGCAGGCGGTCCACGTCCCCGATGCGTTCGGCCGGGCCGCCGTCGACCGTCCGGCCGTTACACAGCCGCACGATGCCGGCGATCTCGTTCCCGTCGTCGCCGCGGCGCCAGGCGTCAAGCAGCTGGACAAAAGCGCTTTCGCCTTCACCGCGCACGATCGCATCCACGCTTCCGGAGGCCAGGATGCTCTCGGCGTCGAAACCGGGATGCGGGCCGCCCATCACCACGCGCGCACCGCGGGCCTTCGCCTGCCCTGCCAGCGCCATGGCCTGAAAGAAACGGGTGGTATCGCAATAGATGCCGACCGCATGATAACGGCCGAAATCGAGGGGACGCCGGTCCACCATGCGGTCGCAGAGCTCCACGCTGAACCCGTTGTCCCGCGCCGCCGCGGCGACATAAAGCAGGCCGAGGGGCGGAAGAACGATCCCCAGGCTGTTGAAGGTGCTTCCGCTGGCCGGATTGACGAGCAGCACGCGCATCGTTTTACCCTTTCAGAATCGATCCGGAGCTGCATGAATTAGCAGAACGGATGTGCCGGGGCAAGGAGCAGACCTGGGCTGCTTTGCTCCGAATTCCTGCCGCAACGAAATGGCCGCGGAACCGGACTGTCGCCCATGCGGGATGGCTGCCCGTCGTTGCGGTGCGTTTTGCCTGAAACGGGCTGTCGATCTTCGGCGAGTTGTGTTATGAGGCCGGCGTAATCCGCTGGAGGAGCTGTTATGAGCGCATCCCATTCGACCTGCAGCCCCGACTCCGCAGGGGTGCTCGCCCGCCGGTCCTGGCATAAAGCCTGGACCGGCGCAATCTGGGTTTACAAGATTCTGATCCCCATTTCCCTGTTCACGTTCCTGCTGGACGCCAGCCATGTATTGAACCGGCTCGAAGGCGTGCTGGGCCCGGTGATGGGCTTGATCCACCTGCCGTCCAAGGCCGCCATGCCCTTGATCGCCGGTCTGCTCACCGGCATCTACGGGGGCATCGCAGCTCTTTCGGCGCTCAGTTTTACCCTCAAAGAGGCCACACTGATCGCCGTCTTTCTCTTGACGGCGCATAACCTCATCCAGGAATCGATCATCCAGGGCCAGGCCGGGCTGCATCCGGTCAAGGCCGCCCTGTATCGGCTGGGCGCCGCGCTGGCACTGGTCTGGCTGATCGGCTGGCTCTGGCAGGGCGGCGCAGGTCCGGCACCTTATGCCACACTTACGGCCGGTACCATTCCATTTGGAGCGGCATTCCTGAACTGGTGCCGCAATACGTTGATTCTCAGCGCACAGATTTTCGGCATTCTGATCGTCATCATGAGTGCCGTGGTCTGGATGAAGGCTTATCGCTGGGACGAACGGCTGGCCGTGCGGCTGCGGCCCGTGCTCAAATCCCTGGGGCTCAGCGAAAAAGCCGGCCTTTTGTGGCTGGCGGCGGTTTTGTTCGGCGTCACTTACGGCGCGGCGGTCATCGTCGAGGAAGCCCGCAATGGCGCCTTGTCGCCTTCGGAGATCGAGCGGTTGCACCTTTCGATCGGCATCAATCATTCCATGGTCGAGGACCCGGTCCTTTTTCTGCCGCTCGGCATTCACCCGTTCTGGGTCTGGGTGCCGCGCCTGCTGGCCGCTGTCGCGGCGGTCCAGCTGCTGCGCCTGTTTCATGCCCTGCGGGCGGGCTTGTGCCGCAACAAGACTTGACCCTGCACGCCCGGGCTGCTCAACTCATTGTTGTTTCAAGTCCGCGGGAACCTGGTTCGCCGGACAATCGAAAAAAATACAGCGCCGGCATTCCTGGCGGTAGACAGCGGAGCCGAATCCGGTTGCAGAGAGCAGAAAGACGGTCAACAGACCCGGCTCCCGCACCAGCCAGTGAAGCGGGAAGAACAGCAGGACGATCATGGCGCCGTAACTGACCAGCTTGTCCGTCGTACTCAACTTCCCGGGGCGGGCTGCGAAATATTTGGGCAGCCTCCAAAAGAACATGCAGCTGAGGCTTTTTCCTTCATGGGCGTAGTGGGGGCAGCGGGTGCAGAAAAATTTCAAAACGAGGCCCGTCATTGCCGCGGCGACCAGAATAAAAGCGATCGTCCAGGCGGTGGAATGCTTGAAGATTGCCATGATGGCCGTCCACAGCGGTACGGACAACAGGCAGCTGTAGAACAAAAAATCGGTGAAGCTGTAACGGGTTCTCAGTGCGGCGCGAGACGACAACATGAACATCCTCCCTGTCGGTTGTTAGCGGTTGCCGGGCAATCCGTCGATCCGAGCGGTTCCGTATGATGCCGGGTTATCTGAAAGAGCGCCATTATGCCCCAAATGAAGCTTTTTGGCTATTAAAACCGAAAGCGGTGTAGGTAGCTAATAATCTGTCCGCGAAATCGAACGCAGGCGGTCGTGTGACCGACAGGTCATCGATCTGATCACCACGGTATCGCCCCTGAACCGCGTGAACCTCCGAGCGGTCGGGCTCACCGACAATTGTCGGGGAATCGTTTGCTATTCCTGCCGTCCGCGATGGAAGGGGCGGTGTCCCGCGGAGCGGACCGGCTTTAACGATACCAGACCTGGTTGCGGCCGTTGTTCTTGGCCCGGTAGAGGCAATCGTCGGCCGCCTGGATCAGGCACTGCCCGGGACGGGTGCTTACGAAACGGCTGCAGCCGATGCTGATGGTCACCCGGCCCTGTGGCTGGGTGTGGCGGTTTTCAAACGGATAGCGTTCGATGTCGCGGCGCAGTCGTTCGGCCATACGCACGGCCATATTCTGATGTGTATCCGGCATCAGGACCATGAACTCTTCCCCCCCGTAGCGGGCCACGACATCGGATTTGCGCGCAATATTCAGCAGGCGGCCGGCGAAGGATTTCAACAAGCGGTCGCCCGCCGGATGGCCGTAACGGTCGTTATAATTCTTGAAATGATCGATGTCGATCATCATCAGGGAAAGTTCGGTGGCGTAGCGTTCGGCGCGCGACCGCTCGTGCTCCAGCATACGCAGCAGAAAGCGGCGGTTGTAAAGGCCGGTCAGTTCGTCCGTTATGGAGAGTTTGCGGACCTTGTGGAAAAGAATCTCGATACGATGGCGGTTCAGGCCGTTCAACAGTCCTACCGCGGCACCGATGGCGACGAAGTAGGTGGCCATGTGGCGGTGCTCTCGATTGAAGGCCTTGGCCATCGCCGAACCGAACGTGAAGGACGGATGACCGGGCGACGCGGCGTCGTGAATCGCCACCGAAGCCGGATGCAGCACCGTGTAGCCCAAGGCGGCGCCTGCGCCCAGGTGCAGGCCCAGGGTGCGCAGCACGCCTTTTTGCGGTTGCGTCAAGATTTCCGATTCGGGCTGGGCATGTGTCTGCGGCATCGTCTTTACTTCTTTTAACGGAGATCACCCGGGCACCCGCCGGTTCCGTTCAACCAGGGAACCGGCGGATAGGCCCGCCGCCGCCAGGGCCAGCCCAGATCGATGATCGTTCCGGGACGATCGATTTCGGCCAGGGCCGTAAGCGCCCGGCCCAGAACGGCCGCCTGCTGGTTCCGGTTACCAGGTTCGCCCAACGGATGGCCGAACGGCCAGCGCAGGAAGACGGAGCGCGGCGGTTTGACCCGCTCCGTATATTCGCGCACGATCGAGATCCCGATCGTCGATATGCCCCGGGATTCGATCGCTCGTTGAATCAATCCGACCGATTGATTGCAGATCCCTCAGGCCGGGGTCAGCAGTACGCTGTCGACCCCCTGCGCCGCCAGCAGCGCGGCCGCCTGCGGCGCCGTACGCGCTTTCAGCGCCGATACATGCGGGCCCACGATGTGGCCCATGAAGGAGACATGCCGCTCGGCCACGCCTCCGATGCAGCCGGCCGCAGCCAGCTCACGCAGCAGTTGGATCGGAAAGACGATGTTGATATCGCGGTCGGCATCACGATGGTCGTAGTAATCGTGCGTGATACGGAAATCGCCTCCGATGGTGGCGCCGTCGATCTCGCGGAAAGAGGGATCTCCATTGCGGTCGGTCATGTCGAATGCCGGCTGATGGCGGTGGTGGATGCCGGCCGTGGTCACCAGGGCGATTTTCGACTCCCGGATCGGTTTTCTTACGGGCACCCAGGGAATAGTCTCCGATTCAAGCGGCTGAAAAGCATCGATCAACCGCCGGGCCAGTATGGGAAAACGGGCTGCCAGACGGGCCGTTGCCCGATTTGCGAATCGTCTTAAGCGTATCAAACTTCCTCCTGCCGCGGTGCGCCTGGCTGCGCGGTTCCCGTCTAACAGGCTGTTAATCGATCCTGGCTTTGTACAGCCGCAGGCTGTTGCTCACCACCGAAATGCTGCTCATGGCCATAGCGAGAGCCGCCAGAATCGGATGCAGCTGGCGCAGCATCATGGGGACTTGCTCCAGGGGCGCCAAAACACCGGCCGCCACCGGGATCAGGACGATGTTGTAGACGAACGCCAGAAAGAGGTTCTGCCGCATCGTGCGCATGGTCTGGCGGCTGACGGCGATGGCGCGGGGAATCCCGGCCAGGCTGCCGCTGACCAGAACCACGTCCGCGGTTTCGATGGCCACGTCGGTGCCGGTGCCGATGGCCAGGCCGACATCGGCCTGGGCCAGCGCCGGTGCATCATTGATGCCGTCGCCCACCATGCCCACCCGGCGCCCCTGATCCCGGACGGCTTTGACTTTGGCCGATTTCTCCTCGGGCCGCACCTCGGCAAAGATCTGGTCGATTCCGACCTGCGACGCGATGGCGGCGGCCGTGCGCGCGTTGTCGCCGGTCAGCATCGCCACCTGCAGCTTCAGGCGGTGCAACTCTGCCACCGCCGCGCGCGAGTCGCCCTTGACGCGGTCGGCCACCGCGAGCAGTCCCGCCGGTCGTTCGCCGGCCAGCACGGCCATCACCGTTTTGCCTTCCGCCTGCAGCCGGTCGATGTGCGCCCGGGCCGCTTCCGTCAAATGCTGTTCGAACCACCCCGGCTTGCCGATGCGCAGATCCAGGCCCTCGATCCGCGCCTCCACGCCCAGGCCTGCCCGGGCCATGAACTTTTCCGGTTCGGAAAGTTCGATGCCGCGGTGGCGCGCCTCCTCGACCACAGCCCGCCCCAGCGGGTGTTCCGATCCCTGCTCGGCCGAGGCCGACAGACGCATCAGGTCGTTCTCGCCGAGCGCGCCGTCCAAGACCACCAGGTCGGTCAGCGCGGGCTTGCCTTCGGTGATCGTGCCGGTTTTGTCCAGGATGATCGTATCGAGACGGTCGGCCTTCTGCAGCGCTTCGGCACGCTTGAAGAGAATGCCCTTTTCGGCGCCTTTGCCGGTGCCGGCCATGATCGCCGTGGGTGTGGCCAATCCCAGTGCGCAGGGACAGGCGATCACCAGCACGGCCACCAGGCGGATCATGGCCGGTACGAATTCGCCGGTCACCGACCACCAAATGGCAAACGTGATTACGGCGATCACGATGACGGCCGGCACGAAGA
>JAEYRZ010000057.1 GCA_023435265.1 Pseudomonadota bacterium
GCGGGGGGGGGGGGGGCGGTGGAGACGGCGACCGCCCGGCAGGATACCGTTTTGATCGTCGGCTCCCCGGTCTACCGCGATGTGGCGGTGCCGCCGGTGGCAGCCTTCATCGACCGGCTTCCGCCGGCGCAGGGCGGCCGGGCGGTGCCCTTTGTCACCTACGGCCGGGCGTGCAGCGGCGTGGCCCTGTGGCAGATGGCCGGATGCCTGCAGGCCAAGGGCTACCGGATTTCCGGGGCGGCCAAAGTGGCGGCCGTGCATTCCATGATGTGGCAGTCCGCGCATCCTGCAGGCGAAGGTCATCCCGATGATGAAGACCTGGCGCAGATGCGGCGGCTGGCGGATCGCCTGCTGAAGGATGTTTGCGACGACCGAAGCGGTTTTCTGGACCTGGATGAGCTGGATTACCAGCCGGACGAACTGGGGCGGGAGTTCAAGGCCAAAATCGGCCGGCCCTGGGTGATCGTGCCCAAAACCGTCAATCAAGGGGCCTGCACGGCGTGCGGGCTGTGCGCGGCGCAATGCCCGGCCGGCGCGATCGCTTTGAATCCCACCCCGGCATTCGGAGATGCCTGTTTCGACTGCTTCAACTGCATCCGCCTGTGCCCCGAAAACGCCATTGCGCCGGCAGTGCCCATGGCCAGGATCGAAGCGATGATCCGGGAACGGGTGGCAAAGATCGACGAGCAGCCTTTGACGCGCGTCTTCCTGCCGTGATAGCTTTAAAGGATTATGCATGCATACCCTGCTCATTTCGGCCAATACCGAAAAGATCAACATGCCCACTTTGCCTGTGGGGCTGGGCTGCGTGGCCGCCGCCCTCGAGGAGGCCGGCCATTCGGTGCGCTTTCTCGACCTGATGGCGGTGGATGACTGGCGGCCGCTGCTGGCGCAAGCGCTTGACGAAGCGCCGGGGGTGATCGGGATCTCCATCCGCAACATCGACGACCAGGCCAGCGCGGCTCCGCGCTTTCTGCTCGAATCGGCGCGCGAGGTGACGGCGCTCTGCAAGGCCGGTGCGCAGGCGCCGATCGTGCTGGGCGGGGCCGGTTACAGCATCTTCCCGGAACGCGTGCTCGATTACACCGGCGCGGATATGGGCATCCAGGGGGAAGGCGAAACGGCGTTCGTGATGCTGGTGGAGCGGCTCGGCGCCCGGGCCGACGTGTCCGATGTGCCCGGCCTGTATCTTCGGGGCAGGGGGCCGCAGGCGCCGCGGCGCTACATCCGCGACCTGGACCGCCATCCGCTGCCCGGCCCCGAGCGCTTCGACCGCAGGTTCGCCGAAGACCCGGATTACTACCTGCCCGTCCAGACCCGCCGGGGCTGCCCGCTGAAATGCAGCTACTGCTCGACGTTCGCCATCGAGGGCGGCCCGATCCGCAGGCGGTCGCCGCAAACCGTGGTCGACAATCTGATGGGCTGGCGGTCGGCTGGGTTTTCACGCGTCTATTTCGTAGACAATGTCTTCAACCTGCCGGAACGCTATGCGGTCGAGCTTTGCGAGCGCATGACCCGGGCGCGCCTCGGTTTGAAGTGGCGGGCGATTCTCTATCCCGGTCGGATAAACGAGCGCCTGGTGCGCGCCATGGCGCAGAGCGGGGCGACGGAAGTCGCCCTGGGATTCGAAAGCGGCTCCCAGGCGATGCTGGATGCCTTGCACAAGCGCTTCTCACTCGAAGATATCCGCCGCGCCAGCCGATTGCTGGCCGAACACGGCATCCGGCGCATGGGCTTTCTGCTGCTCGGCGGACCGGGCGAGACGCGTGACACCGTTCTGCAGAGCCTGGAGTTCGCGGACAGCCTCGCGCTGGACGCTCTCAAGCTGACCATCGGCGTGCGCATCTACCCCCATACCGAACTGGCACGCACCGCCGTCAGGGAAGGCCTCATCGAGGCGGAGGCGGACCTGCTTCATCCACGCTTCTATATTGCCGCCGGGCTTGACAGCTGGCTGCGCGAGACCGTGCGGCAGTGGACGCACGGCAGAACGAACTGGATGGCGTAATCCCCCCGCATCCGCAAAGCGGGGGAAGCCGCCGGCCGTTCCGTTCGCCAGAGGCTTTCCACCATATATTGAAAGGAATATGCCGGCGCCTCCAATATAATGGGGTTGTCCCTTGACATTTCATTAATGGGCGCGTAGAGCAGGTCCATTCTCTTTCAGACTTTTTCCGTTCCATAACCCGCTCCTAAAAAATCGATGCGTTCGTAGAAAGTCTCCAAACCGAGGCGCCGTAAAAAGTTCGAGCAGGGCGCAACGCGATACGGACTTTTTACGAGCCGTCAAAACTGGAAGATGATCCGAGGATCACCGCAGGTGTCCGGCTTGCTTGAGGCGGATGCAGCGACCGCTGCACTCTATATCCAGAAAAAGGAGGACGGTCCAAGATGATTATCAGTTTGGTGAATCAAAAGGGCGGAGTTGGGAAAACCACGACGGCAATCAACCTGGCGGCCGGCCTGGCGCGCAAGAATCTCCGCGTGGCGCTGGTGGATGCCGACCCGCAGGGCAGCGCCGCCCGCTGGCAGACTGTGGAAAACAACCAGGCATTCGAGGTGCTCAAACGCCCCGCTTCGATCGGCCGGGAAGACATCGAGCGGATTGCCGCTGAAAGGGATTACGTGATCATCGATTCCCCCCCGGGCCGCAACGAAACCACGCGCATGATCCTGAACGTCTCCGATCGGGTGATCATACCGGTCAGTCCCAGCTCGCTGGACATCTGGTCCTGCGAAGGGACCCTGGAGATGGTGGCTCAGGGACGCCGCGTGAATCCGGACCTGTCGGCCTGCCTGCTGATCACCAAGGCCATTCCCGGAACGCGCGTGGCGCGCGAGGTCCACGAGGCGCTGGCCGCCTTCGATGTCGAAGTGATGCATGCCGAGCTGAGCCAGCGGGTCGCGTACATCGATGCCATGAAGGCCGGCGTTTCGGTGACGCAGTATGCGCCGGGCAGCAAGGCGGCTCAGGAGATCGAAGCCTTGTGCCGCGAACTGATCGGCGCGCAGGAGGCGCTCGAAACCCCTGACGCGGCGGCCGAGCCCGTGGTGACAGTCGTGGCGGCGCGCGAGGATGATGAAGAAGCGGCTTTCGATTCGGCGGAAGACGATGCGGAAATGATCCAACCGTTCGATGAAGAAAACTACATTCCCCCCATGTGGCAGAACTATCGCCCCTAGCAGGCTGTTGAAAAACGAGCATCGAGCCGTCAGGCGAGGCCCGCGGCTTTTAAAAAGCGCAGCATAAACGCAGTATGTGAGCATTATTGAAAGCCGCGCAAACTAAAATCACGGCTTGAGGCGACGTTTTTCAACAGCCTGCTGCGCAACGATCCGGATCGCATGCAAAGGAGGTTCGCGGTGGCAAAGATGAAGAAACGCAGACTGCACTGGAAGGCATCCCCCTCGCCCCAGGTGGTGGGCTACAAGTTGTACTGGTCCGCCGAGGGGGGCGTCGATTATGACTCGGCGTGTGTCCGGCTGGGAAACGTGACTGAAATCATGCTGCCGGACGACGTGGAAGGCCTTGCCGGCATCAACGGGCCGATCGAATTCGGCATCGCGGCCGTCGACGAAGTGGGCAACGAGTCCGATCTGATCACGCTCAAGGCGCCCTTCCAGTTCCGGGTGCCGCAGTCGCCGTCCGGTCTGTGGCTGGATACGCATCAGGATTCGTCGGCCCATCCCGCCGATACATTGGCACGGCCCGTTTTGTCCGTTCCGGCCGCGGAACACGATCCGGTGCGCCCCGTTCTGATCCCTTCGAACGAGCGCCGATTCACCATTCAGAATGGATAAAGGCGCTTTGCTGAGTTCTTGGCTGTAACGGCCGCCGACCTCAGGGAAACAGGCCCGGAGCCCGATGCGGCTCCGGGTTTGCGGCCTGGCCGCGCGGCCTTCCACGCCCCTCTCTTTTCTTCTTGACGCCTCGAATTTCCTGCAGCCCTTGTATTAAGGCAATCGGCATGTTAGGCCTGCCTGACCCAACTGAAACGACAGGAGGCAGGCTGTGCGTCTGATCACCATCGACCCGGAGAAATGCAGGCAGGACGGACTCTGCGCGGCCGACTGCCCGATGGGCATCATTCGTTTCAAAGGCCGCGGCAGTCGCCCGGAACTCGTGCCCGGCGCGGAGGCCGTGTGCCTGCGCTGCGGGCACTGCGTGGCCGTGTGTCCGCACGGCGCTCTGGATCATGCCGAGGTGCCCCTTGACGAATGCCCGCCGCTCGACCCCGCTCTAAGCATTTCGCTGCCCCAGGCCGAGCAGTTTCTGCGCACCCGCCGATCGGTGCGGCAGTTCAAGAAAAAACCGGTGGAGCGGGATATGCTGCAGCGGTTGATCGAGACCGCCCGTTATGCGCCGACCGGCAGCAATTCGCAGCTTGTCGAATGGCTGGTGATCGACGATCCCCAAAAAATCAAAGCCATTTCGGCGCAGGTGATCGACTGGATGCGCGGCATCCTGACCGATCCGCAGGTCAAGATGGCGCCTTATCTCCCCCTCCTGGTTCAGGCCTGGGACGAGGGCCGTGACACGATCCTGCGTTCCGCGCCCTGCCTGGTGACCGCCATGGCGCCGGCCGAGGCGCGCAACGGCATGGTGGATCTCACGCTGGCGCTGGCGTACCTGGAGCTGGCCGCTCCGCTGTATGGACTGGGCACCTGCTGGGCCGGACTGCTGCAGGGCGCGCTCATGAACAATCCAAGCCTGAAGCCGGCCATCGGCATCCCGCAGGAGTATCCCTTTCATTACCCGATGATGATCGGCCACGCCAGAACCCGTTATTACCGCCTGCCGCAGCGCAAGGCGCCGCGGATCCGATGGCGTTGACAGGAGAAGTGATCATGAAGTCGATTCGCAAGGTGGCCATCTTAGGCGCCGGCGCCATGAGTGCGGCATACGCGGCCATGTTTTCCGAGGCCGGAAATTTCGACGTCGCCTTCATTGCCGGAGGCGAGCGCCGCGCCCGGCTCGCGGCGCACGGCGTGACGGTGAACGGCAGGCGCCATGCAGTGGCGGTGGTGGGGCCGGATGAAGCGGATACGCCGGCCGACCTGATCCTGGTGGCCCTCAAGCATCACCACCTGGCCGAGGCCTTGCCGCAGATCGAGAAATTCGTGGGCCGGCGGACCACCATCCTGTCGGTGATGAACGGGCTTTCCAGCGAAGAAATCATCGGCACGCGCTACGGCCTGGACAAACTGGTCTATGCCATTGCGGTAGGCATCGATGCCGTGCGTGACGGTGCGCGCTTCATTTACTCCAAACCGGGCAAGATCTTCTTCGGTCCGACGGCCCAAAGCGGCGAAGACCGTCTGGCACTCCTTGGAGAGGCATTGACCCGGGCCGGGATCGCGAACGAGGTGCCGCCCGATATCCGCCGCACTCTTTGGTGGAAATTCATGATCAACGTGGGCATCAATCAGGCTTCGGCCGTGCTGCGCGCGCCCTACGGCGTCTTTCAATCCTCTGCCGACGCGCGGGCATTGATGGAGATGCTGATGGGCGAGGTGATCGCCCTTGCGCCCAAGGCGGGCGTCGATCTCGGTTCCGCGGACCTGAAGGCCTGGAGCGACGTCCTGGCAGGGCTTGCACCGCAGGGCAAAACCTCCATGCTGCAGGATATCGAGGCCGGCCGCAAGACCGAAGTGGAGATCTTTGCCGGCAAAATGGTGGAACTGGGGCAACGCTATCAGGTGCCCACACCGGTGAATGACGCCGTGCTGCGCATCATCCGCGTGCTGGAAAACGGAACCCGGCCGTCCGCCTGACCCGACTCATGCGCCAGGCATGCTTCGAGAAATCGCAGCCTTGATTTCAGAAACGCCCTCCCCACATTGAAAAAGTACTGCAAATGAAACGGGCGGCCGACATGCCGCGGCAGAGAGGTGTGAATGATCATCAGACAAATGGAAAACGGATACCTGGACAACTTTTCCTATATCGTGGGCTGTGAAGCCACCCACAAGGCATTGGTGATCGATCCGGGACCGGAGACGGACGAAATACTGGCTGCCGCCGAACGAGAGGGACTGACGATCGAAATGGTCGTCAACACCCACGGCCACAGCGATCACACCGCCGGCAACGCCGCCCTCAAGGCGCGCACGCAAGCGCGCATCTTGATCCACAAGCGGGATGCCGAAGGCTTTCCGCAGGCGGACCACTTCCTCGACACTGAAACCACCCTGCCGCTGGGCGAGATCACCTTCGAGGTGATCCACACGCCCGGTCATACGCCGGGGGGAATCTGTCTTTACGCCCAGGGAAATCTCTTCACCGGCGACACACTGTTTGTCGGCGACAGCGGCCGCACCGACCTGCCCGGCGGCGATCGCCCGACGCTCGGCGCCTCGATCCGCCGCCTGATGCAGCTGCCCGACGAAACGGTGGTCTGGCCGGGTCACGATTACGGCCCCAGCAGCTTTTCGACCATCGGATGGGAAAAGCGCAACAACGTCAATGCCCGCGAATACGGTTATTATGTTGAGGAGTAAAAGCCCTCCTTTTTACATTCAGGTGATCCGATCCTATCTTGGAAGCCTGAAGTGCCTCGAAGAAGATGGGGTCGGAAAGGAGGGTTATGAAAATACAATTCGCGGTACCGCTGCTGATTCTTATGGCCGGTGCGTCCGCTGCCGCTGCAGCGGGCGGACCTGTGACGTACGAGGTAAACGGAGTAAAATACGAAGGCTATTACACGCCTGCCGGTGACAAGGCGCCCCTGGTTTTGATGATTCATGACTGGGACGGCATCGGCGATTATGAAATCAAACGCTCTGAAATGCTGGCCAAGCTCGGATATGCGGTTTTTGCCGTCGATCTCTTCGGGGCGGGGGTGCGGCCGGCCACCCTGGAAGATCGCCGCAAGCAGACCGGGGCGCTGTACCAAGACCGCCAGAAAATGCGAACACTGATGACCGCCGGGCTCGAGAAAGCGAAATCGATGGGTGCCGATGTCGCCAACGCGGTGGCTATGGGCTATTGCTTCGGAGGGGCCGCCGTATTGGAAATGGCCCGCTCGGGTGCGGACCTGAAGGGTTTCGTCACCTTTCACGGCGGATTGGCCACGCCCGAGGGGCAGGACTACGCGCAAGTCAAAGGCAGCGTCCTGGTGCTGCACGGAACGGCCGACGCCTCGGTGACCATGGAAGACTTCGCCAACCTGGCCAAGGCCATGGAATCCCAGGGCGTGAAGCATGAAATGATCACCTACAGCGGTGCGCCGCATGCCTTCACGGTTTTCGGCATAGAAGCCTACCGCGAGGATGCGGACAAGAAATCCTGGAAGCGGTTTACGGAATACCTCGCCGCAACACTGAAATGAATCAAAGCCAGGCGGCAGGGATCACGTGATCCCTGCCGCGCGCCAACCGAAGGGACGCGCATGACGGAACCAGAAGTCAGCCAGATACGGATCGGAACGCACCGCTTCGGCATCGTGGGGCTCAAGGAGGCCATCGCCGAATTGGCTGCAGGCCATGCCCGGGAATCCGACGCGTACATCGCCGGAGCGTTGTTACAGCGGCTTTCGACCCGGAACTACATTCCCGGGAACGTGCGCGATGAGTACGGCCGTGCCTTCGTGCGCGAGTTTCGAAGGTTTTGCGGACAACCCCATGCAGAAGAAGATTCTTCCGGCGGCCCGGAGATCAAGGTGCTGGGCGGCGGCTGCACGGTGTGCGACACCCTTGAAAACGAAATCATGGCGGTCTTGACCGAGATGAGCGTACCGGGTGGTGTGGAGCATGTGCGCGATCCGGAAGCCATCGCCCGCTACCGAGTGCGGGGGGTGCCGGCGCTCGTGATCGACGGCCGCGTGATGAGCGTCGGTGTCGTGCCGCCACGCGAACAGATGAAAAAATGGATCGAGGCAGCCGGTTACCGGCTTGCAGCAGGAGGCAACGTGGAAAAACCGGTTTTTATTAAAAACATACCCTTTTCCGAACCGCAGCGCTTGACCGAACTCGTCGGATATGAAGAGGGGCGCGTGGTCAGCCGCACCTTCGCCCAGAAACCATCGGTCGGCGTCACGCTGTTTGCCTTTGACGCGGGTGAGAGCATCAGCACCCACACGGCACCTGGCGACGCCCTGGTCCAGGTGCTGGACGGTCAGGCGCAGATCTCTATCGCCGGAAAGGAGATTACGGTGAGCACCGGCGAGGTGGTGGTGATGCCGGCCGATGTACCGCATTCGGTCACGGCGGTGCAGCGCTTCAAGATGCTCTTGACGGTAGTAAAATGATCTGAACAGCCTCGTTGAGGGCTGCTGACTTGGCCGTAGGGGCCGGCGCGCCGTGCCCCTACACCGCGCCAAATCCGGGGGTGCAACGACCATCGTCCTTAGCCGGTGTCACCCTCTTTGCGGTCCGACACCGCGGCCGCATAGCCCTCGGGGGTCAGGAAGGCGCTGGTTTTGAGGGCGTTCATATCGATCAATCCATTTTGAAACAGCGATTTGACCGCCTGCAAGGTCCGGGTCGGCGCCTGGCCGAGCGCGGCGACGATCTCGCCGAGATCCATGATCCCGGGCGGCCCGCTGAAATCCCATTCCCTGGCCAACAACTCCAACACCTTTCGTTCTTCGGGCGTGGTCATGCGTTCTCCCCTTTTCAACCCCAGGCCGGCTTGACCGTATAGCCCCGCTTTTCAAGCTCGGCCTGCAACTGCACGCGGTGATCGCCCTGGATGACGATCGTGCCCGCCTCGACGGTGCCGCCGGCGCCGCAGCGCTGTTTCAGGAGGCGCGCGAGTTCCGCAAGGCCGGCGCCGTCGAGCGCCGGGAGACCCTGGATGACGGTGACGATTTTACCCCGGCGCCCCTGGGTTTCGCGCCGGATGCGGACCGGGCCTGCCTTTGGAATGCGCTCCTGCGGCTTTTTGCAGCGGCACTGTGCCGCGGGCATGCCGCAACGCGGGCAGATGCGGCCCGTTTCGGTGGAATAAACGAGTCGGTGGTTTGACATGCGGCCCGTATATCACCCCGCCGGCCGGGATTCAACGATTGCGCCGCGCCGGTTTATCAACCCTGCCGGACCCGGCGCACGGTGCGGTTCAGAAAAGGCCGCAGGCCCCGCAGGCGGCCGTTGAATTTTCTCAGCGCCTGGCGCAGGCTGTTCTCCTGGGGTTCGCGGACCCACCCGAGCAGCTGGAGACTCAATAGGCGCATCACGGTGGAGGCGATGAAGATATAGTGCAGCGGAATCCATCCTCCGGCTGCGCCGGAGATCCATCCGCCGGCGCCGCCGGAGGTCCCGTGCGCATTCAAGACCATCAGAACCACGCCGCCGATGATCGGGGCGATGGCCGCGCCCAGCCCGGCGACGATGCTGTAGGCTGAAATGAACCAGACTTTGCCGGCCTGCGGGGAAA
>JAEYRZ010000071.1 GCA_023435265.1 Pseudomonadota bacterium
ACGCAGCTGCAGCATGCCGGCGTCGCCCCGACCTTCAGCGCCCCCACCTTCAATGAATTCGTGATCCGGCTGCCGGGCGGCGACGATCGCTATCGGCGCCTGCTGGACCGCAAAATCATCGCCGGGGTATCCCTGGGACAATTCTATCCCGAACTGGAGGGCCGGTACCTGGTGTGTGCCACGGAAACCAGCAGCAAAGCCGATATGGACCGCCTGGTCGAGGAGGTGACGTCATGATGGGAACGACCGGTTTGATCTTCAAGGAACCCCTGCTGTGGGAGATCGGGGCCAGGGGCCGCACGGCCTTCTCCGCGCCGGAAAAAGAAGTCCCCGCTTTCCCCGTGGATGAAAAGCTGACCCACGCCGGACCCGATTTTCCTGACCTGTGCGAACCGGAGATCGTGCGCCACTACACCCGGCTGAGCCAGTGGAACTTTTCGGTCGACAGCGGCATGTACCCTCTCGGGTCGTGCACCATGAAATACAATCCCAAGACCAACGAGCGCCAGGCGTCGCTGCCCGGCATCGCCCAGGCGCACCCCATGCTGCCCGCGGAATTGAGCCAGGGAGTGCTGGCGCTGATGTACGACCTGGAGCGCAAGCTGACCGCGATCACCGGCCTTCCGGCGGTCACCTTGCAGCCGGCCGCGGGCGCCCACGGCGAGCTGACCGGCATGCTGATCTTCTATGCCTACCACAAGCGCCAGGGCAGGCCGCGCACCAAGATCCTGATTCCGGACACGGCGCACGGCACCAATCCGGCCAGCGCGGCCCTTTGCGGTTTCGCCGCCGTTCCGGTTGCCTCGAATGCGCAGGGGGTTCTGGACCCGGCGTCGGTTGCCGCGCTGATGGACGAGGATACCGCCGGCATCATGGTCACCAATCCCAATACGCTGGGGCTCTTCGAAACGCATATCAAAAAAGTCGCCGAAATCGTACACGGCAAGGGCGGCCTGGTATATGCGGACGGGGCCAACATGAATGCCGTCCTGGGCGTGGTCAATATGGCGGCCATCGGCGTGGACGTGCTGCACCTCAACTTGCACAAGACTTTTTCCACGCCGCACGGCGGAGGCGGCCCGGGTGCCGGCCCGGTCTGCGTGACCCAGGCGCTTGAGAAGTTTTTGCCCGTACCGCGGGTGGTCAAAACCGGGGACCGCTATGCACTCAACGAGGATTTCCCCGATTCGGTCGGCAAGCTGCATGCCTTCTACGGAAATTTCGGCATCCTGGTGCGCGCTTACAGCTATATCCTCAGTCTGGGGTCGGAACTGCCCAAGGTGAGCCAGTATGCCGTACTCAACGCCAACTACATCAAGCAGGGGCTCAAAGGGTACTACCACCTGCCGTACGATCAGCCCTGCATGCACGAATGCGTTTTCAGCGACAAGCTGCAGCAGGCCAACAAGATTTCGACCCTGGATATCGCCAAACGCCTGATCGATTATGGGTTCCATCCGCCGACGATCTACTTCCCGCTCGTGGTCGGCGGCGCCATCATGATCGAACCCACGGAGAGCGAAACCAAGGAGACACTGGACGGGTTCATCGAAGCCATGCGCCGGATCGCGCAGGAAGCGAAGGAAAACCCGGACATCCTGCATCATGCGCCGCACAATGCCAAAGTGCGCCGCCTGGATGAAACCGCGGCGGCCCGCAAACCATGCCTGGCCGGATGAGCCTGCGCACGGCCTGGCGGCTCGATCTGCCCCTGACGGACTACCGGCAGGCGCTGGCCCTGCAACACGACTGCGTTGAAGCCCGCCGGGCGGATCGCCTCGAGCATGATCTGCTGATCCTGCTCGAACATCCGCCCGTCTTCACTCTGGGACGCCGCGGGGGGCGCGGCAACCTGCTGGTGCCCCAGGAAGTGCTCGACCGCCGGAACATCGAGGTGGTGCCGATCGAGCGCGGCGGCAATATCACCTATCACGGTCCCGGCCAGTTGGTTGTTTATTTCATCCTAGATCTGGGCGAGTCCCGGATGGGGATCCGGACGCTGGTGGACGCCATGGAAACCGCCATGGTCCGCACCGCCGCGGATTGGGGCGTCCGCGCCACCGGCAATCCCGCTTTTCGCGGCGCCTGGATCGAAACGCGTAAACTGGGCAGCGTGGGCATCACCGTCCGCCGTGGAATCACCTTCCACGGCCTGGCCATGAACGCCAACACGGACCTTACGCCTTTCGGATGGATCAATCCCTGCGGCATCGCGGGATGTGCCATGACATCGCTGGCCCGGGAGACCGGCGCACAGGTGCCCATGGAGCGGGTGCGCCGCTGCATGGCCGGCCACCTTGCAGACATTTTCGAATTGAATCTGATCGAGATGGACCCGACCGCTTTGAAAAAGATCATCAGCACATGAGCACGGATCAGAAAAAGCCTTCCTGGCTGCGCCGGCGCTTACCCTCCGGGCCCCAGTACGAACAGACGCGCCGCCTGCTGCGCCGGGGAGGCCTGCATACCGTATGTCAGGAAGCTCAGTGTCCCAATGTGTTCGAATGCTTCTCACGGCATACGGCCACATTCCTTATCCTGGGCGATCACTGCACGCGGCGCTGCACCTTTTGCGCGGTGCAGCACGGCCCCCTGCAGCCGCCCGACGGCGGAGAACCCGGCCGCGTCGCCGAAGCCGTTGCCGAATTATGCCTGCGCTATGTCGTCATCACCTCGGTTACGCGAGATGACCTCGCGGACGGCGGCGCCGCTGTCTTTGCCGCAACCATCCGCAACGTGCGCGAGCGCTCGCCCGGTGTGCGCATCGAGGTGTTGATCCCCGATTTTCAGGGTGACCCGGCCGCCCTGCAGGCGGTTCTGGCTGCGGCGCCGGATGTATTGAACCACAATCTGGAAACCGTTCCCCGGCTTTACCCCAAAGTGCGCCCCCAAGCCGACTACCGCCGTTCCCTCGAATTGCTGCAGCGCGCCGCTTCGGCCGTCCCCCGCATTCCGACAAAATCGGGCATTATGCTGGGGCTGGGCGAGCATCCCCATGAAATCCGCCAAACACTGGCCGACCTGCGCCGCATCGGTTGTCAAATCATCACCATCGGGCAATACCTGCGCCCTTCGCCCGCCCACCTCGCAGTCGAGCGCTTTGTGCCGCCCGCCGAATTCGAAGCGTGGCGGACCGAGGCGCTGGCCATGGGCTTCGATGAAGCATCGTGCGGACCGTTTGTCCGCAGTTCATACCGCGCCCACGAGTCCTTCGATCGCCTCGATCCTGGTGACCGCCATCCCTGAACGCGACTCGATTTCCTGAAGAATTGCATGCATCTTTTCGTATAAACCGAAGAAAAAAATCTTGCCGAAGGTCCATAGAGTGCGGTTACATATTAAAGATGAAAACAAGGCATCATTCCGTTTGCCAAAACATTAGTTTTATGCCATTTTGCATACAAAATATAAAACACGGTCCTTGATCGCAGCAGCCGGCACTACCATAAATTGAACTTAACAAGTAAATTCGTATCCTTGACGCCCAAGCCCATAATGCCTTGTAAATGCAATCTTGCATTTTAAGCGTGCGCGGTGCGCAGCCATCTCCGACGAACCGCCGGCAGGTCCGCCGTGAGAATGCAAATACGCCTTAGAATGAAAAGGAGAAACCACAATGAAATGGGGAATGGTCATTGACCTCGTAAAATGTTCCCGCTGCCACGGGTGTGTCGCCGCGTGCCGCGTCGAGCACTTCCTGCCATTACGGGTTGCCTGGGTAAAACTCATTGCCAAGGAAACCGACGATGGCGGCGTTGTAGACGTAACCACCTTTCCCGTGCGCTGCAATCAGTGCAAAGAGGCCCCTTGTGTCGATGTATGCCCCACCGGGGCCACGGCTCAGCGGGACGACGGCATCGTATGGATCGATGCCGATAAGTGCATCGGCTGCCGCTACTGCGTCATCGCCTGCCCATACCAGAACAGAACCTTTCTCTCAAAAGACAAAGACCCGGGCTATTTCCCCGGATATCCCAAAACGCGATTCGAAAAGATGGGCCTCAAACTGTACCCCCATCAGGTCGGCACGACCATGAAATGCAATTTCTGCATGGAGCGCATCGATTACGGCCTGGCGAACGGGCTGAAACCGGGCGTCGACCGCGACGCCACGCCCGCCTGCGTCAATACCTGCCAGGCGCGGGCCCTGACCTTCGGCGATCTCGATGACCCGAACAGCGCTGTCTCCACCCTCATCCGCGAGCGCAATGCCTTCCAGCTGCAGGCCGAATACGGGACCGATCCTTCAGTCTATTACGTGGACGGCAAGATCGGCGGCAAGTCGAATATCGCCCCGGACTGGGCCCAGACCGGCAGCCACATCAAGCACCTGAGCAGTGTGGAAAAAAGAGCCCGTGAAGTCTTCGCGGGGCTTAAAAAGCAAGCGTAAGATAGGAGAAAACCCATGCAGAAGACCCCGAGACAAACAGCGCGTCAGTGGATGGTCACCCACGAGTGGATGGTCAACCCCATGCAGCAGACCGAATGGATCCAGGGACAAGGTCTGTTGATCTGGCTGGCCGAAGTGTTTTCAAGCCTCGGAACCGGCCTCTACCTGGTTTCAATCTTTGTCAGCAACTGGTGGGGCGCCCTTTTCGGGTGGCTCATCGTAATGGGATTAAAGCTGCCGCTGCACATCCTGTACCTCGGCAAACCGACTCGCTTCTGGCGGGCCATGCCGCCTTTTACCAATGCCTGGCGGACCTCCTGGATCGCCAGGGGTTCCTTTTTCACCGCCGTTTACAGCTTTTTCGGCCTGCTGCAGCTCATCACCAGCTATTCCGCATCCAACAGCCCCATCGACATCGCCATGAAAATCCTGGCCGGTTTCTTCTGCGTCCTGACCGCCATCTACTGCGGCTTCATGATGAGCTACTGCAAGAGCGTGCCCTTCTGGAATACGGGCCTGCTGCCGATCGTGATCATGAACGCCGGGATCGCAGATGGATTGGCGCTGCTCATGGGCGTCGGGATGTGGACGGGCGGCGTGGACTTCGGCGCCATGGAGGCGGCCACGCGCATCCTGCTGCTGATCAACATTCTGTTGATCGGCACCCTCTTGATGAATTCCTTTTATCAATCCGATACGGCCGGGTATTCCGCCAAGGAACTGTTGACCGGCCGAGCGGCGGTCAGCTTCTGGGTGGGAGTCATCATCATGGGCATTCTCATCCCACTGGGCATTTCGATCCAAACCCTGATATTTGAAGGCCACATGTCGCATGCCTGGATGATCGGAGCGATTGTCTGCCATACCGTCGGCGCCTTCGCCTTGAAGTACAGCATTCTCAAAGTCGGCATCTATGAGCCGATCCTGCCCAAAGCCAAAGTCACCCTCAAGTAAACGGCGCTAAAGGAGAACACAATGAGCAGCACGATTAAAGCCAAAAACAAAAAGGTCGTCTATACCACCTGCAAGAGTTGTCACGGCGGATGCGGCGTCAAGGTGACTGTGGTGGACGGCGTTCCCGTCCATATCGAGGGCAATCCGAACTCGCTGACCCGCGGCACCATGTGCTCCAAGGGATTGTCCAGCATCCAGCATATCGACAACCCTTACCGCATTCTATACCCCATGAAACGCGCCGGCGCCAAAGGCGAAGGCAAGTGGCAGCGCATCTCCTGGGACGAGGCGTTGAGCACCATCGAACGCAAGGTAAAGGAATCGCAGGCCAAATACGGTCCCGAATCGATCTCCATCTCCCAGGGCACGGGGCGCGGGTACAACCGATATATTCACCGCCTGGCCCGCTCCATGAAAACCGCCAACGTGATCAGCCCGGGGTACGTGTGCCACAGCCCGCGCCTGGGCCTCTACGGGCTGGTGACCGGGTACGGCCGCCTGTACTGCGATTATCACGGCTGGGGCGGCGAATTCCCCAAGACCCAGATCATGTGGGCCAAGCAGCTTGAAATCAGCAGCGCCGATTCCGAGATGTGCAACTGGTTTATCCACTCCCTCAACTTCTGCAAGAACCTGATCATCATCGACCCCCGCACGACCGCCTATGCCTCAAGAGCCACGTTACACCTGCAGCCGCGGCCCGGATCGGACTGCGCGCTGGCCATGGGCATGATGAACGTGATCATCAACGAAGGGCTTTGGGACAAGGAGTTCGTGGAGAAATGGAGCTTCGGCTTCGATGAACTCAAAGAGCGCGTGGCCCCCATGACGCCGGAAAAGGCCGCCGAAATCACCTGGGTGCCCAAGGAGAAAATCGTCCAGGCCGCGCGCATGTTCGCCATCGACACACCGGGCTGCATTCAGGTCGGCAGCTCTCTGGAACGCCAGGCCAATTGCGGGCATACGCTGCGGGCCATCACCTGCCTGCTGGGGATGTGCGGCAACATCGAGCGGCCCGGCAGCATGGTGAGCTGGGTGCTGCCGGAAACCGAACTGATCGAGAACTTCTTCCTGGAACTGCCCCTCACCCCGGAAATGCAGAGCAAGATCATCGGCATCGAAAAGTACAAAATGGGCGCGGCGCGGACCTGCAATCCGGATACGATGGTCAAGGCCATCCTCGACGGCAAGGCGCCCGTGCATGTATGGATCAGTGTCGGCGGCCAGCAGATCGTGCATATGGCCAACACCAAGGAGGTCGTGGCGGCCATCGAAAAAATGGATTTCATGGTGCACGTCGACCTCTTCATGGGGCCCATGGCCGAAGCATCCGACATGGTGCTGCCCAGCGCCCACTGGTTGGAACTGGACGACGTTTACGACATGCATCCCCGGTTCTTTATCGAAGCGCACAACAAGGTGATCGATCCGCCCGGGGAAGCCAAGTCGGATGCCTGGATCTTCAACGAAATCGGAAAGCGCGTCGCGCCCGAGCACTGGTTCGATACGATCGAGGAGTGCCTCGACTATCAGGTGCGCAAGGGTATGGGCGGCAAAATGAAGTGGAAGGACTTCAGCCAGCAGATCGTCAGCGGCTGCTGGGGCAAGGACCAGGTTTACTATAAGTACAAAACCGATTACTGGCGCAAGGGAGGCGGATTTCCCACTCCGACCGGCAAGTTCGAATTCAAATCCAAGCGGCTGGAAGAACTGGGCTATGACGGCCTGCCCGTTTTCCGGGAGCCCGGGGAAAGCCCCTACCGGACGCCCGAGCTGTTCAAGGAATACCCGATCGTCCTGAGCAGCGGCTATCGCCAGCCCTTCTACTTCCTGGGCCAATACCGCAACATTCCCTGGTTGCGCAGCTTTATGGAATATCCGGTGGCCCAGATTCATCCCGAAACCGCCGCACAGTACGGCGTCAAGGACGGCGATTGGATCTGGATCGAGTCGCCGCGCGGCAGGATCCGCCAGAAGGCGCGTGTGTTCCCGGGTATTCTGAAGGGCATGCTGATGGCTACCGGCAACTGGTTCTACCCGGAGGAGCCGGCCAAAGGATATCACGGGGTTTTCATCTCCAATCCGAATGTGCTGACCAACAACAACCATCTCGATCCCATGTATGGTTCGCCCGATCTGACCTGCCTGCTGTGCAAGATCCGTCCCTGCACGGATGAAGAGCTGAAGGAGGAGGTATTCCACACTGAAGAATTCGGCTATGTACCCCGGAATGTCGAAAAGTGACGGATTGGATCATTTTGCGGATGACACATGGCATCGTTCATCACCATCGCTGGTGATCGTCTAACTCGGTAAACAGGAGGATAAGAAGCATGGAAAAAAAGAAGAAAACAACGGAAAGCCCGGCGGCCTCCAAATTCAAGCCTGACAAAACGGTGGTCAGGGCATTGGCCTTGGGTGGTTTGCTCGGGGGCTGCGATCCGGCTTGCGTCGATGTCAAGGACGGCAAGATCGTGCGTGTTCGCCCCATGCATTTCGATTGGAAGTATGAAAGAAAAAGTTTCAACCCCTGGAAGTTCAAGCGCAACGGCCAAACTCTGGAATCCAATTTCAAAGGCATGCCCTCGCCCTGGTCGCTGGCCTACAAAAAGCGAACCTTTTCCCCCAACCGCATCAAATACCCCTTGAAGCGCGTGGACTGGGATCCCAACGGCGAGCGCAACACCCAGAACCGCGGCAAGAGCAAGTACGTGCGCATCTCCTGGGACGAGGCGACCGACCTTATCGCCGGCGAACTCAAGCGCATCATCAAAACCTACGGGCCACTGGCCGTACTGTGCCAGGGCGACGGCCACGGGGAGTGCAAGACCATCAACACACCCCACGGCCATCAGGCCCGCCTGATGGAAATGCTGGGTGGATTCACCCAGCAGGTTCGCAACCCGGACAGCTGGGAAGGTTTCTACTGGGGCTCCAAGCACGTGTGGGGCCAGGGTATGGTCGGCATCATGGATCCTTCGGACAACTGCATGAAGGACATGACCGAGAACTGCGAGATGGTGCTCTTCTGGGGCTGCGATCCGGAGACCACCCCCTGGGGTTTCGTGGGCCAGTTCGCCAGCCGTCTTTGCTATTTCTGGACCAAGTGCGGGATCAAACAGATTTACATCTGCCCGGAAGTCAATTACGGCGCGGCCGTGCACGCCGACAAATGGATTCCGATTCTACCCAACACGGATGCCGCCATGCAGCTGGCCATCATCTACACCTGGCTCAAGGAAGGCACTTACAACAAAGAGTACATCAAGACGCACTCCATCGGCATGGACAAGGTCGAAGCCTATGTGATGGGCGAAGAAGACGGCATCCCCAAGACGCCGGAGTGGGCTTCCAAGAAATGCGGCGTGCCCGAATGGACCATCAAGGCGTTTGCGCGTGAATTCGCCGCCAAAACCACCTCCATCGCCCATTACTTCGGGGGCGGCATGTTCCGCGGTCCCTACTCGCATGAACCGGCGCGTCTGGAGTGCATCCTGCTCGGCATGCAGGGCCTCGGCGGTCCGGGCGTCCACCAGGTTCAGATATCCTACGGCGGCATGCCCCGCGCCCAGTTGCTCAAAAGCACACGCTTCTTCAACCCCGCGCTTCCGGAGCGTCTGACCAAGCCGACGCTGACCACGATCCGCGCCTGGGGCAAGCAGCTCATTCCCAAGACCATGATCCACAAGGCCATTCTCGAACCGCCTTTGAAGTTCTGGGGCAACGGCGGCATCGAGGAGATGGTCGAGGATCAGTTCGTCGAATACAACTACCCCATCGCCAAGGAAAAGGGCGGCACGGAAATCCACATGATGTGGACCGATACCCCCTGCCGCATCACCTGCTGGAACTGCGGCAACGAAACGATCATCGCCGAGCGCGATCCCAAGATCGAGTGCATCGTGGCCCAGCATCCCTGGCTCGAGAATGACTGTCTGTATGCCGATATCATTCTGCCCACCAATACGAACATGGAAGTGGATGACATCGTCACCAATACCCGTCAGGGGACGCAGCATCACAGCGTCATTCTGATGAACAAAGCCATCGAACCGGTGGGCGAATCCAAGAGCGACTATGAGGCAGTGCTCGAAGTCGCCAAAAAGATGGGCAAGGGCGAGCAGTTCACCGAGGGCAAAACCATCCGCGACCTGCAGAAAGAGGTCTTCAAGAACATGAGCCTCGACAAGCTCATTAACTGGGAAGAGTTCGAGAAGAATCAGTACGTGGTGCTGCCGACGGCCGAGGATTGGGAAGAAGATG
>JAEYRZ010000078.1 GCA_023435265.1 Pseudomonadota bacterium
GGTGACGATCGCCGACGGCCCCATCCATTTTCCTTATATCGCACAGCCCGACATCCTCGTCTGCATGTCCCAGGCCGGCTATGAAAAATTCGGCGCAGGACTCAAGCCGGACGGCATCCTGATCGTCGATCCGGACCTGGTGAAACCGCACGCCGCGGACTTTTTTGCCGTCCCGTGCACCCGTTTCGCCGAGGAAATGGGGCTCAAAATGGCGGCCAACATCATCATGATCGGGTTCCTGACCGCCGTCACCGGTGCGGTTTCGGCGGAGTCGGCACGCCGCAGCGTGGCGGACTCGGTGCCCAGGGGCACGGAGCAGAAGAACCTCGCCGCTTTTGAGCGGGGCTGGGAGTTTGCCCTGGCGCTGCTCCGGGGCCGGGAAAAGAAAGCGGCCGGGCTTACAGGAGTGATGGCATGAAAACGCCCAAAAACCGCCTGCACAGCGTCATGGTGCTGGGCGCGACGCCGGCCGGCGTCGCGGCGGTCAACAAACTGGGGGAGCTGGGCAATCCGGTCACCCTGGTGGACACGCATGCCGACCTGGACCGCACGCTGGGCGCCGGGAAGTATCGCCTGGACTCGGGCGTCGGCTTCAATTTCGCCCACCGCCCGGGGCTGATCCGCATCCTGCGCAATCCCGGCATCCGCTGCCTTATGCCGGCCGCCGTGCGGTCGGTGAAACACAATCCGCAGGGCTTCAGCATCAGGATCGACGTGCAGCAAACTTTCGTCGACGCCGCCCGGTGCACCTTGTGCGGCCGCTGCGCAGCCGTCTGCCCGGCCGCAGGATCCGACGGCGCGCTGCCGGTCGACGTGCCCGGACGCCTGAGCCTGCCCGGCAGGGCGGTGATCGACAAGCGCCGCCGACCGCTGTGCCAGGCCAATTGCCCGCTGGGTGTCAATGTGCAGGGATACATGGCCTTGGTCCGGGCCGGCCGCCATGCGGAGGCCGACGCGCTGATCCGGCAGGACAACGTGCTGCCGGCGATCTGCGGCCGGGTCTGCACCCATCCCTGTGAGCGCGCCTGCCGACGCGCCGAGGTGGACGACGCCCTGGCCATCCGCGATGTCAAGCGTTTTGCGGCCGACGCGGCCCAAAGCGGCGCTCCGCCCCGGGTGACGATCGAAGCCCCCCTGCGGCCCGAACGCATCGCCGTGATCGGCTCCGGACCATCCGGCCTGGCGGCCGCCGCCGACCTGGTCCGCAAGGGGTTCGGGGTCACCGTGTTCGAAAAAGAGAAAGAGGCCGGAGGCCTGCTGCGCTACGGCATCGGTCCCCACCGCCTGCCGCGTGACGTACTGGACCGCGAACTTGCGGCGATCCGGGCCCTGGGGGTCCGCATCGTCTGTGAGCGTCCCGTCCGCATTCCGGAAGACTTGCCGGAACTGAAGCGGCAGTTCAAGGCCGTCCTCATGGCCACCGGTTCCTGGCGCGACCGGTGCCTGGGCGTCCCGGGAGAGGATCTCGAAGGCGTGCAGGGCTGCCTGACTTTTCTGGCCCGGCTTCACCGCGGCGCGCCGGCCGCCTCGAACGGCTCCGCGATGGTGATCGGCGACGGCAACGCCGCGTTCGACCTGGCGCGCACGCTGCGCCGCCTGGGGAACCGGGTCACGCTGCTCTCCTGGTTTTCCGAAGCGGAACTTCCGGCCGATCCGCACGAAGTTGCCGCCGCCGTCGAGGAGGGCGTGATCATCCAGGAGCGCTGCCAGGTCGTCGCCTTCGGCGGGGCGGACGGCCGCCTGCGGCGCCTGCACCTTGCGCCCACCCGTCCGGGCCGTCCCGACGCCCAGGGCATCGCCTGGCCCGAAATCGTCCCCGGCGGCAGTGTGTTCGAGATGTCCTGCGAACAGGCGTTCGTCGCCATCGGCCAATGCGGCGCCTACCCGGAGACGCTCGATGAGAATGGACTCCGCGCCACGCCTCGCGGATCGATCCGGACGGATGCCGACGGCCGCACGTCGCTTGAGGGTGTCTATGCCGCGGGCGACGCGGTCACCGGGGCCACTAGCGTGGTGCACGCCATGGCGCAGGGCCGCACGCTTGCCGCCCGGATCGCGCAAGACCTCAACTCCGCGGCCGCAGGCGCAGACCATGCCGTGCAGCGCGCCGTCCGGCCGGAGCAGCGTGACTTCAAGCCGATCGATCCGCTGCTGCCCCGGCGCGGGCGCACGCCGATGGCGGAGCTTCCTCCCGACCTGCGCCTCAGCACGTTCGGCGAAGTGACTCGCGGCTACAGCGCCGCCCAGGCGCAGGCCGAGGCCGGACGTTGCCTGCAGTGCGGCGGCTGCGCCCAATGCCTTGCCTGCATCGGCGCGTGCGGCGTGAACCGCGCCCTGCGCCACGATGAAGCGCCGCTCAGCCTTTCCGAGAACGCCGGTGTCCTGATCATCGCCGACCCGCGGATGGCGCCCGGAATCAAGGGCGAGGACGTGATCCGCGCCTATGGTCCGCCGAGCGCCGGCCCGGATGTAAACGCCATGCTCCTGCGCGGCTTTGCAGCCGCGGCCAGGGCGATGGTGCTGGTCACAAAGACCGATACCCGCCTCAAGGGGCACGGCGTCACGTTTGTACCGCCCGACCCCGGATTGTCCAGGGACGTCCGCCTGGGCGTTTTTGCCTGCCGCTGCAACGACTCTTTCGGATGGCCGCCGGAGATGAGCGCCTACCTTACCCAGCTGCCGGAACGCACGTCGATCGTGCACGCCGAGGCGCTGGCCTCCGCCTGCATTCCCGAAGGAATTGCGCGCATCCTGGCCGCGGTCCGCGAAAAAGGCATCACCCGCGTGGTGCTGGCTTCCTGCGTCTGCTGCCCCCTGAATTTCGTCTGCAGCGCCTGCACCGATCAGCGCAGCCGCCTCAAGGACGGCCTCTTCGGAGGAACGGGGATCAGCCGCTCCATGGTGCAGACCTGCAACCTGCGCGGGGAGGTCCTGCGCCTGGTGGAACAAAACCCGGCAGCGGCCGTCGCGCGCTTCAAAGGGCTCGTCGAACGCAGCATCGGACGCGCCGTCAAACTGCTGCCGTTCCCTGCGCCCGTGCGCACCTACAACTTCGCCACCGCGGTGATCGGCGCGACCGAAGCGGCCACCTCGGCCGCCCTCACCCTGGCCGAGGCCGGCCTGGAGGTCTACCGCTTCGGCACGCCGGCCAACCCGCTGCGCGACCGTCTCGCGCATCCCAACATCCATCCGTTCGAAGGCGCCCTCGTCGAGGCGGTCAGCGGAACCCTGGGGCGCTTCCAGGTCCATGTCCGCATGCATGAGGGCGAGCGCCTGTTCGCCGTGGGCGCGGTCATCCTGGGCGAGAACGCCCGCCAGCTCAATCTTTACCGGCGTGGGGACGGGCTGCCCGGCTGCACGGTCCAGGCGGCCATGCAGAAAGACCAGGCCCCCGGCATTCCGTTCATGTATCCGGGAGGCACATCGATTTCAGGGCTCTTCCTGGCCGATCCACCCGGAATCCTGATCTCCAAGCAAGTCAAGGGGGCTGCGGCGGCCGTTCTCGCGGCGGCCGTCATGCCCAGGGGGCCGCGCCAGAACCGCGGCTTTTCGGTTGTGGTCGACGAAGCGCTCTGCCGCGGCTGCGGGCGCTGCCTCAAGGCCTGCCCCTATCATGCGGTGGCGCTCAAGCCCGGTGAAAAAACCGGCTACACGGCGGTGGTGGACGAAAAGTTGTGTAAGGGCTGCGGCAACTGCATCTCTGTGTGTCCTTCCAATGCGGCGGATACGCCCTATCGCGATCAGGCCTACCTGGAGGAAACGCTCGAAGAGCTGCTGATCGGCCGCAAGAGGATCTGAACGCATGGACGACGTCAAAATCATTCTCTTCCTGTGCAACTGGGGGCCCCATGCGGCCTTTCAGACGCTCCAGGACCGCCGGGCCGAAATCCCGGCCGAAATCAACATGGTGCGCATTCCCTGCAGCGGACGCATCAGCAAGGCCTTGTTGTTCAAGCCGTTCGAAATGGGCGCGGACGGGGTGGTGCTGATGGGCTGCAGGCCCGGTTCCTGCCGCTATGGAACCGGCACGGCCGCAGCCCACGACAACAGCGCCGACACGCAGCGCATCCTTGAACTCATCGGGCTCGGCCGGGAGCGGCTGAGGCTGGGCAGTTTCCTGCCCGATGAACCCGAGGCGCTGCTGGCCCTGCTGCAGGAGTTTGCCGCCACGATTCGCAAATTGGGCAGGAGCCCTGTGGCGCCGCCCCTATCCCCGCCGGCGTCCGGGGAACCGCCCGGGCACCCCGCGGCGATCGCAGCCGCCCACGATGTTTTCGCCTGCCAGGATTGCGGCAAATGCACCTCGGCCTGTCCGCTGGCCCTGGCCGGCAAACCGTTTTCACCCCGCGCCATTGCCGGCGAAGTGATCGCCGGGCGGGCGGACGCTCCGGCCGTGCGCGCCGCAGTCAACGCCTGCCTGACCTGCGGGGTGTGCTACGCGCGCTGCCCCTCGGCGGTCGACTTCCCTGAATTCATCAAGGCCATGCGCGCTTATTATCGCGGCCGCGCGCTCGCCGAGGCCCCCGCGCACGGCGGATTTTTCCAGAGCATGCAGCGTGCCCTGACCGCCGAAGGGCTGACCCCCCGCCGCTGGCAGGCGCTTCCGGCCGGCATCCGCACGCAGCCGAAAAACCCGGTGCTCTTCTTCGGCGGATGCGCGCCCTACTTCGACATCTTCTTCGCCAAATTCCTGCAGATCGATACGCACCGTATCCTCGAAGACAGTTTACGCCTGCTCAACTTCTTCGATATCGCGCCCATGCTGCTCGAAAACGAGCGCTGCTGCGGTCACGATCTGCTGTGGTCCGGCGATCCAACCAACTTCGTGCGCCTGGCCCGGCTCAACGCCCGGGCCATCATGGAGAGCGGCGCGGCGGAAGTGATCACCGCCTGCCCGGAATGCTGCCATACGCTGCGCCGGGCGTATCCCCGTCACGGCGTGGAACTGCCGGTCAAGATCACCCACATGCACGACTTCCTGGAAACCACCATCGGCAAGGGCGCCGTGGCCTTCAAACCCTTGGGCGCCCGCGTCACCTTTCAGGACGCCTGCCGCCAGAGCCGTTTCGAGAGCGAGGCCGGGCTGCCGCGCAAGCTGATCGCACGAATGGCCGGGAGCGGCTTTACCGAGATGCCCGAATCCGGCGCCACGGCCATGTGCTGCGGCAACAGCGCCTGGACCGGCTGCGATGCCTACAGCAAGGCCATGCAGGTCCAACACCTTATCCGCGCGCGGCAGAGCGGCGCCGGGCTGATGCTCACGGCCTGCCCCAAGTGCCAGATCCACCTGCGTTGCGCCATGGAAGACGCTGTGCGCGGTGCGGAACTGCACATGGAAATGATGGACCTGACCAGCGCCGTCGCCAAGACCATCTACTGGGAATAGGAAAAAGCCATGTCCGAGACCTGTCCGTCGCCCTCTTGTTCGCCTGCCGCCGCGACCCCGCACATCGGCGTCTATGTCTGCCGTTGCGGCCTCAACATCGCTCAAACCGTGGATTGCGACGCCGTGGCCGCGGGGGCGGCCCGGCTCGACGATGTGGCCGTGGCCAAAAGCATCGGCTACGCCTGCAGCGAACCGGGCCAACGCGAGATCCGCGCCGACATCGCCGAGCACGGCCTGAACCGGGTCGTGGTGGCCTCGTGTTCACCGCGGCTGCATGAACCGACCTTCCGCCGCATGCTCCAGGCGGCCGGGCTCAATCCCTACCTGCTTGAAATGGCCAATCTGCGCGAACAGTGCAGCTGGGTGCACCTGAACGAACCGGCGGCGGCCACCGCCAAGGCCCTGGACCTGGTCAAAACCGCCGTCGCGCGGTCCAGATGGCTTGCGCCGCTGAGCCAGGCCACGCTTCCCATGACCCCGCGCGCCCTGGTGATCGGCGGTGGTGTCGCCGGCATCCAGGCCGCATTGGACATGGCCGACAATGGATTCGAGGTGGTCTTGGTCGAAAAGCAGCCCTCTATCGGCGGGGTGATGGCCCAGCTCGACAAGACGTTCCCGACCATGGATTGTTCGATCTGAATTCTGGGTCCGAAAATGACGGATGCCGGTCGGCATCCCCGAATCACGATCCACACCCTGAGCGAAGTGACCGCCGTCAAAGGCCACGTGGGCAGTTTCGACGTGCAGATCGTCAAGAAGGCGCGCTACGTGAATGAAAAGGAATGCACGGCCTGCGGCGACTGCGCCAAGGTGTGCCCGGTGGTGCGGCCAGACGAGTTCAACGTGGGCCTTTCCTCGCGCAAGGCGATCTATTCTCCCTTCCCCCAGGCCGTGCCCTCGGCATACGTGATCAACGCCGGCGAATGCCTGGGCCACAATCCCACCGTGTGCAGCAAATGCCTCGAGGCCTGCGGGAAAAAGTGCATCGATTTTCACATGTCCGACCAGACGCTGCACGAACGCGTGGGCACGATCGTGGTGGCCACCGGCCTTGCGCCGTACGACCCGCGCGTCATGGACGAGTACGGGTATACGCGCTTCGCCGATGTATTGACCAGCCTGGAGTTCGAACGCCTGGTCAATGCGGGCGGCCCCACGCAGGGGGAACTGGTGCGGCCGAGCGACCGCCGGCGCCCGGCTTCGGTCGGGTTCATTCAATGCGTGGGATCCCGCACGGCGCGCCGCGGCAATTCGTACTGCTCCAACGTATGCTGCATGAACACGGTCAAAAGCACGCTGGTGCTCAAGGAGCATTATCCGGAGATCGCCGTCAAAGTCTTCTACATCGACATGCGCGCCTTCGGCAAAGGCTTCGAAGATCTTTACATGCGCAGCCGGCGGGAGGGGGTCCATTATGTGCGCGGGCTGCCGGGCAGCGTCGAGCAGTCGGCCGACGGCCGCCTGCGCGTGGCCGTGGAAAACGCCGCCGGCGGTGCCCTGGACATCTACGACCTGGATCTACTGGTGCTGGCCACAGGCCTGGAGCCGGCCTCCGGCACGCGCAGGCTCCAGGAACTGCTGGGCCTGCAGCTGACCGCCGACGGCTTCTTTCTGGAGGCGCATCCCAAGCTGCAGCCGGTGGATGCGGCCACGCGGGGCATTTTTTATGCCGGCTGCGCCGAAAGCCCCAAGGACATCAAGGAAAGCGTCACCCAGGCCTCGGCCGCAGCCGTGCGCGCCATACGGCTCATGCGCTCCGACCCGCTGCACGCCGAAGCCGCCGTTGCGGAAGTCGTTCCCGAGTTGTGCAAGGTGTGCGGCAAGTGCGCCGAGGTGTGCCCGTACAAGGCAATCGATGTCGATCCCAGGCAGAAGCAGCCGGCCCGGATCGCCACTGCGGCCTGCAGCGGGTGCGGCACCTGCGCCGCCGAATGCTCCTTCGGGGCGATCGTGATGCATCACTTCACGGACGAGCAGATTGCGGGTCAAATCGACGCCCTGCTGGCCGAACGGCCGGAAGAGAAGTTTATTACGTTCGCCTGCAATTGGTGTTCCTATGCCGGTGCCGACGGTGCCGGCGTTTCACGCCTGCAGTACCCGCCCAATGGGCGCCTGATCCGCACCATGTGCTCGGGCCGCGTGGCCGAGCGCTTCATCTGGTATGCCTTCGCCCGGGGCGCGCCGGTGATCCTGGTCAGCGGCTGCCACATCGGAGACTGCCACTATATCGACGCCAACCATTGGACGGAGAAACGCATCACGAAGGTGCGCCGGAAGATGGAAAAACGCGGACTGCGCCCGGAGCGGCTGCAGCTGGAGTGGATCAGCGCCGCCGAGGGACGGCGTTTTGCCGAGGCGATGAAGCGTATGGAGGCATTGCGCCGGCAGGTGACGGCGCAGGAGATCGCCCAGACCCGGGCCTTGCTTCAACAGGCCGACGAAAACTGTTGATGAATTCGTAAGCAGATCCGAATTCATCAACAGTGTTAAATTAAGTGTTAAGCATCGGTCGATTATAATCAGACATTAACCGATGCTTAAACTTGATGGACTCGTAAAAAAGGCCAATCACCACAGAGGACACAGAGAGCACAGAGATAATGGATTAAATATACAGATCATTCCTCTGTGACCTCTGTGATCTCTGTGGTCCAAAAATGCTTTTTACGATTCTGTCACACTACCTTGTACTGCCGCAAAAAGTTGCGCCAGCGGCTTTTATGAATCCATCCTGCCGGCGGGCAGGATCAGCGTAAGCGGCTGCCTTTTCCAGGCGCACTTTCAATCTCCAGACGCCCGCCCAGAAAATTCGAACGCTCCCGCAACCGGATGAGTCCCAGGCCGGCCTCTTTGCGGCCGGACTCGAGCGCATTCGCATCGAACCCGCAGCCCTGATCGCTGACCGTGATTCGCAGCACCTCCCCGACGAGTGCAAGCGCGACCCGGGCGCGCTTCACGGTGGAATGCTTGACGGCGTTGAACAACAACTCCTGCACGGCGCGGTAGATAAAGACCTGGTCGGGCGAAAAATCGAGCCGTCGTTCAAGGTGGACGTCCAGCCGCACGTTCAAGCCGAACTTCTCGTCCATCTGGCGGGCCAGCCAGTTGAGACCGGCAACCAGACCGGAATGATAAAGCACGGCCGGGCTCAGTTCATGCGCCAGGCTGCGCGTCACGGAGATCGATTCGCCCAGCAGCCGCCGTACGAAATCGAGTTCGTGCGCCGAGCCGGCGTCACGGGTGACATCCAACTGGATCAGGGCGGCGGATAAAAGCTGCTGTAAATCGTCATGCAGCAATTCGGATATGCGCCTTCGCTCCCGCTCCTCGGACTCGATCAACTCCATCGCCAGCGTTTGCAGCTGCCGGGCACGCGCTTCGGCCAGGTCGGTCCGTTCCTTCAATTGGGCATTCAATTGCTTCAGGGCGTCTTCGGATTGTTTCCTGGCGGTGATATCCTGGTTGACACCGTAGGTGCGAATGGTCCTCCCGGCGCTGTCTTTGTGGATGAAAAAGTGGACCGAGATGTGGCCGACCGTGCCATCGGCGTATAGAATGCGGTGTTCCAGTTGGCTGCTGTACTGCGGATCGGTCGCGATCAACGCCTTGCGCACCTCTTCCCCGACAAGGGCGGCATCATCCGGATGAACGAAGCGCCGGGCGTATTCCGCGGATGTCATGCTGTATCCACCGACTTGCGCGGCGGTGGTCCGGAATATCTTGTAAAAATGGTCGTTGAACGAAAAAAGGTCGTGAACCGCATCGTACTCCCAGGGGCCGAGATGGGCCATTTCGATCGACTGGGCCAGTTTGGCCTGGAGATTCTCCTTTTCCTGCTCGGCGCGCCTGAATTCGCTGATGTCCCGCAAAGCCGTTACACGAACGATTCGGTCGGGATAGTACAGATTGCGGGATCGGATTTCACACGGAAATGAGGTGCCGTCCTTGCGCAGCGCAGTGACCGTGTACGGTCCGATCTCGTCCAGCTGCATGTGTTTTCTGACCAATTCGCGGTCTTCGGGAGCGATCCACTCGGATCCGTGTCGGCCGCGTGCTTCCTGCAGGGTGTAGCCGAACAGCTTTTCCGCGGTCGGGTTTTGATCGATGCAGATGCCCTTCTCGGAGAGAAATATGGCTTCGTAAGCGGCATCGGCCATGGCTCTCAGGCGCAACTTGGATTCGCACGGCCGATCGTCTTGCTTCTTTTCTTCGTGCTCGCTGTTTTCGGCCATGGGGAATGCTTTCTCATTAAAAATGAAGCGCCGACGATTCGGCTGAACATTCACCTGCCGGCCTCGAATTGAGCAGGCTTTTTGGAGATGCCGTGCTGATAAAGGAATGACCGTGTCGGTTGTGAGTAGTTTATGCGATTATCCGGAAAGCCGAAGCAGTGCCGCTCCAAATCGAAATCGAGATCGGGGTCGGGATCGAAGAAAAAATGGCAAGAGTGCTGCCTTGAATCGTTCTTCGATCCCGATGTCGATTCGGATACCGATCCAGCATATCCAAACGTCTATCTACTTTAGCTTGTGAATGACCGCATTAATTATAGTTAAGATACACTGCTGTCCAAAATAAATTAAAAAACGGTACCTACCAGTTTTGATTACAGATGGTTACGGTCGCATGAGTTCTTTTCCATGGATTAGGTTGCCGGTTCTAAAACGTGCTGTCCAAGACCTGTGAA
>JAEYRZ010000081.1 GCA_023435265.1 Pseudomonadota bacterium
CCGCCCTGGCGGCCGGCGGCTATCTCCTGCTGCCCTTTGTCTCACACGACCTGGCCACTGCGCTGGCAGGTCTGTTTCTGGTTTTTCTGGCCTTCGAATTCAGCATGGTGAGCGCCATCTCGCTGAGCACCGAAGTGTTGCCCGAATTCCGGGCCACCATGATGTCCGCGTTCTACACCGCCGCGGGCGTGGGCCGTCTGATCGGCGCTCTGGCGGGAGGCGTGGTATGGCTTTATGGCGGTATTCCCGCGGTCGGAATCCTGTCGTCGCTGGCCACTGCGGCCAGCGTGGTGTGCCTGGTCCGGGGTCTTTATCGAAGATCTTAACGATGCAGCGATACTTTATACTATTCTATTTAAATACTTAAGAATATGGAATATCGCGCTGATCGATTTCGCATCCTGAATCTCCCCGCCGGAGATCATTGCCACCACATCGTCGAGGGCAAAGGAATGCACCTGAACGATTTCGTCCGGATCGAGGTCGGGGCGACACGGCGATAGACCGGTCGCCATGAACAACTGAATTTTCTCATCGGCATACCCGGGAACGGGTGTCACCGCACCCAGGTACTGCCAATGTTCCGCGGAATAGCCGCTTTCCTCCATCAACTCGCGGCGCGCGCAGGCCAGAGGTTCTTCCCCCGGCTCCAGCGTTCCGGCGGGAATCTCCCATATGCTGGTGCCGATCGCATGGCGGTATTGACGCAGGAGAATGACGCGCTGCGCCGGATCGAGCGCCACGATCGCGGCGGCGCCCGGATGCCGGACGATTTCCATCTCCAGGGTGAACCCGTTGGGCAGGCTCACCTTTTCCAGGGTAACATCGAACACGCGTCCCTTGCGCAGAAGGCGGCGCTCCTGAACGGTTACCGGAAGCATCGGGCTATCCTTTCGGAGGGGCTTCGGAGGGAAGGTTCTTCTTCAGCTCGAGCACCAGCTGCGCGATCGAATCGCCGCCCGGCGTCTTGGCCTGGGGGTTGATGCGCACCAGTTCCTCCCACGACTTGATCGCTCCGGCAGGATCGTTCAGGTCGTGCATCAGAACCACGCCCCTGTTGAACAAGGCGATCTGATGGTCCGGTTTCAACTGCAGTGCCTTTTCGAATGTTTCGACCGCTTTTTGCGGGTTTCCGTTGCGCCGGTACATGACGCCCAGATCGGTCCACACATCGGGACGGGTGTCGTCGAGCGCAAGGCTTTTTTCATAAACCTCGATGGCTTTGACCGGTTGGTCGGTATCGAAGTAGAGATGACCCAGGCTGGTCAAGGCCTCGATGTCCTCGGGGTTCTGGCGGGTCTGCGCTTCCAGGGCCGCGATCTGCTCGCCCTGTTCGGCGGTAAGGGGCGGCCCGTTGGCGCTGTCTGGAGAAGGCAAACGGCTGCTGGTGCGGTAGGCGCTGAAAACGACACCGGCCAGAAATCCGGCGATCAAGGTCAATGCGACCACCAGGATCATGCTTTCGGTTTTGATATAGCCTTTCAAGGGCGTGGATGACTGAGTCATTCGATTTTTCGTCCTCGGTAATCGGTTATTTTATGCGCAGGCTGCCAATATAGGGTTAAACGGGGCCGTGGGCAAGACCCTAAAAACGAAGCACCGGCAGCCAAGCCGCCGGTGCTTTTTTAAGGAGGAAAAGAATGATGACGTTGAGCGTTTTCAGGGGTAAAGAAACACTTGGGGGAATTTGGTTACATAATTTTTAAGGAATTTCTGAAAAGCTCAAGTACGTCGATTGTCTGGTGGCCGAGAACTTAAAGGAATTTTATCATTCATAACGCACTGCCTGCGGGATCGGTTTGGGTTGGTAATCGGCCGGTTCGGGGTCGGAATCGGTATCGGAATGCGCTTCAGGCTGCAGGAAACGCCATGGCGGTGAAGCGCCGCTGAGGCGCGAACCAGCAAACAAGGAGATGGATCATGACGGATCAACATGATTGGAATGCAGCCTCCCTGCTGCAGCTGGCGGGAGGTTACTGGCAGATTTTCACCCTGCACGCCGCGGTGCAGCTGGACGTTTTTACTATCATCGGCGACAGGCGGGTGTCCGCCGAAACCGCGGCTGCTCAGCTGGCCTGCGACCCGCGCGCCACGGCCATGCTGCTCGATGCGCTCAGCGCGATGGGGCTGCTGCGCAAGACAGAGGGAGAATATGTTTTAGAGCAGGGGGCCTCCCGCTTCCTGGTCAGGACATCAGAGCACTATATCGGCCATATGATTCTGCATCATCACCACCTGGCCCCGAGTTGGGCGGCTTTGCCCGAAGCCGTACGCAGCGGCGGCCCGGTCCGGCGACGCGCATCCGTGCACGGCGATGCCGAGCGGGAAGCGTTCCTGATGGGCATGTTCAACCTGGCCTCGCTGCAGGCGCCGCAGTTGGTCCAGAGCATCGATTTGTCGGCACGCGACCGGCTGCTCGACCTGGGCGGCGGGCCGGGTACCTATGCCATCCATTTCTGCCTGCGGAATCAGGATCTGAACGCGGTGGTGTTCGATCTGCCGACCACCCGACCCTTCGCCGAAAAGACGATCGCGCGCTTCGATCTGTCGAACCGCGTCCGGTTTGCGGCCGGAGACTACCATCAGGATGCCCTGCCGGGCCCCTGCGACGTGGTCTGGATGTCTCAAATCCTGCATGCCGAACGCCATGCGGACTGCCGCCGGATCGTCTCCAGGGCGGCTGATGCGCTGGAACCGGGCGGACTGATGTTCATTCACGAATTCATTCTGGAAGACAGCCGGGACCGGCCGCTGCAGCCGGCGCTTTTTTCACTGAACATGCTCCTGGGAACCTCGGGCGGGCAATCCTATTCCGAATCGCAATTGAGGGAGATGATGCGGCAGGCCGGAATCGGCCGCATCGTGCGGGAAAACTATACAGGCCCCATGCAGTCGGGCATCCTGCGCGGGGTCAAGGAGTAGGGCGGCGGGCGCTGCGATAAAACTTTTTTCTATACGGGGAGGCGGCCCTTGAGGACCGCCTCCCAAACGGCTTCCGCCGTAAGGGGATCGATCGCGTCGGGATCGATTTGAATGACGTGCGCATCCGGCAGGTAGCGGTTGATGATCAGTGAAACCTGGGTCGTGAGGGCATCGATCTTCAGATCGCTTATGGCGCGGATCATCTTGAGGTCGTCCTCGATAAGCCGCAGCAGGTAGTTCATTTTGTCGCGGCCTGTTTGATAGTGAAGGATTTTGGCGTCGAAAACCGCGGTGTAGGCCATGATGCTCCGCAGCAGCTCGATATTGTAATGGATACGCGGAATCCGGTCGGCTTGGATCAGTCCGCTGACATTGTGCTGCTTTCGCAGCTTGTTGATCTCATCCACCAGCTGGCGCTGCTGTTCCATCAGTTGGGCTCGGATTTGTTCCGCCTGAAGGATGCGGTCGCCGAGCTGCTGTTCCAGCAGCGTGACGTCTGCGGTTTTACGCCGCAGTTCATCGGCCGGAGCGCCCGCCCAGGTGGTCCACGGCCACAGCCCGGCGGCGCACAACAGCATAAAAAAACAAATGCGGCCACATGCGGCGGCCGGCCTTTTCAGCGGCATATTACTGGACCTCCAGACGTCGCCTCAGTTCTTCCGAAAGATAGAGACGGGTTGCGTAGTTCTCCCAGCTCCCGATGGCCCGCAGACCGACCATTTCAATCTGTTCGCCCTGCCAGCGAGACAATGCGTTCGTGGCTTCCGGCGGAAGAATGTTCAGGCCGTTGAGCGAGAGACGCCTGCCGCTCCAACGCGCCAGCTCCCGGGCGGTTTCGGGGGAGAGCTCCCTGAGACCGTTCAGGCTGAGCCACTCGCCCGGCCACTTTGCCAGGACAGCGGCCGCTTCCGGAGACAGGTGGCCGACCTCGTTGAGATAGAGATCCTTGCCGCTCCATTGCAGGAGGCATTGCGCGGTTTCGGCCGACAGCGCGGTCAGTTGGTATTTGCGTTCGAACAGGCCGCGGCAGATCTCTTGCGCGATCGCTTCGTTGTGCGGGTCGGTGGGCAAAGCCGTCCCGCCGTCCAAGCCGCGCTTCAGGCCGTTCTGTACATCCCTCCAGATCGTTTCCAGGGAAGGGACCGCCACTTCGACGGCATCGATGGAAAGTTGGCCCGCGGCCTGCAGATGGTGTTCGACCATGGCCGCGACTTCGTTTTCGAAATCGCGGATCGGGAGACCGCTGGCGGCATTCGCAAGGGTTTTAAAGAAACGGGTGCGCCGCTCGAGATAGAGCAGTTCTTCGGAAGCCTGGCGCAGATCGAGCAAGGGGGTCTCGAGCTTGGCCGAGTAAACCATCTGGCGCTGAATGGTTCGTAAGTTCAAATCGATTTTGGTGTGCTGCAGCGCCTGCTCGAGAGTGGTGAGGCCGCTTCGCTTGAGTTCGGCGCCGATCAGCAGTTGCTCGTCCATGATGCCGCGGCGGTAATAGGCCTTGAGCTCCTCGATTTCGTTGATTTTGGCTTCGATAAAACCCCTGGCGCTCTGCAGTTCCCGAACCAGCAATTCCAGCGGGTCGTTTTTGGATGTCTGCGGCGGAGGCGCGCCCGGCGCCGTCCGGAGCTGATCTTCAGCATTCGGTTTCAACGCGGCCGATTCCAGGCTTTTCGATTGCGGCGCCGGGTCCGCCTGAATTTCGGTACTGCGCAGCCGGTCGCGGAAGTGGTACGCAGCGCCGCACAACGCCGCAACAACGACAATCGAGGCGAGGATCAGCCCGAGACGGCTTTGGCCCGCTGAACGCCGGGCCGGCTTGGGCTCCGCGGCCTGCGTATTCTGTGCGGCGGATCGGGGTCGATCGAAAGGTAGCGGCGAAGCTTGCCCGTCGGAATCGCCCGCGGCCTCCGGTTCGGCAGGCGCTTCCGCGGGTGCCGGTTCACCGTCCGGCGGCGCGGTATCGGGCGCCGAACCGTTCTTCGCCGAACACAACAAATGACTCAGCTCGTCGTTGAATTGATCCAGCGTCAGGTTCTCATGGGCCGCTGCACCCGGTGGATCGGCCTCGCCCCCATCGCCTTCGATTTCAGCCATGATCATATCCAGGTCCGCCTGTCCGGTGCTCCCGGCAGCGGTGGGCCCGGATTCCGAGGGTTCGGCCGAATCGGCGGCGGTGGGTTTGCCGCCTGCCTTTTTGCCCTGAATTTCGGCCATGATCCGATCCAGGGCGGCCTGCTGGTCTTCCGATATATCCTCGGGCGATATATCCTCCGGTGCCTCACTGTCGGCCGTCTTGGCCGCGGTCTTGTCGACACTTTTACGGGACTGGATTTCGGCCATGATCTTGTCGAGGGCAGCCTGCTGCTCCTCGTTGACCTCCGGATCAGGGCGCTTGCCGGGCGGCGGTGCCGCAGGCGCTGCTTCGGTCCTGGCGGTGTCCTTTTCAGCGGCTTTATGGGCTTCGGTTTCGGCCATGATTTTATCGAGCGCCGCCTGCTGGTCATCGGAGAGATCGCCCTCTGCCGGCTCCGGTGCCGGCTCTTCATCCGCAGACGATTTTCCCTCTGGGGAAAAGTCCGTGCCGGGCGGGCCATCCCCTTCAGCGGACCGATTTTCCGAGGCTTGATTGCGTTCCGATCGGGCTGGATCGATCGCCGGCTCAGGAGGTGCCGTCCCGGTTTCCGGCTCCGCTCTCTTATCCGAAGCGTCGCCGCCCGTCGCAATTTCCGCCATGATCTTGTCGAACGCAGCCCTCTCGTCTGCATTCAGGCTTTCGAATTCGTCCGCCGACGAGGAAGCATCCGCTTGGGAAGGAATATTGGCAGCAGTTTCTTTATCGGTCATGGCGGTTGCGGAACATCCTTTTAATTGCAGCTTGCGACGGGCATGGAGCACCATCGGCGGTTCGAATAAACTATCGACCGATCCGCTCATTTCTTTAAAGGACCCTGATGCCCAACCGGTCTGGAATGCCGGTCCCGCAACGCGTCCGCAGACCTCCGGTTCGGCATATTTACGGCTTGTGGTCGAATCTGTTTTTGCATATAGGAAATGTGCCGGAAACGGCAGTGACGAAGCCTCGGCGGATGTGTTCACACTGTACGCGCATTGGACCCGGTCTATGAAAGTAAGCCCAGCAGGTAAAGGCACGCGCGATGACGCCCCCGAACTGCTCCGGGAGCAGCTGGAGGCGGAACGGCAGGCACGCCGGGAGGCCGAAGCGCACGCACGTTCGGTGGCGGCCGAAAACAAACGCCTGGAAATCGAACTGATCCGCTACCGAGACCATTTCGAGGCGCTCGTGTCCAGCCGGACCGCGGAGCTGATGGGCATCAACGCCAAGCTCATCCAGGAGAACCGGGAAAGGCGGCTCGCCGAACGCGAACGGCGATCCTTCGAGGATCAGTTCCGCGAGGCCAGCCTGCTGCTCGAAACCGTTCTGAACGCGATTCCGGACATCATCGGCGTGCAGGACATGAACCACCGCATTATCCGCTTCAACAAGGCCGGTTACGAGTTCTTCGGGAAACCGCAGGAAGAGGTCGTCGGGAAACAGTGCTTCGAGCTGATCGGTCAGCACGCGCCCTGCGAATTATGCTCCACCGCCCAGGTGCTGGAGACCAATGTCACTACGCAGATCACCAAGTATATCGAAGACCGGGATATGTGGATGGATGTCCGGGCCTACCCCATTCTCGACATGGACGGCCGCGTGGTGCGGCTGGTCGAACACTGGCGCGACATCACCAGCCTGAAGAAAAGCGAGGCCTCGCTCAAGGAGTCGGAGGAAAAATACCGGCTGCTGGTTGAAAACGCGAATGCCGCCATCTTCATTTATCAGGAGAACCGGTTCAAGTTCACCAACCGCAGGGCCCGTGAAATGGGGCGACGGGTCGGTATCGAAGAACCGCTGGGCCCGGTCCACAAATGCATCCATTACGAGGATATCGGAGAGAATCCACAGCGGCTCCTCGACCGCCTCAACGGCGAAGAAACCCGTCCCTACGCCATCAACTTCAGAATCGTAGACAAGCAGCGGGACGAAATCTGGGTTGAGCTCAACACAGTCAACATCACCTGGGAGGGCCGGCCCGCGACGCTCAATTTCGTCCGCGACATATCCGAAGGCAAGAAGCTGGAGCGGCGGTTCCAGGAAGCCCAGCGCATGGAGTCGCTCGGTACGCTCGCCGGCGGCATCGCCCACGATTTCAATAATCTTCTGATGGGCATTCAGGGGAATGTCTCCCTGATGTACCTCGAAGTCGAGCAGAGCCATGTGCTCGACAAGCTCAAATCCATCGAGGATTGTGTCGAGAGCGGCTCGCGGCTGACCAAGCAGCTGCTTGGATTCGCACGCGGCGGCAAGTACGTGGTCAAACCGATGGACATGAATCAGATCGTGCAGAATTCAGCGGAGATGTTCGGACGCACGCGCAAGTCCATCAAAATCCATGAGACCTACCAGGAGGGGCTCTGGACGGTCATGGTCGACCGCAGCCAGATCGAACATGTGCTCGTCAATTTGTTTCTCAATGCCTGGCAGGCCATGCAGGGCACGGGCGACCTCTACCTGGGCACGGAAAACATGGAGCTGGACGAAGAGTTCGTGCAGCCGTTCGAGGTTACCGCGGGCCGGTATGTACGCGTATCGGTCACCGATACCGGCATCGGCATGGATGAAAGCACGCAACGGCGTATTTTCGAGCCGTTCTTCACGACGCACGAAATCGGCCGGGGCACAGGGCTGGGACTCGCTTCGGCCTTCGGTATCATTAAAAACCACAACGGCTTCATCACCGTGGAAAGCCGTACCGGTAAAGGCAGCAAGTTCGAATTTTACCTGCCTGCGACGCACAAGAAACCCGAGCAGGAAAAGGCGGTGGTCGAATCCATTCAGATGGGCACGGAATGCATTCTGCTCGTGGATGACGAAGACTACATCCTGGACGTGGGCAAACTGATGCTCGAAGGACTCGGCTACTCGATCGTCATGGCCCACGGCGGCAGGGAAGCGCTCCGGGTGTTCGGCGGACAGAGCCATGCATTCCATCTAGTGATCCTCGACCTGGTCATGCCCGATGTCGACGGAGAAACCGTTTTCCACGAAATCCGCAAGCTCCGTCCCGACATCAAGGTGCTTTTCGCCAGCGGGCATTATGTCATGGACCAGACCCGTGCAATACTTCTGGACGGGGCCAGCGATTTTCTTCAAAAACCGTTCAACATGCGCCAGCTTTCGACCAAGATCCGCGCGATTCTCGACAAATAGGCAGCCCGGTACGTTCGAAGCCGCGGTCGGACGGTCATCGTGATCACGCGGTTCAATGCCCATCGGACGGGGCCGCGCGCTTTCAAAGCGCGGCATACCTGCAGTCGCCCTGTTAAAACAGGCGCAGTTGACGGGTCTTGGGCGGGCAGGCGCCCGCCGGCGTTCCGGCCTGCAGCACGTCCGGAGACGACGCGGGGCCGTGCGGCCAGGGAGCGGTCAGCGTGTTGAAATCCTGGTTCGTCAGGTAGCGGACCTCCCGCACGCCTTCCAGTACCAGATCTTCTTCCTGTCCGGTCATCACCGGAACTCCATAGTGGCGGTTGATGTGTTTGAAATCGTTTTTGGCCTGGCTGCGCTGGCGCACGAATTCGAGATGTCCGGCGAGCCGGCGGCCGACGATTTCGGCGCACAGATCCGGTACGGTGCCGACCGCCTTTAAAATGATCGGCTGAAAGGCCGGATCGATTTCGTATCCGATGCAGTGGCGGCCGCTGCACATCGCCGCCAGCAATGTCGTGCCGGTTCCCAGGAACGGATCCAGGACCGTATCGCCCCTGACCGAAAACATGTTGATCAGCCGGTAGGCCAGCTCCAGGGGAAAGGCGGCACTGCGTTCACGCGGGCCGGAATTCGAAAGCACCTGCGGCGTACCCCGCAAATCAAACCATACGTCCGAGAACCAGAGATTGCGCTCCTCCCAGAAATAGGCGCTCGCGCGACGATTCTGCTTCTCGCGCGCCTCTGTAAAAGCACGTTTGCCGCCCTTGCGCAGGATCAGGATGTATTCGTGCTCGAGGGTGACATAGGCGCCCGGGGGCAGCATTCCCGAGCCCATGAATTTGGTGGGGGCGTTGGTCGTCTTGCGCCAGATGATGGTCGGCAGCAGGGAGAGGCCCAGTCTCAGGCAGGTCATGATCGTGCGGGCATGATTCGGAAAAACCCGGAAGCCGCCGTTGCCGCTTCGTGTCGCGTCACCGATGTTGATGCAGGCGATTCCCCCCGGCTTGAGCACGCGGCGGACTTCCTGCCAAACTCCGTCCAGATAGACATGCATCAACTCGAACGCGCGCTCCTCATCCGAAGCGTTCAATGCGTCGGCGATCGTCGGGTCGGCCGCGCCGAAAGCGGCGTCCCACATTTCGACCATCGGGTAGGGGGGAGAGGTCACGACCAGGTCGATGCTCTGATCGGCGATTTCGGACATCTGATGCGCATCGTCCAGAACGATGCGGTGCTTGGCCAGCATGGATTCACCTCCGCGGTCCACTTGTGGCATGCCGCCAGGGGGTTGTCAATCGACCGCGCTTCCGGGCCGCGGGGCGAGCGCATGTTGATTCGGCATGCTAAAAACGGGGTCGGGGTCGCGATCGCCGACGCAACGCGTCGCCAGCATACCGCTTTCCGGAACCGGACATTACGGACAGCCTTGTTCGATACCGATACCGACGCCGACCCCGATACCGATACGGCCCTGATATTAAAGCTGCATACGATTGCCTTGCCACCGGCCGGAAACGCCGGGGCCTACGCCGGACCGCACGGATGGAGGGCTGAGGCGGCTCAATTTACATCCAAACGCCCATTTGTGAAACGCCCGCCGGTTACTAGATTGATGCCATGTATCGCATTTGAGGAGGTTCGATCATGGAGAAATGTGGTATTTGCGGAATGGAAGTAAAAAAACCGCCGATCGTCACTTCAAACGGCAAATGCAGCGAATGTGATGAAAAACTGAAAATGGAAGAGCGGAGCAAGCACCAGTAAAAGATCCCGGGGGCGTGCGGAACGCGCACCCCCCGGTAAAACGCTTCAATTGCATGTGGCCCCAAGGGGTATAGCCAGATCCAACCGGGTGCCGCGGCCCGGTCGGGACTCGATTTTGAAGCTGCCGTTGCAGATCTCGACCCGCTCCTTCATGCTGTGCAGGCCGTAGCCGCTCAAAGCATGCCGCGACATGATTTCCCCCACATCAAATCCCCTCCCGTCGTCTTCGATCGTCAGGCGCACCCGCTCGCGGTTGCGGAACAGCCGGATCTTGACGGTCTCGGCCTGGCTGTGCCGGCCGACATTGTTCAGTGCTTCCTGAAGAACCCGGTACAGCACGGTCTGTAAATTGCCCGAAAGCTCGCGTTCGGAAATCGTGATGCGCTCATCGATCAGGATCGGTGGATAAAAGCGTTTGAAATCGGAAATGCATTCCCTGCAGGCAGCCGCCAGCCCGAGTTCGTCAAGCACCGAAGGCCGCAGCTGCTTTGTAATGCGCCGCGATTCCCGAATGGCTTCATCCAGGTACTCGATAATGACCGCAAGCGGCATGTGGGACGATTGCTCCTCCGTTCCGCCGGCTTCCAGGCGATCCTCCAGCTGGTACTTGATTGCCGCCAGCGTTCCGCCGATGCTGTCATGCAGGTCTTTGGCCAGGACTTTGCGCTCGTTTTCCATGGCGGCCAGGGTCTTTCGCACCAGCTCCCGGAACTCGCGGTTGCGCCGGGCAAGCTCGGCCGTACGTTCCCGCACCTTGGCTTCCAGCTCCCGGTGGCTTTTGGCCAGGGCCTCTTCGATCCGCTTGCGTTCCGTAATATCTTCGACCACGGCGATGAGCCGGGAATGCAGCGCGGTCGCCGTGACGCGGACCCAGACGATCGAACCGTCCTTGCGGACATAGAAGTTTTCATCGCTGGCGTTGGAGAGTTCTCCGGCGATCAACCGGCCGGCAAGGGCGACAATTCCGGGCTGGTCCTGAGGCGGCCAGAGATCGAAGGCATTGGTTTGCAGCAGTTCGTTGCGCTCAAGGCCGAGGATCCGGCACAGGCGCTCGTTCACCGCACTGAAGCGGCCCAGGGGGTCGGTTTCAGCCATGCCCACGCCTGCGTTTTCAAACAGTGTGCGGAAGCGTTCCTCGCTGTTGCGCAGCGCATCCTCGGCCCTTCTGCGTTCGGTGATGTCGCGGACCATCGCATAGCGCAGGACCCGGTTGCCGTGCGTGGCCGATCTGCCGTGGACTTCAACGATGATCTGCGTCCTGTCCTTGCGCAGCAGAACATGTTCGAGCACGGCCGCGCGGCGATGCCGCACCTTTTCCATCACGCGCTCCCGGTCCTCGGGAGCGATCACCTCCTCGACCGCCATGGCCAGCAGTTCCGAGCGCGGGTAGCCGGTGATCTGGGTGAATTGCTCATTGCAGTCGATAAAGCGTCCATCCTCGCTGATCGCAATGCCCTCGAAAGTTGCTTCCGCGAAAACCCGGTAGCGCTCTTCGCTTTGGCGCAGCGCCTGTTCGTATTTGAAGAGCTCGGATATATCCCGGATCACCTCGATCGCGCCGATACACGCGCCGCTTGAATTGTAAAGCTTTCGGGCACTGTTCCAGAAAAGCGCCGATTCCGGTACGCAGGGCGGGTCCTTGACCGTGGCGACCAGGACATCGCCTCTTCGCGTCAGGCCGGGATAGAATGATTCGGCGGTCGCCGGATCCCAGGAGAGCGCCAGATCGACCAGCACAGGACGCCGCAGACCCCAGAAGGGAAGGGAATAAGCGTAGTCGCCCTTGCCCACCATTTTTTCGGACGGCACGCCGGTCAATTCGGCGATCGCCCGATTCCAGGCAATCACCCGCCCGGCCAGATCGATGGCGAACATGGCGTCGGGCAGGAAATCGATGATCTGATCCAAAGAAGGGCTTTCAACGCACGAATTCACATCGTGATCGGGATGCGTCATGGATGTCTCCATTGAATGGAATGTACATCAGAGGTTCAGAACAGGAGAACAGAGGGGATCCGAAGCAGCAGGCCCACAATAAGCGATCCGGCCCGTGTCTGTCAAAATGAAAGCTGATCGCAGGTAGATGTGACGGGGTCGGGGGCGCAATCACCATCGCAACGCATCGCCGAAACACGCTTTCGGACCACGGGCGTCCTTGTTCGATACCGATTCCGAAGCCCATCCGATCCCGACC
>JAEYRZ010000097.1 GCA_023435265.1 Pseudomonadota bacterium
ATCGAGGATCTTCTTCAAACGCTTGAGACCGCGTTCCACGGATTCGCCCTTTTTAAGACGTACCTGGATCATTGTTTGCTCACCTCCTTTCCGAAAATGGAGCCAGCGAAGGGACTCGAACCCCCGACCCACTGATTACAAATCAGTAGCTCTACCTGCTGAGCTACGCTGGCCTGATCGTTCGATTTGTCCGACACCGCTTCGACCCATCGGGTCTTAAATTCCAAATAAACCCTACCTACTAAAAAGGCACTGTCTACTTTGAAATGTTTTAAAATGCAAGTTTAATTTTCAGTCAGCCCAATTTTCTGATGACCGGCGATCGTAAAAGGGCCTGAACGCGATGGGCTCCGCCAGGTGAATTCGAAGCAGAAAAGTCTGTTTGCAAACCATTTTTAGCATCAAGTCCAAGAACATGCATACCGATAATGGCCTTGAGGTCGACCGAGAATTACTTGACAAAAGCCGTACCGGTTGTGGTATTCGTTGCCGCAGCCAAACTAAAAGCGTGCGTTTATCCCAAAAACCCCTTGAATTGCAATACTGAACTGAAGCTCGACACCTCCTCAACCCCTTAGACTATTGGGAAAGAAATTGAAAAACAGAATCGCTCTCATCGCTTTGGCCGCTTCGTTGTTATTGTCCGGTTGCGGGCACATTGGAACCGGCGCCGCCCCCGAAACCGTTCAGATTCCGTCCGAGCAATCCCCGGCCGATGAGGGATCGGCTTCCGGCACCGCTCTCGCAGTCGAGGAGGAGGAATCGCTGCCCGATATCACCGAGGAACCGGCGGTCGACCATCCGTTGAAATCGAACCGAACGGGGCAGGTCGCCATTAATAAAAAAGAACAGTCCATGTTGGATGAAGCTCTGGATTTCTGCGACGTGGCCCAGTCCTTCTGGCAGAAAGGGGAGTTGGAAAGCGCCTTGGACGCACTGGACAAGGCCTACTCCCTGATCCTGGAAATCGATCAGGACGACGCCAAGCTCAGCCAGCAGAAAGAGGACCTGCGGTACCTGATTTCAAAGCGTATTCTGGAGATCTATGCCTCGCGCAATATCGTGGTCAACGGCAACCACAATGAGATCCCCCTGGAGATGAATCCGCATGTCGAAGCCGAACTGCAGCGCTTCTCCGGGATTGAAAAGACATTTTTCCAGGAGTCTTATCGACGTTCCGAAAAATACCGGCCGCACATTCTGGAAGCGCTGAGGAACGCAGGTTTGCCCGAGGAATTGTCCTGGCTGCCGTTGATCGAAAGCGGCTACAAAGTCAAAGCGCTTTCCAGGGCCAGGGCGCTCGGTTTATGGCAGTTTATTCCATCCACAGGCTACAAGTTCGGGTTGAAGCGCAACCATTTTGTGGATGAGCGCATCGATTTCATCAAATCCACGGATGCCGCCATCGCCTATCTCAAGGAGCTGCACTCCATTTTCGGCGACTGGATGACCGTGCTGGCCGCCTACAATTGCGGCGAGGGACGCGTGCTGCAGGTGATCCGCTCTCAGAACGTCAATTACCTGGACAACTTCTGGGATCTGTATCAGCGCCTGCCGAGGGAGACGGCCCGCTATGTTCCGCGCTTTCTGGCGACCTTGCACATGGTCCAGAACGCACAGCAATACGGCCTGGACCAGCTTGAGTTGGAACAACCGCTGCAATTCGAGGAGATCGAGCTCAACCGTCAGGTTCATTTGAAGGATATCAGCGCCAACTCGGGGATTGAACTCGAGGAACTGAAGCAGCTCAATCCCGAATTGCGGTACCAGCTCCTGCCCCCGGAACCGTATCGCCTGAAAGTTCCCACACAAAGTAAAGAAGCTGTATCGGCCTGCCTGGAAACGATTCCGCTGAGCCAGCTCCCGCAGCAGTCCTACCGTGAAACGGTGTGGCATCGTGTCAGATCCGGAGAAACTCTGAGTACGATCGCCAGGCGCTATCGGATGAGCCTTCAGGCCATTATGCGGGCCAACAATCTGAAACGCTCCAATGTGATCCGGGTGGGGCAACGGCTGCGCGTCTCGCGGCCGGAAATCCCGGTCGGATCAACACCGGTCAAGGTGAATGCAATCGGCGGAACCCACCGCGTGCGACAGGGGGATTCGTTGTACATTCTCGCCAAGCGTTACAACACCACGGTTGAACAGATAAGATCGGCAAACAACCTTCCTTCCACCCGCCTGTTCATCGGCCAGGTTCTGAAAATACCCTCGGCCCTGTCCGAAGCGGAACCGACCTCCCCCGCAGGGACCGTGTATGCGGTAAAAACCGGCGATACCCCATTTACAATCGCCCAAAAGCACAATATGCAATTGGATCGTTTTCTCAAAATCAACCAACTGACCGTGCGCAGCAAAATCTACCCCGGCCAGCAGGTCTATATCGATTGACACCCCAGCCCTCGTAGCTCAGGGGATAGAGCAGCAGATTCCTAATCTGTTGGCCGCAGGTTCGATTCCTGCCGGGGGCACCAGAATAGACTCAAAGACCGGGCCTTGCGCCCGGTTTTTTATTCGTTGCCCCCGGTGTCAATTACTGCTTTCGTAAGCAAATGCCTGAAGGTTGGCCGCATTCCAGTTTTTAGCGCCTTCATTCGCGGTATCGACGAGCGGAGACGCACAACACCTCTCTTCCGCATCTTCACTCGGAGTACCCGTCTGAAAGAGGGGGGTGCTGGCTGCCGCCCTTCCGAAACCGGCCCCCGCGAACCTCTTGCCGTTGCCCGGTTCCGCCGCCGCCCCGAGCGCCACCCACGAAGCATTTCAACCGGCCGCAGTTACTCCTCGGCTTCGGTGACATAGAAGGTGGCTTGAACGGACGGCTTCAGCGGGCATAGATGGAAATCAAAAAGCGTTCGCAGTCATCGCAGAACAACATGCCACGGCCGTCCACGACGGCCCGAACGTATCCTTGGTACCCGAATTTGTTGAACTCCCCCTTGCTCATGGGGCAAAGGGCCCTATCGGGAGCGAATCGGTACGCGGCGTGATCGGTCAGCCCAAGATTGTGACCGATCTCGTGCAGGGCCACCTTGATGGTTCTTTCGATCAGCAGCCGGTAATCGTCTTCCGTTTGAATGCTTTCCGGACTCAGGCGGCGGGTGCTGACGACCGCCACATCGTTGCGCGGATTTTTGCCGCCGATAATCGTATTGTAGAATTCGTCCTGATCCCCGGTTTTGAGATCGGCGTCGGTGATGCCCAGCGTATGCCCTTTGAACTCGGAATGCAGGATCATGGTCAGCAAATAGGCATCGATGCTGCCCGTCATGGGCGACTCGTGATGCGACACCCGGTATTCAGGAATGATCCCTTTGAATGCATTCAGTATTCTATGCCCCAGGGACTGCAATGAACTGAAGCTCAGGACATTGCCGACCCGCACGATATTCAACCGACCGATTTCCCCGATCATAACCGCCTTTCTTGAGAGTTGGGTTCATAAAAACCGATACGCGGATGCCCCGACGTTCCGCCCTTTTGCCGGCCACAACGAGCCGCATTTTCGCAGCCGCCATTTTGGGGTAACGCCTGCCGCGCGCTTGTGTTATCATCGCCATTGTTTAAAGAGCCATTCGGCCGCAAATCGTAACCGGCCGTTCCATTGAGCCGCCTCGCACCTGTGCGGTCGGAACCGCCGATCGGAGGGAACGCTACATGATTACCCTGCTGGACTATGGTGCCGGCAATGTGCGCAGCGTCATCAACGCCATCGAGTCGCTGGGCGAAACCGTACGGGTGGCACGGACGGCCGAGGATCTCGTCGGCGCCGCAAAGCTGATTTTTCCGGGTGTGGGCGCTTTCGGCAGCATGATGCAGATTCTGCATGTGCGGGGATTCGTCGAGCCTTTGCGACACTTCATAGCCTCGGGGCGGCCTTTTTTCGGCATCTGCCTGGGGATGCAGGCCTTGTTCGAACGCAGCGAGGAATTCGGCGGTTCGAACGGGCTCGGCCTTCTGAAAGGAACGGTGCGGCGCTTCGATATCCGGGAACCCGTGCCGCACATCGGCTGGAACGGCATCCGCGTCCGGCAGGCCTGCCCATTGTTCAAGGGGCTGCAGGGCAGCGAGAAATTCTATTTTGTCCACTCCTATCATGTGGTACCCGACGACCCGGACGTCGTCCTCACGACCACCGATTACGGGTATGAATTCACCAGTGCCGTTCAGAAAGGGCATATCGTCGGCACCCAGTTTCATCCTGAGAAAAGCGGTGCGGCCGGCTTGCGCCTGCTGGCCAATTTCGTGGCCGACAACCGCGAGGCGGTTCAAATAGCCGCCGAACCGGCCCCAACGGCTTTGGCCAAACGCATCATCGCCTGTCTGGATGTCAGAACCAACGACGACGGCGATCTGGTGGTCACCAAGGGCGACCGTTACGATGTGCGCGATAAAGGAACGGTTCGCAATTTGGGGCGCCCGGTGGCGCTGGCCAAGCACTATTACGAAGAGGGCGCGGATGAAATCACCTTTTTAAACATCACCGCCTTCCGTGATTTTCCTTTGCGGGATATGCCGATGTTGGAAGTCCTCAAACAGACTTCGCGCGAGGTTTTCGTCCCTTTGACCATCGGCGGGGGCATTCGAAACTATACGGACAGCACCGGCAGATTTTATTCGGCCCTGGAAGTGGCGGCCGAATACTTCCGCTCCGGCGCCGACAAGATCTCCATCGGCAGCGACGCGGTGGAAATCGTCGAGGCCCATCTCGCCGCCGGGAGCGCTTCGGGACAGAGCGCCATTGAACAGATCGCCCGTGTTTACGGCAGCCAGGCCGTCGTGATTTCGATTGATCCGCGCAGGGTATATGTCGATTCGCCGGAAGCGGTACCGCATACGGTGATCCCGACCGTTTTTAAAGGCCCCCGGGGCGAGGCGTTTTGCTGGTATCAATGCACGGTCCGGGGCGGACGCGAAGGCCGGCCGGTTGACGCCGTCACGCTGGCCCGCGTATGCCAGGAACTGGGGGCCGGCGAAATCCTGCTCAACTGCATCGACCGCGACGGAACGAACGCCGGATTCGATATCGAGCTGATCAATGCCGTCGGGAGCGCAATCACCATCCCGCTGATCGCTTCGAGCGGCGCAGGCGCCCCCGGTCATTTCCTCGACGTGTTTACGAAAACCAATGCGCAGGCGGCATTGGCCGCCGGCATCTTCCACCGCAGGGAAGTGCCGATCGCGGATGTGAAGGCCGCGCTGCACGGGCATGTGGAAATTCGAAACACCGAGCGGCCGGTGGCCTGAGGGGCTTTATTCAGATCAGATTTAAAAGCTGCTTGGAAATCGGCGAAACAGATCGCGCGCAAACGCATCGCTGCGGATCAGTTTGCGGCGCAGGCGGGCCAGAATCGAATGCGATGTTTCGGCAGGGGCAAGTTCATTCGGGCGTTCGGATAATACTTTGAGCGCGGCATCCACGATCTGCGGGTCAAACTGCCTTCCCCGTTCCGACCGCAGGCGATGCATGGCCTCTGGCACCGCAAGACAGGGTTGCCCGGCCCGTCCGAACAGCATGCTGTCCAGCACATCGCAGACCGCCAGGATTCTCGCCCCCGGAGGAATCGCATCGCCTTTGCGCCCCTCGGGATAGCCGCTTCCGTCGTGGCGCTCATGATGGTAGCGCACCATCGGCACCAGGTCGGCGCCATCGGCCATCGGCGCCAGGATGCGCGCCCCGATCTCAGGGTGATCCCGGAGGTGATCGATCTCCTCCCCTTCCAAACGCCCCAGGCGGGCCAGCACCTGATCGTCGGTACCGATCTTGCCGATATCGTGCAAAAGGCCGGCGCGGTAAATGGTATCGATCTCCCGCGCCGGCAGCCCCAGCACCTGGGCGCAAAGGCGTGCCAGGTGGGCCACGCGCAGCGAATGGCCATGGGTCTGGCCGTCCTTGGCTTCTAGGGCGACGGCCAGTCCTTCGACGGCCTGTTGGAAGCTGTGCAGTCGGCTCGCATCGAACCAGAGGGCTTTTTGCAAGGCGATCGCTCCCTGCTCACCCAGTGCCTTCAGGAAATCGATTTCCCGGCCCTGGAAGTTCTTGCGCTGCCCGAAATACACCGCCATGATCCCCATGTATCCTTCGGCGATATTGAAGGGCAGCCCCAGTACGGTCTGCACCCGCTTTTTGCCCAGTCTTTCCAGGCTGGGAATGCGCCGATCGTAACGTGCATCGCCGATGATCACCTGACGTCCCTGGGCCGGGGCGAAGAGTTCTTCGATAGCCGCATAGTCCACGCAACTCAACCCACGGTAGTCGAAGCCGTGGGTCACGCGGTCGACGATGGTCCGATCCGATGTGTTCAGAACCCAGTAGATCGCGCCGCGGGCGGCGGTTAGAATCGTCACCTGTTCGACGATCCGCTTCAATACATCCTCGACGCCGCGGCCGGAATGAATGGCGGTGCTGATTTGACGGAAGGTCACCACATAGCGCTGGTGCAAAAGCGCGTTGCGCACCGCCAGGGCGCCCTGCCCGGCCAGCGCTTTGAGGCAGTTCAGCGTGGTCGGATCGGGCGCTACCCGTTCCTTGAAGTAAACGCGCAGCACCATGCGGGTTTCATCCAGAATTGGAAACGGAAGCCCCACGACGGTGACGATCCCCTCGCGGCGTGCGGCTTCAGGGTACTGAATGCGCGGATCGTCGGCGACATCATGAATGACCACCGCCTCTTCGCCGAAGATTTCGGAAAGACTGGAATCGGCGCGCACATCGCCTTTATCCAGGTAGGCCGGACTGAGACCGACGGCTGCGCGCAGCCGCAAAGTGCCTTCCGGCCAATCCAGCACCCGCAGCGTACATCCGTGTGCATTAAACGCAGCGGCGATTTCAGCCAGGATGTCGGCCAGCAACCCGTCCAGGTCGTCGCGTTGTTGAACCGCCTGGGTAATGCGGGCGAAAAGCTCCGGGAAGGATTCGAAGGAGAGGGACATATGCCGCCCAGCCGCTGGAATCGTTGGCCTGATCACAACCACAAATAGAGGAAGCAGCCCATGTAAATGAAGGTGGCCACGGCGGCGATGGACATTCTGAGCTTGTTCAGGCCCGTGGCTTTGCGGACCGCGACAAAACCCACCGTGAATAGATAAGCCGCCAGCACCAGGGCCAGGACGGTCATGGCGGCACTGGTGTGACCCGCCTGAATTGCGGCGACCACCGGCGCGAGCGGCCACGCCGCGGCAGCGGCAACGCCGGAGCTCAAATAAAGCGGCATGAAAAGGGAAGACCCGCCGATGCCGCGGCAGAACACCCAAATGAAGAGGGCTGCCGCGCCATGCATCAGGAAAGAGACGGCAATGCCCATCAGAATCAGGAAGAGAACATTGAAATCGGCGCCCGCATCGACGCCGCGCAGGGAGAGCAGGCTGCGGCTGAACGCCACGGCGGTGACGCCGTAGAAAAGACCGAGCAGCACGAGGTGCAGCGTGCTGTATTGCAGCAAGCGGCTGCGGCCGGCAAGATCATCGTAGACTTGGACATCCCAGCTCAGGATGCGCTTCAAATCCGAGAAATAGATCATTGGTGCGGGTCCTTCGAGCCTTATCGGGCATGAGAGGAGCGGGGTGGCGC
>JAEYRZ010000168.1 GCA_023435265.1 Pseudomonadota bacterium
GACCACTGCGCCGAAGACCTCGAGCTTTTTGCCCGGTTCGTGGACAAGAACTTGAAGGCCACCCTTGCGAACACGGCCGGGTCACGTTTCGAGCGGATACCCTACCGCGAGGCGGTGACCCTTTTGACCCAGAGCGGACGCCGGTTCGAATATCCGATTGCCCCGGGGATCGACCTGCAATCGGAGCACGAGCGTTTTCTGACCGAGGATTATTTCAAGAAGCCGGTAATCGTCTATAACTTCCCCAAAACGATCAAACCCTTTTACATGCGTTTGAACGACGACGATGAGACGGTGGCCTCCATGGATGTCCTGGTGCCGGGTATCGGCGAAATCATCGGGGGCAGTCAGCGCGAGGAGCGGCTGGATATTCTGACGGAACGCATGGCATCCAGCGGTATGCGGCGCGAGGATTACTGGTGGTACCTGGAATCGCGGCTTTTCGGCAGCGTGCCGCACAGCGGCTTTGGCATGGGTTTCGAACGGGTCCTGATGATGGTCACCGGGATCAACAATATCCGCGACGTGATTCCGTTCCCGCGCACGCCGAAGAATATCGAATTTTAGCTATCCGGCGGCCTTGAGACTCGCCGTGTGTAAATCGCATCGCGATGCCCGCTCGGGCTGCGCGCGGCTGGGCGATGAAGCGAAAGCGGCAGTATTGGAAGTGGATGGCCGTCACGTCCGAAGGCAGCGGAGCCTGGCCAGTTCCTCAGCGTACCCGTACAGGTGAAGGCCCTTGCTTTCGACGATCATTTCACCGTCTTTGACCCCGATCTCGGCCGCCATGTACTCCTTTAAATTCTGCAGGCCGGCCAGGTTGGCAGGCAGGCCGCCCCACAAATCCCAGGAGCGGAAGTAGATGCAGAAATGCAGCGTGTCATCCTGGATCCGCGTGTCGATCGAACGCAGGCAGGGCGGATCGAGCAGGGTGACGTCCGATGGATGCGCCACCTGCAGCACCATTTGATTGTTGCGGTGCCCGAACCGTTTATAGGTGTCGATGACCCATTCGATCTGGTTGAGATAAAGGCGCCCTTCTTCTTCGCAGACGATCCGCCCGTCCGGTTCGCGCCGGTCGATGATCTCGTGCTGACCGTTCTGCCACCAGGCCAGCTTGTCGCCCGTAAGCGGCACGCGCGTCAACCGTTCGCCGTAGGTGTAAGATTCGCCGGGTTGCTTCTGACCGGTCATCAGGTATTCTATATAGGAGCGCTCATAACCCGGACCGCCGTAAATATAGGAGTCTTCGACCGGGTTGGGGATGCCGCAGCTTGCGGGAATATCCGGCAGCAGGGGCCGGGTGCCCGGATAGCGCACATGGCCGATGAAGTAATCGTATTCGAGACGGGTTTGTCCGGCATAGGAACCCCGGTCGATGTTGAAGCGGCGGCCATGGTCGAGGATATCATGTACGGCCTGGAACCAGAGATCGGGTAAATCACGCGCGGTGATCTGGTGGAGTTGCATTCGGCTCCTCACGGATTGTTCGGCATTTAGATGCGCTGTTTGGCCGGCGTCAATTCCGCTTTGCTTCAGGTGAGCGGATGATCGTACTTCGCTTTACCGATGATCCCTGGCGGTGACGGAAGCGCCCTTGACAAGCCCGCCTTTTTTTGCAATAGGTCGCTTGCGTCTGAATACCCCGCGACCATTCCTACTGATCTGAATCATTTGTGCTGGCGTACGATCTGACGGTGAGCGGATTCCTTTGCCCGATTCAGCGCACCCATTCGAACCCCCGGTGCAAGGCCGCAGGCCGGGGGTTCACTTTTCACTATATATCGAGCGTGCTCACTTCCAACGCATTGTTCTGAATAAATTCACGCCGCGGCTCGACGTCATCACCCATTAAAACTGTGAAGATCGCGTCCGAATCGACAGCGTCTTCGACCCTGACCTGCAGCAGCGTGCGTTTGTCCGGATTCATGGTGGTTTCCCACAACTGCTCCGGATTCATTTCACCCAGACCCTTATAACGCTGCATCTGAATCCCCTTGCGGCCCTCCTCCATCAGGAACTTCAGTAATTCGCGCTTGTCTTCGAATCGGGCCACGCCTTCGCCTTTCTCGGCATCCAGAATAATATACGGCGGCTGATTCAAGGATAGTAAATGCTTCCCGTTGTTCAAGCACTTCTGGTAATCCGCGGAATAGACCAATGCCCGTCCGATCACGATTTCATGAGAGAGCATGGCCTTGGTTTCGGCCACCGTCAAGGCGATTTCGAAAAGCTGAGTTTCATCCCGCCACACCGGATCGCCACAACTGAAACCCTCTGCTCTGAACACTTCCGCGAGCGAAGCCATCTTTTCGCGATCCTGGAGAAATTGCTTATCTTCGACACCATGCCGGATCATGGCGTCGATGACCTGCACCGGAATTCCCTGATTTTCAAGTTTGTTCAGAGTTTCGAAATAGACGGACAATTTGCCGGTCAGATCGAAAAGACGGTGATTCGTGATCACTTCTGCTTGTCCTTCGCCGTCCGCTCCGATCTGGAGCTTGAACTTTTCGCATACTTTTTTAAGAATATGGTCATTGAAAGCAGTTTCATCCTTGAGATAGATTTCTGCACGGCCCTTTCCTATTTTGAACAGCGGCGGCTGAGCGATGTAAAGATATCCTTTTTCGATGATTTCGCGCATCTGACGATAGAAGAAAGTCAGCAGCAACGTGCGGATGTGCGAACCGTCGACATCCGCATCGGTCATGATGATCACCTTCTTATATCGGATTTTATCGATATTGTATTCTTCATTGCCCACTCCGGTGCCCAGGGCGGTGATGATGTTTTTAATCTCTTCGCTGCGCAGAATCTTGTCGAAGCGCGCTTTCTCGACGTTCAGAATTTTGCCCCTGAGCGGCAGAATGGCTTGAAACTTTCGATCCCGTCCCTGCTTGGCTGAACCACCGGCCGAATCGCCCTCCACGATGAACAACTCGCGTAATTCTGGATCGGAAACCTGGCACTCGGCGAGTTTTCCGGGCAGTGAGGCGTCCATCAGCGAACCCGTGTTGCGTGCGAGATCGCGGGCGCGCTTGGCCGCGTCGCGGGCGCGGGCGGCATCCACGGCCTTGGCGATGATCTTTTTCGCCATGGCCGGATTCTCTTCCAGGTAGCTGCTTAGTTTTTCCAGAACCAGGGACTCGACCAACCCTTTGACTTCGCTGTTGCCCAGCTTGGTCTTGGTCTGTCCTTCGAACTGCGGCGCCTTGATGCGTACGCTGATCAGGGCCGTCAGCCCCTCGCGCACATCATCGCCGCTGATCTTGGCCATCATATTCTTGGGCAGATTGCCGTTGACGGCATACTGATTCAGAGCGCGCGTCAAAGCGGACTTGAAGCCGATCAGGTGAAAACCGCCTTCTTTGGTGTTGATGTTGTTGGCGAAGGAAAAAATATTCTCGGTATAGGTATCGTTGTATTGAATGGCCACTTCCATCTGCACATCACTGCGCTCACCTTCGATGAATACGGGTTTGTGCAGTGCGTTGTGGTGCCGGTTCAAATATTCTACAAACGATATGATGCCGCCTTCGTAGTGAAATTCTTCTTTTGTATCCGAACGTTCATCTTCGAGGCTGATGAAGAGTCCCTTGTTCAGGAAGGCGAGCTCCCGCAGCCGGCGCGCCAGAATATCATACGTGAACTCGACGGTCGTGAAGATCGTCGCATCCGGCTTGAAGTGGATTCGGGTGCCCCGCTTTTCCGTCCGACCGATGACGCTCAATTCAGTGATCTTTTTGCCACGCTCGAAGCACTGGTGGTAGATTTGGCCGTCTTTGTAGATTTCAGCCTCCAGGCGTTCGCTCAAAGCGTTGACGACCGAAACCCCTACGCCATGCAGTCCGCCCGAAACCTTGTAACTGCTGTTATTGAATTTGCCGCCGGCATGCAGTTTGGTCAAAACGACTTCCAGAGCCGGAACTTTTTCGGTGTGGTGAATATCGGTGGGAATTCCGCGGCCATTGTCTTCCACGCTGATGCTGTTGTTTTTATGGATGGTGACCTGGATTCGATCGCAGTAACCCGCCATCGCCTCATCGATGCTGTTATCCACCACCTCATAGACCAGGTGGTGCAGGCCGGCGATATCAATATTTCCGATATACATGGAAGGCCTGAGCCTTACCGGCTCCAGCCCTTCCAGCACATCGATGCTGCTTGCATCATATTTAACGGTATCCATAGTTGTTTGCTACACTCTCATGGGCATGATGACGCCGAGGTAACTTTTATCTTCGGCGCCATGAATCAGACACGGTTTGTCTTCGCTGATAATGTCGACCAGAATTTTCTCTTCATCGATGCTGTTCAAAGCATCGATGAAAAACCGAGGGTTAAACGCCACCTCGATCGGTGCGGCATCGAAGTCGATGGGCATATCCTCTTTCGATTCACCGATCTCTGGGTTGGTGGCATCGATGGTCAAAAGACCCTCCCCGAAGCGGAAAAGCGCCGCGCGGTAATTGTCGCTGCACAGGATCGACATGCGTTTGAGCATGTTCAGGAACGGTTCCTTGTCCAGCTTTACCAGGTGGCCTTCGGAGCGCGAAATAATCTCGTCGTATTTCGGAAACTGGCCTTCAAGCAGACGAATGTAAAAAGTTTCGGAAGGCTTCTGCACCACAAAATAACTGCCCTGCAGTCCAACCCGCGCTGTGCCGCCGGCGCCTAAAAACTTCGTGATTTCATGCAGCCCTTTCTTGGGGACCAGAACGCTTTCCGAACGCTGCAGCACGCTTGGGCCGCCGTATGCCAGGTCGCTCTTGGAAAGACGGCTGCCGTCGGTTGAAACGAGGCGGATAAGCGGCGGTTGCGCCTCGCTGAAGCGTTCGAACCAGGCGCCGTTGATGTGGGCTTTTTTGTCCTCGCCGATGCCGCTGATGACGATCGTTCTTTCGATCATGCGTTTGAAGGCCGCCGAGTCGATTTCAAGCGCCTCGAAGTCCTCGATCACCGGCGTCTCCGGATAATCGTCCGGATTCATCGCCTTTAAATGGTATTGCACTTTATTGTTGCCGATGGCGATTTTACGGTTTTCGTTTTCCTGAATCAGAATTTCGTCGCTGGGAAACTCGCGCGCGATTTCATAAAACTTGCGTGCACTGATGGCAATCGCGCCTTCCTTTTCGACCGTCGCCGGAAACAGGCCTTCATAACCACTTTCCAGATCCGTGGCGGTGAGGTGCAGGCCGGATTGATCGGCGCGCAGCAAAACGCATTCCGTGATGGCCAGACTGCTTCGTCGGCCTGCCAGCCCCTGAATCCTGGACATGACATCGAGCATGTCGTTTTTGTTGACCGTCAGCTTCATACCTTCATTCCCTATTTTTTATTTTTGTTAAGAGAAAAGAATATTTTTAATAGGGTTTCCTCAAATGTTCAAAAACGTATAAGTATTTATAATGGCTCCATACTTTCTACATGAGGGTGTTGAAAACGAAATTACAGCGCCGTTCATAAAATCACCTTTTTCGATATGCATCCCCCCGCTGTTCATAACCGAACCTTTTCTCGACAGCCATTTCAGGATCATCCGCTTAATTATCCACCGTTGACGACGTGTTTGAATTCACCCACTTTTTAATCCGCGCCAGCGTGTCGCCCGACCACCCGGGCGCCAGACGCACCCGGATGAATTCCCGGTAGAGCCCGTCGAGGTACTGAAACGGCTTTTCATAGAGATAGAGCTTTTCCAGCACCATGCCTTCCATATCCTCACTCGATTCCGCCGGTGCGCTTTCAGGCAGTTTAAGCCCGGAAAAACTCAGATTCTCGCCCTTGAGCGAAAACTGCCATTGTCCCGGTCCACTTTTATAGACCAGATTAATCTCGGTGATCACCGCACCCTTGCGCAATGCCAGCAAGGCTTCCTCCAGGCCGGCGGCATCACCTTTGATGGTGATGGTTTCGGTCCCGTTGGCCAGGCGGTTTTCCAGCACCATGCGGTTGCCGACCGCCAAATCGACGAAATCAGGATCGGCTTTGCGCAACACAGCGTCGTCATGTTCAATACTGAACCATATCCAGGTCAGGAATTCATTGCCCAGGAAACGATAGCGATTGTAAGCGACCGCGATATCCAGCATCGGTTATTTTCTATTCGTTACCGGCCGGGGCCAGTTTGGAAAGCGCATCGCGCTCGGCGGAGGACAGATCCGGGGCCAGCGACGCCATGGTGTAAGGAATCCGCCGCATGAGCTGCACCCTGAACGATTTCGCGAAGAGGGTTTCCAGTTGCTCGTTGGCGCTTTTGAGATTTGAAAAGAACCATACCTCGCCCTGCTCGTAGCGCCAGACGACATCGTATATATGCGGCGTGGCCGGCATCTTCAGATTGAGCATGTTGACGACATGATCCTTGATCATTTTTTTTTCATTGGCCGAAAGAAAATCGCGCCCGCTTTCTTTCAAGCGCCGGGCGCTTTCGCCGGCAAAATGTTTCTGAATCAACTTGTTCGGGATTGACTTTTTATCGACCCGCAGGCTGAAGACCAGATCGGTTCCGATCAGAAAGCCGGAACCCTCGAAATAAGGTGTATAGGGATCTTTGAAGCTGGTCCAGCCTGCGCCGAGTTCGGAAGGATGATTGTCGATCTCCGAAATGGCGTAGCGCTTCAAGCCGGCCGCGATGGTATCGATGATCGGATCCCCGAGACGACCTTCCACACTGTAGCGCGTGACCGAAGTTGAAGATGAAAGCAAGCCCATATACAACCCATTGTATTTGTTTCGATTAAAAGTGCATATATATAGACCATTTCCCCTTTGATTACAAGGAGTTTTTAAAATCACGGCCGGCGCCTCAGGCACTTCATGCCGGCGCGTGTACGGGCCCCCTGCGCGATCTGGCATTACCAAAAGAAATCGTTTATGCCGTTCATCTCCGAACAGGTTTGACATTAAAGTTGAAGGCACCGTAAAAAGTCCAAATCTGCGGTGCGCTTCATCGGATTCGCAGCGCCTCGGTCTTGAACTTTTACGGCGCCGTCGGTTTGGACACTTTTTAAGAAATCACCAACTATCTTTACAAAACGAAAAAATGATGCGCTTTATTGCCGACTTTCATATCCATTCCAAATATTCGCGGGCCACATCGTCCGATCTGGACCTGCCGCATCTGCATGCGGCCGCCCAGATCAAGGGCATCCAGGTTCTGGGAACCGGCGATTTTACACATCCTGGATGGTGGCAGGAAATCAACGCGCAGCTCGAACCGGCGGAAGAAGGATTGTTCGCGCTCAAACCGGCGCTGGCGCGGCAGGTTGAAGCGGCGCTGCCCGAGCGCTGCCGCGCCGCGGTGCGCTTCATGCTGGTGACTGAAATCAGCAACATTTACAAGAAGGAAGGCCGCACCCGCAAGAATCATAATCTGGTGTTTATGCCCGACCTCGCCGCAGCGGGGCGGTTCAGGGAAAAATTGGATCGCATCGGCAACATCCGGTCCGACGGACGTCCCATTCTGGGCCTATCGGCGCGCGACCTGCTCGAAGTGGTGCTGGAATCATCGCCCCGCGGGTATCTCGTTCCCGCCCACATCTGGACACCCTGGTTTTCGCTGCTCGGCTCGAAATCCGGTTTCGATACCGTAGAGGACTGTTTCGAGGACCTCGGCAACCATATCTTCGCTCTGGAAACAGGTCTTTCTTCAGACCCGCCGATGAACTGGAGGGTTTCGGCCCTGGACCGTTTCACGTTGATCTCCAACTCCGATGCCCACTCGCCCCCTAAACTGGGACGCGAAGCCAACCGCTTCGATTGCGACCTGAGCTATGCAGGCATCCGCGGCGCCCTGGACAAAAGTGCGCCGCAAAGCTTCATCGGAACACTGGAATTCTTTCCCGAGGAGGGCAAATATCACCTGGACGGCCATCGCAAATGTAATTTTCGCAGCCTGCCCGCAGAGACACGCACCTGCCGGGAAATTTGCCCGGCGTGCGGAAAACCGCTCACCTTGGGGGTGCTGTACCGCGTCGAGGCGCTCGCCGACCGCTGCCAAGCACGCAAACCCGCCGACGCGCCTGGTTTCGAGCACCTCGTGCCGCTCGCCGATCTCCTGGCCGAAGTCCTTCAGACCGGGACACAAAGCAAACGGGTGGCCCAAGCCTACACCAACCTGCTGCAGCGGCTGGGCCCTGAATTCGAAATCCTGCGCACCGTCGACTGCGAAGCCATCGCCGGCTGCGGTCAGCCGCTGCTGGCCGAGGCGGTTCGCCGCATGCGCGCCGGAAAAGTGCGTTTCGAGCCCGGCTACGACGGGGCGTTCGGCCGCCTGCAGCTCTTCAATGCCTCGGAACGGCTCGCATTGTGCGGCCAGGAAAGCCTTTTCGAGAGCTGCCGCCCGGATCCACCGCCCTTGACTGTCGATGCCGCGGCCCCCGCAGCGCCGCGTTCAAATGAAAAAGCACCGCCGGCAGACCCGTCAGAAGGCGTACGATTGCCTGCCGACTCCTGCGAATGGCGCCTGAACCCCGAACAGCAGGCGGCGCTGGATCACCTTCGGGGCCCCTTGATGATCGTGGCCGGCCCGGGCACAGGCAAGACGCGCACCATCACCTGCCGGATGGCCGCGCTGATCCGAAGCGGCCGCGCCGCTCCGCAAAACATTCTGGCCGTCACGTTCACCAACCGCGCCGCCGACGAGATGCGGACACGCCTCGCGGCCATGCTCGGCCCGCAGGCCCGCCTGCCGCTGGTCGCCACTTTTCATGGATTATGCTGGGGGCTCCTGCGTGAATTCGAGGAGCGACCCCAAGGCGCCGCAATCGCCGATGAGCACCTGCGCCGGGACGTGCTGCACGATGCGCTCGAGCTGCTCAAGACTGCCGGTGAGGTGATCGACCTTCCGGCCGAGGTCCTTCTCGAACGGATCATCTTCGCCAAGCAGCGCCTGCTCGGCCCCCGGGACGATCCGCGGAACGCCGACCCGCAAACCATGCCGCTGCCGCCGGCCAAGGTGTACGTCGCCTATCAGGAACTTCTCGAAATACAGGGGCTCTATGATTTCGAGGACCTGATTTTGGCCACGGTTCAGAATCTCAGCCGCGACCGCGTTTTGAGGAGCGAATTGCGGCGGCGTTTCAGCCACATTTTCGTGGATGAATTCCAGGATATCAACTATGGGCAGTACGAACTGCTGCGCCGACTGGCGCCGCAAACGGCCGACCTGTGCGTGATCGGCGATCCCGATCAGTCGGTTTACGGATTCCGGGGCTCGGATGTGCGCTATTTCCACTGCTTCACCGAAGATTACCCCAAGGCGCGCGCGATTCGTCTGACCCGCAACTACCGCTCCACCGAGACGATCCTGCGCGCCGCCGGCCAAGTGATTCACGCCGGCCGGCCGCTTTTTGCAGGCACCCGTGAGCGCACCTATTCCAACATCGACGGATACGACGCCGTCACCCTCCTGGAGTGTGCCACGGCCCACGCCGAAGCGGTCGCAATCGGCCGCAGCATCGAAGCCCTTACCGGCGGGACCGGCTATCATGCCCTGGGCTTCGGCGGCGACGGAGGCCTCGCCGAGCTGCGTTCCTTTTCCGATTTCGCCGTTTTGTACCGCACGCGCGAGCAAGGTGCGCAATTGGCCGCTACCCTTGAAAAAGCAGGCCTCCCCTGCCAGCGCACGGATCGGGACGAATGGTTGCAACGGCGCGCGGTGGCCAGGCTGCTCGCGCTGCTGCGGGTGATTTGCGGGGCGGGCAGTTATGCCGACCTGTCGCAGCTGCGCGACCTGGTCAGCCCCGGACCGGACAGCGAAACACTGGCGCTGTTCAAGCGCTGGGCCTATACCAAAAGAATTCCCCTCCAGCAGGCGCTTTCGGCCGCCCTGCGCCTGCCCCTCCCCGAACTCACGCTGGCGCGCCAGCAGCGGTTGGCCCGGTTGATCCGCCATATCGCGGAATTGAAAAAAGAGACCACCGGACTCGACGCGGCGGACATGGTACTGCGCCTGGTCGAACGCTTGACCGCCGCGCAGGGTCTCGAAACGGAATCCCTGGCGCGACTGTGCGCGGCGGCCCGATGCTTCGGTGGCGATACGGCCGCATTCCTTTCGGCGCTCACGCTGCAGCACGATACCGATTTCTATCATCCCGGCACCGAGAAGATCACGCTGATGACCATGCATGCCGCCAAAGGACTGGAATTCCCAGTGGTCTACATCGCCGGCTGCGAAGCCGGGCTGATTCCCTTCGAACGGCCGGGTAAGCCGCTGGATTTGGAGGAAGAACGCCGCCTTTTCTATGTGGCCTTGACCCGCGCCGGCAAGCGCCTGTTCTTTTCCTGGGCGCACCGGCGCAGCCGCCGCGGCCGTCAGGTGGAATGCCGGCCCTCGCCTTTTCTGGCCGACATCGAGGCGCGTCTCAAGGAGCGCGAATCCCAGCCGCGCGGCCGCCCAAGGCAGGCCCAACTGGAGCTTTTTTGACCATCGGCATCGATAAGGAGTATTGAATGGAACCGCAGCCCATCGAAACCCGACGCCTGAAAAACGGCCTGACGCTTACAATCCACGATCTCTCGCGCAAAGTAGCGGCCGACCGCTGGCGGGTGGAGCTGTCGGCCCGCATCACCATCTCTGTCGAAGAGTGCTGGTTCGGTCCGGCACTTCCGGCCCCGGCCGGGCTCTCCGATATGCGTGCCGCCCTCGGTGAGGCGGCACGCATCGAATACCGGGACATCCGCAACTTCGTCGACGAACGAGAAAAAACGGTGCTTTTCGAGGCGATGCGCGCCACCGTATACCGCAATGCCGAAAGCTACTACAGCCGGCCCGATTTCCCCGGACGGTTCCTGATCCGGCAATACAGCGCCCCCTTGCGGACGCGGCCCTTGACCGACTGAAGTTGCGCGAGGGCACCACGGAGATGGTTTCCGGAGGATCGGGCGCTTGACTCCTTCTGCAAAAAGGTCGATTGACGGGCCGCTGTCAAAACGCTAATCTCAAACAGTTTCCACATGGTATTCATTTCACGTCCCTCTGCCGGCGATGCGCCGACCCGTATCGGTCTTCCGGTTTGTGCGAGGTCGGCCCGGCCCGGATCATAGTGCCAACCGCAGGAGAAAAATGCACCATGGAAAAGCTGTTGCGTGACTCGGTCGTGGATTGGGGCGCCGACTATTTCGGCATTGCCGATTTAACCCTTGCCCGGAGCGCCGTTCTGGAACAGGGCGGACCGGAGATCGCACGGTTTCCGCGTTCCATTTCGGTCGGTGTCGGCATCTTCCATTCCATCGTCGACCAGTTGCCCCGCCGCGAGGAGCGCGGGGCGGCCATCAGCTACCGGACCCATTGCTACGATGTGATCAATGCACGCCTGGACGCGATCGCCTCCCGCGTGGCGAGCGCCTTACAGCGCAAGGGATACAACGTATTCCCGATTCCGGCATCCAAGCGCGTGGATTCCGATCGCATCTGCGCGCTGTTTTCGCATAAACTGGGCGCGCACCTAGCCGGTCTCGGCTGGATCGGGAAGAATTGTCTTCTGATCACCCCGGATATGGGGCCGCGGGTGCGATGGGCCACGGTGCTGACCGATGCGCCTCTTTTGCCGACCGGACGGCCCCTGGAGCAGAGGTGCGGCGACTGCCGGGAATGCGTCGACATCTGCCCGGTGCGGAGCTTCACCGGGAAACCCTTCCGGGCGGAGGAACCGAGATCGGCGCGCTTCGACGCCGGCAAATGCGACCGTTACTTCGCCGCGATGAAAGCCCGCGATTCCGAGACGGCGGTATGCGGGCTGTGTTTGTATGCCTGCCCATTCGGCAAAGCCAGATAAGAGCCGGCGGCGTGATGCGTTCGCGTCCGCTGCAATGATGCCGGACGGCCGCGTTGCGGAACGTGCCGCGCGGACGGCGGTTCGGCCTTGCCTGCGTGAACTCCTGGACAAGCGCAAAACCCCATGGCACTATTCCCTTCCATGAATGGACGGGTGATACGCTTCGATGCACATGAACGTCTGGTCGCCAGGGCCCGCGCCTATGTGAACGATGCCGGCGGGTCGGGTCCGCGGCACGACGCGGCGGTCGGGCTGCTGCACAAGGCGTTCAAGCGCGGCGACGAGGACTTGAAGCTCAAAATCGTGTTGATGCTCGGCACGCTGGTCTGTCCGCAGGCGGTCGCGCCGCTCTATGAACTGATGCACGATGCCGACGAAAGCGAGTTCATCCGCCACGCGGCGGCGGTTCAGTTGAGCGTCCTCGGCGGCCTGCTGCAGGACAATGCGCAGCTGGTCGCTCGATTGATCGATGATTTGCGCGATCCCGACCCCTTTTCGCGGGCCAACGCCACATTCGCCCTGGGATGGGAAGGCAACCTGGCGGCCATGGAGGTATTGATCGAGCGCCTCGACGATGAAAACCCTGAAGTGCAGCAGGCCGCCGTCAATGCGCTCGGCAATCTCAAGGACGAGCGCCTCTTCGGCGTGCTGGCCGCCAAGCTGGAACAAGGCGCCCGGGAACAGAAGCGCACCATCCTGTACAATCTTTACCGCTTCACCGCGCGCAAGCCGGAAGCGGTCGCCATTTACGAGCGGTTCATCCTGAGGGGCGATCGAGCCCTGCGCTGCGATGCGCTGGCGGTCTTGCACGCCCTGGCGCGGCCCCAGGATCATCTTGCGCTCTACCGGCAGTGCCTGCTGGACGAGGACCATCGCGTGCGGGAGCTCGCCCTGATCCATCTGGCGGGTGCGCCACCGGCCGAACTCGTCTCCCTGCGGAAGCGTATCCTTGCGATGACCCGCGATCCTGAGGCCGAGGTGCGGCGGGCGGCCGTACGGCTGGGCCATCACATTCAACCCAGCGCGGTTGTGCCCGCCGCCCCCTGAACCGACCGCGCGCGCCGTTGCGGCTGTTGAGATCCGCAGGTTGTCACCTCCGGCTTGACACTCCAACGGGCGTGTTCACTATGAGTCATTTCGCGCGAGTAACGCGAGTAAAATGATCGCGCGAGCAGCCGGCCGAAAAAACCATACGATCGATCCGGCGCTGACCGGACTCAAAAAGGGTGCCATGCCGCCGCCGAAACCGGGCATTATCGCGCTCATGGGCTCGGGCGAACTGACCGCCACGATGGTGGAAGTCCATAAGTCGCTGCTGCGCCGCGCCGGGGATTCGCCGCGCGCCGTTTTTCTCGACACCCCCGCCGGCTTTCAGCTCAATGCCGACCAGATCGCCCGTAAAGCCGAAGCGTATTTTCGCGACAGCGTAGGGCAGCCGCTTTCGACGGCTTCCTTCAAATCGGCCGATCACGCAGATACCCTCGAAGGCCGCCGATGCCTCGCGCGGCTGGTTGAATCCGATTTCGTTCTGATCGGCCCCGGCAGCCCCACATACGCCTTGCGGCACCTCAAGAACAGCCCCATTCCCGGTATGCTGCTGCGGCGCATCGCATCGGGCGCCTGTCTGGTGGCGGCCAGTGCGGCGGCGCTGACTGTCGGACGGCTGACCCTTCCGGTTTACGAAATCTACAAGTCCGGCGAGCCGCTGCACTGGGTCGAAGGGCTCGATCTGCTCGGACACTTCGGCTTCAACCTGGTGGTCGTTCCGCACTGGAACAATGCCGAGGGCGGCAATCACGACACGCGCCGGTGCTTCATGGGAACCGAGCGGTTCGCGCGCCTCGAGGCGCTCATTGCGCCGCCGGCGGACGTCCTCGGCCTGGACGAGCACACCGCCCTGATCATCGATTTGTCCGAACCCGCCGCGGAAGTCAGGGGCATCGGTCGGGTGGTTCTGCGCCGCGGCGGCCGCGAGTACGCGTTTACCAAGGGCGAGCGCATTTCACTGGCGTGGCTGCAAGGCAGGACGGAAAGCGCGCCGGCGCTCGATACAGCGGGAGATCCGCAGGCGGTCGCGCCGCAGGAAGCGGCGCGCTCGGTCGACCAGGATGTCTGGGACCGCCTGCACGCGCTGCTGGATACGATCGGCCGCAGCCTTGACCGGCAGGAGGCCGAGGCGGCGACCCGCGCGCTGCTCGAAATGGAACGGACGATCTGGAGCGGCCGCCGGGAATTGCAGTCCACCGAGGCATTGGGCGCGGCGCGCGAAATCCTGCGCGAAGCTTTGGTGCGCTTCGGAACCGAACTGGCCTCCCGGCCGGCGAGCCGGACCGAATGCGTGGCCGAACTGGTGGCGGCGCTGCTCGCCTGGCGCGACCGTCTGCGCGAAAAGCGCCAGTGGGCCGCCGCGGATGCCGTTCGGGACTGTCTGAACAAGGCCGGGGTAAAAGTCGAGGACACGCCCCAGGGGACCCACTGGCAGATTGCCGGCGAGCGGAGCGCCGTCTGACCATCACCCCCGACCCCCCGCGATGATTTCACACAGCGTGTGACGGCGTTCTATAAGGAATACTGGGCTTCTGGAGTGCAGGCGATGTTGCGGGATGCCATTGACGCATTGTACCGGCTGCCGATTAAAGAACCGGCACTCAAAGAATCTCCGGCCGCGGAGTGGTCGTCCGGTTGGAAGCCCTGGTGTGTGCAGGGCGGTCGCTCGCAATCGCCACCGCAACGCGTCACCAAAACACCTCTCTGGAACCAGACAATACTGCCGGCCTTGTTCGATACCGATACCGACCCCGGATATAAAGCGCCATGCGACTGCCTTGTGGTGGTGCGCTATGGGGGTCGAATTCCAGCAAAGGATCTGCTATGGAATGCCGCTTGATTCCGTGGAAAGGAAACCAGCCCTGATCCGACTCAAGATTACGCAAATCGATTGGCAGGCGTTCGAGGACCTGGAGGGCGGTCTCCTGCCGGCGGCCTGCCTGTTTGTACAACCGTTCTGGCTACGGACTGTGGTGCGTCATCTGGGCGCCCCGGGCGAACCCCTGCTCCTTGCGGCTTGGGACGGCAACGCACTGGTGGGGCTCGCCCCCCTTGCTGTGGCCGGCGATACGGTGCATTTTTTGGGCAGTCCCGAGGTCTGCGACTACCAGGATGTGCTGGTGGTCCCCGGCCGCGAAACAGATCTTTTGCCCGCCATTGCCGAACACCTGAAGACGCTGGGGATCCGCCGGATGGTGCTGCAGTGCCTGCGGCCCGAATCGGCCGCGCTCAAGGCCGTCACCGCGCTCACCGCCAGGGGGACGTTGCGCGCCGTCCAGATGCCCGCCGGTGTCAGCTTCGAGGCCGCCCTGCCCGCGAGTTGGGAGGCGTACCTGGCGGGGCTCGACGGCAAGCAGCGCCACGAAGTGCGCCGAAAGCAGCGGCGATTGGAGGGCGTCGGGCCCTTCGACTTCCGGCAGGCGGAATGGCGGGAGGGGATCATCCCCGATATGGCGGTTTTCCTCGATCTCTTCGCCCGCAACCGCGCCGACAAGGCGGCTTTCATGACGCCGGCAATGAAGGCGTATTTTCAAGACCTTGCGGCGAATCTGGCCGCCCGGCGGATGTTGCGCCTGTACACCCTTGCGGTGCGCGGCGAGGCGGCGGCCGCGGTGCTCTGCTTCGACCACCGGGATGTGCGCTATCTGTACAACAGCGCCTACGACCGGCGCTTCGAAGAACTGAGCGTCGGTGTGATGTGCAAGCTGCTCAGCATACAGGCGGCCATCGCCTCGGGATGCCGCCGCTACGATTTGCTGAAAGGCGCCGAAGCGTATAAAAAACGGATCGGCGGTACGGAGGTGCCGCTGGTGCGTTGCGATGTGGCGCTGGGCTGATCCCCGGCGCCGGACATGGACATGCGGATGACCATTATGTCGACTCACAATCCGTCGCTGCGGATCGCCATGCTGAGTGTTCATTCGAGCCCCATAGGGCCGTTGGGAGCCCAGAATACGGGCGGCATGAGCGTTTATGTGCGCGAGGTCTCCCGGCGTCTGGGTTCCGCCGGGCACCTGATCGATATCTTCACATATGACGGCCGGAGTTCGGGGACGATGCGCATCGATCCCAATGTGCGCCTCATTTCGCTCCACACGGGAGCCGGTCCGCTCGGCAAAGAGCAGCTGGTCAGCCACCTGCCCGGCCTGTTCGACTCACTGGAAGCATACCGCCGCGCCGACGGCATCGAATACGATCTGATCCACAGCCATTACTGGCTCTCGGGGGTGGTGGGGGCCATGGCCCAAGCGCGCTGGCGCTGCCCGCACCTGACCATGTTCCATACCCTCGGGATCGTGAAAAACCACACCGCCTCCGGCGAGAACGAGCCTGCGCGGCGCATCGCCCATGAGCGCTGGCTGGCCAAGGTGGCCGATCATATCGTGGTGCCGTCGCGCAGCGAGCAGCTGAACCTGATGCGCCATTATCATGCCTCCCGCGAGCGGCTGGGCGTTATTCCCTGCGGCGTGGATCTTGCGCATTTCCGTCTCCTCGATCGCGCGGCGGTACGCCGCCGGTTGGGCATCGATCCTTGGGCCGATGTGCTGCTCTATGTCGGCCGCTTTGCACCGCTCAAGGGCATCGACCGCCTGATCGGCGCCCTGGCCCGCCTGCAGCCGCGCTTTCCCGGACTGCAGCTGCTCGTGATCGGCGGCGACGGCCCCGGGGCCGAAAGCACCCGGACCCTGGTGCGGTTGGCGGGCGAACTGGGGGTCGCCGCGAAGGTGCGCTTCGTGGGTCGTGTGGAGCAGGCCGGCTTGCCGCCCTACTATAACGCGGCCGATCTTCTGGCCGTGCCCTCGCATTACGAGAGCTTCGGTCTGGTGGTGCTCGAAGCGCTGGCCTGCGGCACGCCGGTCGCCGGCACGGCCGTGGGCGCGGCGGCCGCGATCATCGACGAGGGGGTGAACGGAACGGTGCTGGCCAGCCCCTCGATCGACGACGTGGCCGCAGGCATCGCGCGCATCGTGTCCCTGCCGCGTCCGCTGCGTCCGATCGGCGAAGCCGTGCGCGCCACGGCCGCCGATTACGGCTGGCCGCGCATCGCCGCCGCCGTGGCGCGCAGATATCAGATCCTGCTGAGCCGGCACAACCCGGCCCAGGCGCCTGAATTCTACACCGCCGTGAATATCGATCCGAATTGACAGGTCCGCCATGGAAAAAGCAATTGCTCTGGAACCGCGGTCTCCCGTTGACGCGCTGGTGATCGCAGCCCACCCGGACGACGCCGAATTCGGCGCCGCCGGCACGGTGGCGCGCTGGACGCAAGCCGGAAAAAACGTCGCCTATGTAGTGTGCACCAGCGGCGACAAAGGGACCAGCGACCGCAATCTGACGCCCGAAGCGCTGGTGGCCCTGCGTGAAGAAGAACAGCGCGCCGCGGCACGCGTGCTGGGCGTGCGCGAAGTTGTTTTTCTGCGCTACCCGGACCAGGCCCTCGAAGAGACCCCTGAATTCCGCCGGCACCTGGTGGCCGCCATCCGGGCGTTCAAGCCGCATACGGTCATCACCACCGATCCGTACCGCCGTTACCTGTGGCACCGCGACCACCGCATCGTCGGCCAGGTGGTCATGGATGCGGTCTTTCCGTTCGCCCGCGACCACATGGCCTATCCCGACCTGTTGGAACTGGGGCTCGAACCGCACAAGGTTCGCGAAGTGCTCTACTTCGGGGCCGAAGAGATCAATTTCCACAGCGACATCGCCGCGACGTTCGATCTGAAGGTCGAGGCCCTGCGCTGCCACGCCAGCCAGGTGCGCGAGTTCGGCGTGGACGATCTGGCGAGCTGGCTGCGCGAACGCTATGCCAGGCTGGCGGCCGGCAGCCCGTATGAATTGGCCGAGGCATTTCACAGGGTCGAAATGCCGAAATAAGGATGTGAATCCGGAGCTTGGAAAGGCGCAGGGCGAGCTGCTGTTGAAAGCCGCGAAACACGGCATCACGGATTCAGGCGAAGTTTTTCAACAGCCTGCTAGATCTTGAACTGCTCCATCATTCTTTTCAGGCCTTCGGAGAGCTTCGACAATTCGACTGCGCTGGTGTTGACTTGTGCGCTGCATTCCATCATTTCCGTGGCGGCCTGGTTTACTTCGAATACCTCCTCGGCGATGTTCGCGGAAACCTTAGAACCCTGAGCGACATTTTCGTTCACGTCCTGTATTCCCTGGGCCGCCTGAATGACACTGTTGGCGATTTCTTTGGCCGAGGTCGATTGCTCTTCAACGGCAGTGGCCGTGTTGGCCACAATGCCGTTGATCTTGTCGATCATGCCGACGATCTGGTTGATCTCCGTCACCGTGCGCTCGGTCGCGCCCTGGATGCCGTCGATTTTGACGCGGATGTCCTGAGTCGCCGAGGCCGTTTGCCTGGCCAATTCCTTGATCTCGTTGGCGACCACGGCAAAACCTTTTCCGGCCTCTCCGGCGCGTGCCGCCTCGATGGTGGCGTTGAGCGCCAGGAGGTTGGTTTGTTCGGAGATCTCGTTGATGGTTTCGGTGACCTTGCCCACCTCGATTGCCGCCCTGCCGAGCTCGGCCACCCGGGTCGAAACGTTTTTGGCCTGAATGACCGCATCCCCGGTAATGATGCGGCCAGTTTCCGTATTGGCGGCAATCTCGTTGATGGTGGAACTCATCTGCTCGGAAGCCGAGGCCACCATCTGAACATTGGTGGAGGCCTGTTCTGAAGCGGCGGCCATGCTGTTCATGTTGCCGCTCATCTGTTTCGCGGCCACGGCCACCTGGTTTGATTTGCCGGAGGTCTTCTCTGCTCCGAGCGCCATCTGCCGGGATATGGTCGAAAGCTCCAGGGAGGCGGCGGAGAGGGTTTCGACACCTCCGCTGATGTCCTGGAACGTCGTTCTCAGATTGCCCGCCATGTTGTTCAGCGCCGCCGCAAGAACGCCCACTTCGTCTTGCTGGTGGAGATTCAGCTTGATCGTCAGATCCCCTTCCGACAAGGTTTTTGCAAACCCAACGCCTCCGGCGATGGGCCTGGTAACGCCCCGTGCGATCACCACGGCAGCCAGGATGCCAAAAGCGATGGCGGCGGCGGTCAAGACCCCGGTGGTCGCGATGGCGCTGCCGATGCCGTGCAGCACCTGGTTTTCCGCCATCTCGAACTCCTGGTGATACTGCTCCCGTATCTGGTCCAGCAGCTCCCTGGTTTTTCCCAGGGCCGGCAAGGTCTCCTGGTGGAAAATACCCTGGACCGCCCTGTTCTTCTCAACCGACGCGTCGATCCAGCCCATCGTTTTGCCATACTGCGCATTCAGCAGGTCGAGAGCCGGCAAAGTTTTGCGCTGATAAATCATCCGGGCGCCCTCCAGATCGCCCTGATCGAACCGCCGGACTATTTCTCCAGCGGTTTCATGCAGCTGATTGTGGGGTTTTTCCCAGCCCTTGAGCAGTGCGGCAAATGAAGAGTCGGCCGCCTGGTATGAATGATACCACTGCCCGAACGCGCAAGCCTCGGGGTCCAATCCGCCGCTGAACTGCGTCCCATGGAGCATGGACTGGCTCAAATCCTTGATCCACGAAAGGTGATCGACCCAGCGCTCGGCCAGCAGGGCCTTCAATTCAGGGTCGAATGCGACGTAACGTTCCTGGATCTTGATTGCGGACTGATGCAACTGCCGATGGGGCGCTTTGATGGCTTCCATGAGGTTGCCGAGTGCTTCGTTTCCTTTTGCGAGTTTCCCGGCATCGCCGCCGTACAGCCATTGGCCGAATCCGCACTTATGGTCGTCGGTTTCGATGTCGGCCGTATGAACATCCTCCTTGAAAACCAGGTCGCTTAGTCTGGTGACCCAATTCAGGTGGTCGATCGTCTTCAGAAGCACGAATTGATCTCCCTGGGTCGTTTTCCTGGTCTCGCCGGCAAGGCGGTCGACTTTGTTGAATTCAATGTAGGTGGTGGTGCCGATCAGGAGCAAAAGGGCCAGCACCGTACCGAAACCGACACCCAACTTCTTCGCTATGGACAAATTTTTCCACATCATGTGTTTCTCCTCCTGCACCATCGATTTTTTCAGCGGACGTGCCGGGCCGATACTGCACTGACGCGGGTGTTCAACCCTGACGCAGATCGGAGGCAGGTGCGCGGCGGGCGTGCATGAAAATTTCGAACCGTTTGGACTTGGCGGCGCAATGTTGGAGAAACAAAATCAAGGAGGAGGCCAGGATGTGTGATTTGCGGCGCCGACCGCAACCGCTCATATATTCGGCAGCCGTTTGGCGAACTTTAGCGGATCAAGAGGGTAATCGTCGTCTTACCAATGAAAATGATCGGCACCGACCGGGCCGTTTTTGTGCGGAGAATTTTGATAAAGTGCCGCGAACTGCAGTCGGCTGGAAAGCAGAGAAACCGCGCTTTGTGTGTTAAACGCAAAGAGGTCGCCTACGCCCTGGAAAGAGTGCCCGCATCCCCGCCTGCCCGATTCGACATGGGTGGCGGGATCCCGATCCTCAATTCCTGAGGAATTTTTTCGGCAGCGCGTCCGCACCGAGGTATTCGACGACGGCATCGATGGACTGCCGGTTCCGGGTGACCATCAACTTAGAGGTGCCGTGCGCTAGAATTCTCTCCTTGCCGTCGAACATCTTCGCTTCACTGAGGCAAATGGATTTTCCCGATTTGATTCGCGTTCCCTTGATGACGACCGTTCCATCCATCACCGGCGCGAGAAAATCGACCTTCAGATCGATCGACACCAGTCCGCTCTCTTCGGGCAGGTCACAATAGGCCGCCCAATAAGCGGCCGTATCGATCAGCGAAGCGTAGACACCGCCGTGAAGACCGCCGAACGGATTCATATGGTTCTTGCGGATCTCGGCGGCAACCACCGAATAGCCGATGCCGAGTTCCATGACTTTCATGGACATATGCTTGAAAAAGGGGCAACTGTTGATTGCGCGGATGACGGCCTCGAGGTGTTCGTGATTCAACTCCGTCAATGTTCATTCCTCCAAAAAGAAAAATCGGTGAAGCGGCAAACGGAGCCGGCGCATTGTTCCAGCCGACAAGAAGAGCGTTCGGCGGATCAAAATCGGCACGCTCCCTGAAGTGCAGGCGAATGCCGCTTGTACGGTCTCGGATAACATACAAATATTCAGCGTACAAACCCAATTGCCACGATCAAGCGCAATCTCGGCGGCGTCAAGGCTCAACAGGCGCTTTCCAGGTACCCGCTTTTACTGGATTTGAAAAATCCCGGGAAAATTCTTCTTGACCATTAATAACTATCGTTATATTACATGTGTAACTTATATGTTTCTCATGTCTGATAGGCAAAAAGCAGATTAACCACAGAGGACACACAGAGGTACGTTGTGCTCTCTGTGGTTAAAAATTACTTTTTACGAATTCATCATGTTTCCTTGGTGAACCCTTATGCCCCCGAAAGCCAAATTTTCCGGCGAAAGCATCATCGAGGCCGCATTCAGAATCGTGCGCCGGGAGGGATGGTCTGCACTGAGTGCCCGTTCGATCGCCAGGGAACTGGGTGCCTCCACCGGTCCCATCTATGCGTATCTACCTTCCATGACCGAAATCGAGGAAGCGGTTGTCGAAAAGGCGCTTGATCTTTATTCTCGTTATCTCACCGCCACCGAGACCGGGGATGCCTGGATCGACAGCGGCATCGGCTATATACGCTTCGCCATCGAAGAACGGCAGCTGTTTCGCTGCCTCAACGACGAAAAGCATACTCCCGTGCAGCGCAAGCTGGCCAAAAAAATCTGGGAGCGGCTCAGCTTGGATCTGAAGAACCACCCCACATTCAAAGGATTGGACGATGATCTGACCGTGCGCATACGGCAGGCCCGCTGGATGATGGTTCACGGCATCGCCTCTTTGATCAATATGGGATGGTTCCAGGTGGATTCCGAAAAGCGGATAAGGTTCAACGACGAACGGCGGATCAGCATCGAGATGCTGATCCGCTATCTGTCCGGAGCCCTTCACAGGGGCATGACGGAGGAGAACCAAAGCTCCGACCCTAGTCGGTAGTATCGATATCATCAGCAGGGCTTTTGGCGCGCCGCCCGACCCGAGTGAATCCCTGAAAGGAGGTTCAGATGGAGTACTTCGTGCAATCGAAGGGCACGCGCCCGAAGGGGCAGGGCATTGTCTTGACCTTATTGATGATGGCCATGCTGGTTGTACCGACGGCGCCTTCTTCGGCTTCCGGCCCCCGGTCCGGAGGAAGACTTGTCTTCGCTGTAGAAAGCAACGACTTCGTAGGCTTCGACATCTTGAAAGCCAGAGGCGGCGCCACTTCGGACGCTTTTGCGCACATCACCATCCACGAACGGCTGTTCACTTCGGATGACAACGGCAATCTTTCGCCGATGCTGGCGCTCTCGGCCGAGCCCTCCGCCGACAAAAAAAGCTGGACGATCCGGCTTCGCCGTGGGGTGCGCTTCCACGACGGCAATCCTTTTAACGCAGATGCCGTCGTGGACCATTGGAAGCGGATGCTGGACCCGGTGAATAAGTTCTCCAACCGGTTTATCATCCAACCCATCCGCTCTGTAGAGCGCGTCGATGACTATACGGTGCGATTCCAGCTCGAGCACCCCTGGATTCTCTTTCCCCGGATTCTCTCTTCGCCGAGGGGGGCCATGCTCTGCATCCCGTCGCCAGCCGCGGTGGCTGCAGATAAGCAACAGCGCGCGCCGGTGGGTACCGGTCCCTATGTGTTCAAGGAGTGGCGGTCCGCCGATCAGTTCGTTGTGGTGAAAAACCCCCGCTACTGGCAGAAGGGAACGCCCTACCTGGATGAGATCGTCTTTCGGTTTATGCCGGATCACCAGACCCGTTTCGCCGCCTTGCAATCCGGCGAGGTCGACATGATCTGGATGGACCGCGGACAGATTATCCGCAGGGCCATGGAAGATCCGCGACTGGCTGTACATCATAGCGAGGACAACGGCGCAGAGATTCTGATCCTGAATACCGCCAAACCGCCCTTAGATGACGTGCGGGTCCGGCAGGCGCTGGCACACGCCTGGAACCAGGCGCAGTATGTCAAGCTGAGTTACCAGGACAGTATCCTGGTGGTGTCGCACCCCTTCGGCAAGGAGATCGACTGCGGCGATTGCGGTTACCGGGAGTACGATCCGCAAAAGGCCCGAGAACTCCTCGCGGCATACGGAATGCCGGTGACTTTCGAATGCCTGCACTCCGACACACCCCGTGGCCGGGAGGCCGGCGCCATACTGCAGCAATTATCCAAGTCGGTCGGGATTGAAGTCACGCCGTCAGGGCTGGCCTTCGGACCGGTGGTCAAGAAGGTGATGACCGGAGACTTCCAGGCCTCGACCTGGCGCATCCCGTCGCTGCTGGATTTGGGACCCTATCTGGCGCGTTCACTTCACAGCCGCAGCCCCGCCAACAGTTCTAAATATGCAAGCCCGCAGATGGACATGCTGCTGGCCGCGCAATGGACCGCAGCGGATTCCGGGGAACGGGCGAAAATTCTCTGCGCCATCGCCGAAAAGATCAACCAGGACGTGCCGCTCCTCTATCGCGGCGGCGAACACCACTATGTCATTGCCGCAAAACGCGTCAAAGGACTGCCGCCGTTTCATAACGGAGTGGTAGACCTTACAGGCGCCTGGCTGGAGAAGTAGTCACCAGTCTTTCAGGTAAAAAGGAGAATCGGTGATGAACAGGCTTATCTCTTCTATCCTGATACTGTCGATGTGCGCGCCATTAGTTCAGGCCGGTAACCCGGATGAGATTTCGGCCATCAAAAAGACCGCTCTGGATTACATGGAATCCTGGTACGAGGGCGACGCAGACAGGATGAAAAGCAGTTTGCATAAGAAGTTGGCCAAAAGAAGCCTGAAGGGGTTATATGGTGAGCCTACCATGAGACATACTACTGCTTCGGACATGATTTTGTTTACCAGACAGGGATATGGAAAATCCCTTTGGCGGAAAGGCCAGAAAATAGAAGTCATCATCCTGGATCATTATAAAAATATCGCCAGTGTGCTGGTTGTCGCGCCGCATTATCACGAGTACCTGCATCTGGGCAAAATAGAAGACAAGTGGCTCATTCTGAATGCACTTTATGAAAACAAGCCAACTGCAATCGGAGATCCGAACGATTAATCTGCTGGTCCATTGCAGCAGCCTGACGGAGAGATTTTTGAGATCTCTAGCGCTAAAGGGTTGCATGTAGTCAATAGGGGGGCCTGGATGCACACCGATATCCCGAGCCGGACAGCCGAAGGGATCGCCGGCGCCAGGGCACGCGAATCGGCCCGGCCCGAGGGCGAACGGCTCTTCTACGATCCGTTCGCCTATCATTTTTTGAGCAGCCGGGTCCGCCTCATCTCCCGCATCCCGCTCCTGCGGGCCTTGTCCCGATGGCGCAACCGGCGCTGTCTGCCGGGCATGTTCGGCGGGCTGGTGGCGCGTACCCGCTATTTCGATGACTATCTGTTGACCTGCTTGAACAATGGAACCGGGCAGGTAGTGATTCTCGGGGCCGGCTACGATGCCCGCGCCTACCGGTTTCAGGAGTGCCGCGCGGTCACCGTGTTCGAAGTGGACCGGCCGGCCACCCAGCGGGTCAAGAAGGAAGTACTCCAAAGAATTCTAGGTGGTCTGCCCGGCCATGTGGTTTTTGTGCCGGTCCGCTTCAATTCAGAGAATCTGGGGGAAAAGCTTCCGGCAGGCGGATACCGGTCCGACCGCAAAACGCTGTTCATGTGGGAAGGGGTGACCATGTACCTGACACCGGAAGCCGTGGATGCAACGCTGGCTTTTATCGCCGGCCGGTCAGCCCCCGGCTCTTCGGTCATTTTCGACTATTTTCCGCCCTCGGTGGCCGGCGGTACTTGTCCGTACCGGGAAGCGAAGACTTTGAAAGAAATGGTGGCCCGCTATGGCGAGGCGCTGCGCTTCGGCATAGAGCCGTACGAAATCGACGGGTTTCTTACGCGGCGCGGTTTCCACCGAATCCGCAGCATTTCGGCCGGGGAATGCAAAGCGCGCTATTTCAAAGGGGTTTACCGGGAGCTTCACGTAACACGGATTTTTCACTTCGCTCATGCGGAGGTGCCGAACCACTCACCCTCGACGTACCCGGGTGCCCGGCGCCTGCCGAACTTATAATGATGGAGGTTCCATGAGACCATTGATCATCATTTCGTTTGTTGCAGTACTATCACCTATGGGATGCTCCGATTCCAAGCTGCCCCGACTGTCAGTTGATTTTACCTGGCTGAACGATCAAAGGTGCTATGATGAACGATCGCCGGAAATCGTAATCGAAAATGTTCCCGGGAATACAAAACGATTGGAAATCGATATGTTGGAGCTGGATAGCCGGCATGAGCATGGCGGGGGTAGTTTCCCATACAACGGCACGAACCTTATCCCGGAAGGAGCCCTGGACCAATATCGGGGACCTTGCCCAAGTTATGGCGTTCCGCGCTATGAGTTGACGGTCAAGGCGGTTGATGAAGGGGGCAAGGTGGTCGCCTTGGGAAAGAAAATGAGGAAGTGGCCTCCTGAAGTGGAATAACCGTATACCGATGATTCGAACAGTCCGAATGAACGCGCTAATTGATCACTCCACTCGCTTGCGTTGGCTTGGCGCCAAGGTACTGCGCCTGCTTGCCGTCGTGTTCGGCGTATCTCTCATCACCTTTCTGGGGTTGGAAGTACTTCCCGGGGACATCTCCTACCAGTTGGCCGGTCCAGACGCCTCGGCCGCAGAGGTGGAATCAATCCGGTTAGAGTTGGGGCTGGAGCGACCCCTTTTTCTTCGGTACTCAGGCTGGCTCGCTCAGGTGCTGACAGGCAACCTGGGCACTTCCCGTGTCGCCGCCGAGCCTGTGGGCGCCGCCATCCTTTCCCGGCTGCCGGTGACCCTGGAGCTGATGATCCTGAGCCCTCTCCTGGCCCTGTGCCTGGCCGTTCCGGCCGCAATCTTGAGCGCCAGTCGCGTCCAGAGCGGACTGGACAAGGGGTTGAGCACCCTGGCCTTTGCCTGCATGTCGGTGCCGAGTTTTGTCATGGCACTGCTGTTGAGCTATCTATTCGCCCTGGAGCTGCACTGGCTTCCGGCAACCGGGTTTGTACCGCTGTCGGACGGCGTGGTCGCCAATCTGAGATCCGCTGCGCTTCCGGCGGTGAGCCTGGCGCTGGTGGAATGGGTGCCGCTGATGCGGGTGCTGCGCAGCGATTTGATCACCACGCTGCAACAAGACTATATCCTCTCGGCCCGCTCAAAGGGGCTTTCACCTATGTACATCCTGCTGCGGCATGCATTGCGCCCGTCGCTGTTCACGCTGACAACGGTCCTGGGTCTGCATATGGGGCATCTCATCGGTGGGGCGCTCGTAGTGGAATGGGTTTTTGCCCTGCCGGGCATGGGCCGGCTTCTGATCAACGCCATCTTCGCCCAGGATACCGTTCTGGTGCAGGGCTGCGTTCTATTCATCAGCGTTGGATATGTGGTGATCAATTTCGGCGTTGACCTGCTCTATCTTGCGCTGGATCCGCGCCTGCGCCATTCCCGTGGTGTATCGCCATGAAAAACGGGCGCCGCTCCCGGGCGAGGCCCCGCCTGCAAGGCCTGCGGTTCTGGATCCCCCTGAGCTGGATTCTCCTGGTGCTCGGCGCCGCCCTTTCCGCTGGCTGGTTGCCACTGGTGCCGCCCGACCGCATGGACTGGAACAGACCCGCTGCAGTTCCCGGATCCGAAGGGCAATCGCAGGAAATCGTCGGCAGCCACAAAAAAGCAGCTCCCAAAGATACAATCATCCACATTTTGGGCACCGACGGCATGGGCCGGGATATTTTCAGTCGGATTGTCTTCGGCGCCCGGGTATCCCTGGCGGTGGGGCTGGCAGGGCCCCTCATCGGCATGCTCTGCGGCGGGATTCTGGGCCTGCTGGCCGGGTACCGCCGCGGCCGGGTGGAGACCTTCATCGTCGCGGTCATGGATGTGATCCTGGCTTTTCCCGGACTGGTCCTGCTTCTGGCGGTCACCTATTACTTCGGCCAGAACATGGCGAACCTTGTGCTGAGCCTGGGCTTTCTCTCGGTGCCCGCGTTCTGCCGCGTGGCGCGCGCCCAGACCCTCACGGTGGCCGGGCGGGAGTTCGTCCAGGCTGCTCGAATGATGGGCGCCTCGCACATGCGGGTGTTGACGCTGGAGATCTTCCCCAATATCGTTGTTCCTTTGATGATCTACGACCTGCTGGTCTCGGCCTACATGATCGTGGCAGAAGGGGCGCTGAGCTTTATCGGCCTCGGCCTGCCTGCACCGGCACCCAGCTGGGGCGGCATGATCGCCGAGGGCAAGGAGCTTCTGGAAGAAGCACCGCACGTCGCACTGATCCCGGCCGCGGCCATTTTTTTCACCGTCCTCTCCTTCAATCTCCTGGCAGATGCGTTGCGGAGCCGATATGACTCCAAAGAGAGGCAGATGTGACCGCCCAAAAACGAAATACGACGGTCCCGCTGATGGCGGTCGACGACTTATGTGTCCATTTTGCCACGCCTCGCGGAGCCGTGCGGGCTTTGGACGGGGTTTCCTTTTCGCTGGAGAGCGGTAAAACGCTGGCGATCGTCGGTGAATCGGGCTGTGGTAAGAGCGTGCTGTGCCGCAGTCTGGTGCGCCTGCTCGATTCAAGCGCCATCGTGTCTGCAGGGGCGAGGGTGTGCTTCGATGGTGTCGATCTGCTGTCCCTCAACGAAAAGGCGCTGCGGCGCCTCCGCGGACGGGAAATCGCCATGGTGCTCCAGGATCCGCTCGCATCCCTTCATCCGCTGATGACGATCGGCCGTCAGATTGCCGAGCCGCTCATTCGCCATATGGGTGCGCGCCCTGCCGAAGCCCGATCCAGAGCGATCGACCTGCTGGCTTCGGTCGGTATTGCGGCAGCGGAAAAACGCGCCGGCCAGTTTCCGCACCAGCTTTCCGGCGGCATGCGCCAACGCGCAGCCATCGCCATGGCGCTGGCTTGCCGGCCGCGGCTGCTGATCGCCGACGAACCCACCTCGGCCCTGGATGCCCCGGTCCAGGCAGAAATCCTTGATCTTCTGGGTCGCCTGCAACAGCGGCATTGCATCGCCATGATCCTGGTGACCCATGATCTCGGCATGGCGGCCGGGCGCACCCATGAAACGATTGTCATGTATGCCGGGAAGATCGTCGAGCAGGCACCGACTGCGGTCCTGTTCGATCGGCCGCGGATGCCCTATACCCGCGCCTTGCTGGCCTGCCGGCCTCGGCTGGAAAACCCACCCCACTCGCGATTGGCGGCTATTGAAGGCCAGCTGCCGGACCCGCTGTCGCCACCTGTGGGATGCCGGTTCGCGCCGCGCTGCCGCAGGGCAAGGCCCCGCTGCGACAAAGCGGCGCCGCCCCTCAAGGCACACGGCGCTGATGGGCACAGGTTCGCCTGCTGGTATTCCGAGGGGCTGCTTTTATGAATCCGGGTGCAGAAATCATCCTGTCCGTTCGAGATCTGACCGTCACGTATCGAGTGGGCGGAAGACGCCGGATCCAGGCCGTCTCAGGCGTCAGCTTCGACATCCCCAAGGGCAGGACGCTCGGTCTGGTGGGTGAGTCAGGTTGCGGGAAATCCTCCATCGCACTGGCCATCGTTCAGCTGATACGGCCCGAGCGCGGCTGGGTGGTTTTCATGGGAAACGAATTGGCGGCGTTATCTTCAAGGGAGCTGAGGCGCCTCCGCCCGAAGTTCCAGATGATCTTTCAGGATTCTATTGAGGCGTTGAACCCGCGGCGTTGCGTGGGCGCGTCCATTGCATCGCCCCTGGCCGTTATGGGAATAGGAAAGCACCGTCACCGAATCGACCGCGCGAAGGAAATGCTCGAACGTGTCGGCTTGGCTGCGGCGGATTACAGTCGGTTTGCCCACGAATTTTCAGGCGGACAGCGCCAACGCATCCAGATCGCCCGGGCGCTGATCTCGGAACCGGCTCTGCTGGTATGTGATGAGCCTGTTTCCTCGCTGGATGTTTCCGTCCAGGCGCAGATTCTGAATCTGATTGAAGAAATCCGTACCGCGTGCGGGATCACGCTTCTTTTCATTTCCCACGATCTGGCTGTCGTTAAAAACGTGTCCGATACGGTGGCCGTGATGTACATGGGCAGGCTTTGCGAAATCGGTCCTTCAGAGGCACTATACCGACACCCTGCCCACCCCTACACCCAAACGCTTCTCTCGGCAGTACAACGTACCCGGCCAAGGCAGCCGGCAAGCAGAAGCGCATTATTCAAGGATGCAATGCAATCCCCTCTATTTTCTTCTTCCGGATGCGGGTTCCGTTCTCGGTGCCCCCGATCAGGCCCGATCTGCACCGAGAAAGCGCCACGCATGCAATTTGTCGATTCCGAGCACCTGGCGGCCTGCCATTATCCAATCGCAGGACATGCATCGAATCACACCTGAACGGGGCCCGGAGCATGATAGTCGAGGCGCGGCAACGCCTGGAACGCGGGTTCGGCGAAGATCAGGCTGGTGATCGAGCCGTGGGCGGGATAGCCGGCGGGGTAGCCGATTTTCTTCAGTCGGTTCTTGTTGCGGGGGGTCAGGTCGGCGCCAAGCGCCCACAGGACGGTGAAGACGATCGGATCGCCATGGGTGACGGCGGCCACTTCGGCGCCGGCGTGCCGGTTGCGGCAGCGGTCGATGAAGCGCCGCATGCGGAGCAGGACGTCCGCGGGCTGCTCGAAGCGGCCGGGTTGAGCGTGGGAGTAGACGTCGCCGCGGCGGGCGTCGATCTCCGCCGCCGGCAGGCCTTCGAAGGGGGTCAGCACTTCGTTGATCAGCGAGGAAATCTTCGGCGCAAGGCCGCCGTTCAGGCCCGCGATTTCGGCCGCGGTCTTGCGCGCGCGCAGCAAGGGGCTGCAATAAAGCGCCCTGACCGGTCGAATGGCCAGAAAAGCCCCGGCGGCGCGCGCCTGGCGCTGGCCGCGCTCGGTAAGTCCGAATCGGGAGAGGCGCCCATAAAGAACCTGGTGCGGATTGTGCACCTCGCCGTGACGGATCAGGTGAATAACGGTCATCGAAGAAACCGCCCCTTGCCTTGCCTTGAGGTCAACCGTGGGCATGGGGTTGCCGCCCGAGCGGATGACAATGGGCATGCGAGTGAAGGTAGTGCTCGGTGTCTTCGACGAGACGCCCCTCCTGCAGCGTGTAGTAAATCGAAACCGCATCGGCCATGAAGTCGAATTCGTGCGAAATCAGAATGTAGGAAAGATCCAGCTCGCACAGGATGGTCTTGAGCCGCACCCGCGTCTGTTCATCGAGACCGCTGGTGGGCTCGTCCAGCAGCAGCACCTGCGGCTCCATGGCCAGCACGGTCGCCAGGGCGACCAGCCGTTTTTCGCCCCCGGAAAGTTTGAACGTGACGCGGTCTTCGAATCCGTTCAATCCCAGACGGTCGAGCGTCCGTCGGGAGATCGCGAGGGCTTCCTCCTGGGTTTTACCCATATTCAGAGGACCGAAGGCCACATCCTCCAATACGGTGGGCGAGAAGAGCTGGTCGTCGGCGTCCTGGAACAGCAGGCCGATGCGCTGCCGCACGGTTCTGAAATCCTTCTCCGTGCGCGCCGGCCGTCCGAAGAATTCCAGTTCTCCGGCTTGCGGCGGGAGCAGTCCCATGATGATGTGGAACAGGGTCGTTTTGCCGCTCCCGTTCGGGGCTACGAGGCCGATGCGGTCGCCGGGGAACAGGCTGAAATCGAGGCCCTTGAGCACCGGCGAACGCCCGGGGTACGCGAAGGTGATATTCGAAAGCCGGATGATGGGTTGGGTCTGCATGGCGTCCTCGAGGTTCGTCGATGCGGCCATACTAGAGCTTTCATGATCAAATGACAAATGACAAATGCAGAACTCCGCGAATTCCATCGTCGGTTTTCCCGGCCGGGCCGCGGCCCGGCCGGGAACGGATCAGGGAACGTTGGCGCGCATGCTCCAGCTGCTCTGGGGGTAATAGCGGCGGAGCCGTTCCCATCCCTGGACGAGTTGTTCAGCCTCGTGGCCGGCCAGGTATTTTCCCACCGCTACGTAGTACAACGCTTCCGGCGCCCACTCGCTTTGCGGAAAATGATCGAACGTGCGCTGGAAATGCGCGACCGCCGTCTCGTAATCCTTGCGGTGCAGGGAATAATGCCCCTGGCCCAGGGTCAGCCAGGCCGAGAACTCGGAAGGCGACAACCAGCCTTCGACGTGGCAGGCCATTTGTCCGCGGTGGTTCAGAATATTGATGTTCGGCGTCCAGATGACCTGGTATTGATCGGCCAGCTTGGGCACTTGGTCCAGGTTGACCTGGACCGGCACAAAAGCCTGGTTCAGGATGGCGGCGACGGCAATATTGGGGTACGTCACGGCACCCATCTTGGCGCAGCCGTGTCAGCCTTCTTTGAAAAAGTCGAGCAGCAGCGGTTTCTTTTCGCGCCGCGACCGTTCGAGGCCCTCTTCGTAGTTGTTGATCCAGTTGATTTTGACTTCGTCCATGGCATGCCTCCATATCAGCAATTCATTATGAGCAAGCTAGGCGCGAAAGCCCGTGCTGGGGAATGGGGCCTATCCTGCATTGCTCGAAAATCCGCATCGTAGGAACGGTCGTTTGTCGGCGGCGGCGATCCGGTCTCAGGCGAAATCACCAAGACGGAACACGGAGGCGATTATTGCGGGCGGTCGCACGGCGCGCACCCCGCGCCGATTATCGCCGGCTGCGCGGTTGACTATTTGATCCTATCGGCATAGCATACTCGCGTTTCCGGAAGCGGGACAACCCGCCCCAAGAGGATCATCGTGCGTAGGCGTGCCGCATTCAGCATCAGGCAGAAAATCATCATCGGGGCCGCGCTGAGTCTGCTGGTTGTATTGGTCTTCGGCGGCCTTTCCTACCGGTATCTGCACTCGATCAAGATCAAGCAGCATTTCGTGGAAGTGGCCGACGATCTGAGCAATATCATTCTGGAGATCCGCCGCTACGAAAAGAATTACCTGCTGTATGCATCCCAGGACGATTTGCTGGAGAATCGGAATTATATCCGCAAAGCCAGCGACGTGCTCAACGGCATCCTGCCGGATATCAAATCGCTGCAGATAGTTCCGGAGCTGAATCGACTCGCCGGCCAGTTGACCGATTACGCTTCGATCATGGAACAACTCGCCGGCTGCGAAAAAGGCGGCAACCGCGGCTGCGGCCAGCACGAAGACCGCATCCGGGAAAGCGGCAAGAATCTGGTCGATCTGTCGCAGCAACTGGTGCGCATTGAGCGCGATTTGATTCTGAAGAGCCTCAATTCGCTGGAAAAGAACCTGCTGGTGGGCCTGGCGGTCCTGGTATGCCTGGGATTTTTTTTCATTCTCTTCGTCGCCGTCAAGATCGTCGGCCCGCTGCGCACCATCGAGAAGACCACCATCCGTATCGCCCAGGGCGATTTTACGCCCTTGTCCGTCGGGCATTCCAGGGATGAGACCCAACGGGTCATGGAAGCCTTCAACCGCATGATCGCCGAACTGGAACGGCGTCAGGAGCAGCTCGTACAAGCCAAGAAACTCTCTTCGATCGGCATCCTGGCGTCGGGGATCGCACACCAGTTGAATAATCCGCTCAATAATATATCCACGTCGCTTCAGATTATGGGCGAAGAGTTCGGTCACGGCGATCCCGCCTTTCTGCGGCAGTTGCTCGACAACTGCGGCCAGGAAATCTTTCGGGCCCAGGAAATCGTCAAGGGGTTGCTCGAATTTTCGCGCAAGAAGGATTTTGCGCCGCGCCCCGCTTTGCTTCACGAAATTGTGGAGCGCTCCATCCGCCTGGTTTCGAGCCAGGTTCCGAGCGGGATCGAGATCGATGCCGCCGTCCCCTGCGACCTGCGGTTGATCGTGGACGGCCAGCGGATCCAGGAAGTGTTTCTCAATCTGCTGCTGAACGCCATACAGGCCATTCCGTCGGTCGGCCGGATCAGCGTCCAGGCGCGGGCGATCGAGTACAATCATACGCAATGGGTGGAGATTACCGTCGCTGACAGCGGCAGCGGCATCGACGCAAACGATCTCGGCCGGATTTTCGACCCCTTCTTCACCACCAAAGAGGTCGGCGCAGGAACCGGACTCGGGCTTTCCATCGTTTACGGCATCATCGAGAAGCACTCCGGCAGCATCGACGTAGAGAGTCGTTTGGGTGAGGGAACACGATTCATTATCCGCCTGCCGGTCAACGGCGCAGTTTCGGAAGAGGCCCCGAGATGACCACCGGCCGCATTCTGGTGGTGGACGACGAAGCCATCGCGCGCGAGAATCTCGCCTATGTCCTGCGCAAAGAGGGCCATGCGGTCATCTGTGCGCCGGAGGGCCAAAGCGCCCTCGAGGCCATGGAGCAGAACTCGTTCGACCTGGTCATGACCGACCTGAAAATGAAAGGCGTGGACGGCATGCAGGTTCTGGCGGCGGCCCGCAGCCGGCCCGGAGCGCCGGAAGTGATCGTCATCACCGGCTATGCAACGGTGGCTTCGGCGGTCGAGGCCATGCACGCCGGCGCCTTTTTCTACGTTTCCAAGCCGTACCAGATCGAAGAAGTCCGCATTCTGGTGCAACAGGCGCTGGAAAAGCGCGCCCTGCGAAAGGAAGTCAGCGAGCTCAAACGCCAGATCAGGGAAGCACCCGGCCCGCCGGCCCTGATCGGCAGCAGTCCCAAAATGGAGGCCCTGAAAAGTGCGCTGCGTCAGATTGCCGCCACCGATTGCGCGGTGGTTATCCTGGGCGAAACCGGGACCGGCAAGGAACTAGTGGCGCGGTTGATCCATCATTTCAGCCCGCGCGCCGGGAATCGGTTCCTGGCGGTGAATTGCGGCGCCTTCAACGAAGAATTGCTGGCCAACGAGCTGTTCGGTCACGAAAAAGAGGCCTTTACGGGCGCGCGGGGCATCAAGAAAGGGCTGCTCGAAACCGTTCAGGGGGGGACCATCCTGCTGGACGAAATTGCGGACATGCCGCTCTCCATGCAGGTCAAGCTTTTGCGGGTGCTTCAGGAGAAAATGCTGCTGCGGGTGGGCGGCACCCAGGAAATTCCGGTGGACATACGTGTTCTGGCGGCCACCAACAAGGATTTGCGTGCGGAGGTGGAAAAAGGCACGTTCCGTCACGACCTGTACTTCCGTTTGAATGTAATGACCCTGATCGTGCCCGCCTTGTCCGAGCGTCGGGACGATATTCCCCTCCTGTGCCGGCACTTTCTGCGCAGATTCGGAGGACCGAGCGAAAACGCGGTCAACGACATCGACCCGGCTGCGCTTCAAATCCTGATGAATTACGAATTTCCGGGCAATGTGCGCGAACTGGAGAATATCATCGAGCGCGCGGCCGCCCTGACCAAGGGACCGAAGATCGCGCCGGAAGATCTGCCGCCCGATTTACAGCAGCGTGAGATTCTTCTCAGGCGCGCCAGGACGCCGCACGAATTTCTAACGCTCGAAGAAAACGAGCGCGAATACATCGCCTGGATCCTCAAGCAGGTCAACCAGAACAAAACCCGGGCGGCCGAGATTCTGGGAATCGACAGGGTCTCCCTGTGGCGCAAGCTGCGCCGGAACAGGATGGCGGAGTAAGCGGGTTCAGTCTTCAAGGGCCTGTTCGGCCACCTGCCTTAAATCATCCGCGAAAACAAGCGCGATGCCTTCCAGTATCTCGGGTTCAAGGCGCCGGACTTCCGCGGCATTGCCGGCCGGAAGGATGACTTTGGATATCCCTTCGCGCTGCGCAGCCAGAATTTTCTCACGCAGGCCCGCCACCGGCAGGATGCGTCCGGTCAGGGACAACTCGCCGGTCATGGCGACGTGGGGGCTGGTTGCCCTGCGCGTCAACAGGGAGATCAGGGATATGCCGAGCGCAAGCCCCGCCGAGGGGCCGTCCTTGGCAATCGCGCCCGACGGAAGATGTATGTGGATGTCGCGGCTCCTGAAAAAGTCGGGATCGATTCCGAAGCTTTCCGCATCGCTGCGGATATAGCTGAGCGCCGTGCGGGCGGACTCCTGCAGCACCTGCCCCAACGATCCGGTAAGAATCAATTGCTGGGTCCCGTTCATCAGGACCGCCTCGATCTGCAGGATCTCCCCTCCGGATTCCGTCCAGGCCAATCCGTTGGCCACGCCGACCCGGCCGGCGGCAATTCCGGAGGCGGCCGGGTATTTGGGCGGGCCCAGCAATTTTTCGACCAGTTCCGCATCGACTTCGATCCCGTGGGTCATCGCCTTGTCGAGCACGCACACCCGGGCCAATTTGCGGCACACGGCCGCTATTTCACGCTCCAGCCCCCTCAGTCCGGCTTCCCGGGTATGTTCGCGGACGATCTTCTGCACCGCCTGATCTTGAAAGGTCAGTGCCTGCTCCCCGAGACTGGCGGCCGCCAGCTGCCGCGGAATCAGGAACTGCTGGGCGATGCGGAGTTTTTCGCGTTCCGTGTAGCCGGCGAAATCTATGCGTTCCAGGCGGTCGCGGAGCGGCCCGGCTATATTTTCGATGACATTGGCCGTGGCGATGAACATCGCGGCCGAAAGGTCGAAGGGAATGTCAAGGTAATGATCGGAAAAATGCGTGTTCTGTTCGGGATCGAGCAGCTCCAGGAGAACGGCTGAGGCGTCGCCCCGGAAATCCTGGCCGAATTTGTCGATCTCGTCGAGCATAAAGACCGGATTGCTCACGCCCGCCCGCCGGATTTCGCTCAGAATGCGGCCGGGCATGGCGCCCACATAGGTCCGCCGATGACCCCGCAACTCCGCTTCGTCGCGAAGCCCGGCCAGTGAAATGCGCACGAATCTGCGCCCGAGGGCTGCGGCGATTCCGCGCCCGACCGAGGTTTTGCCGGTGCCCGGAGGCCCCGTGAAGCAGAGCACCGGTCCCCGGTGCAGCTGAAGCCGCTGCTTGCGGGTCAGGATTTGACGGATGACCGCCCGTAACTCATCGAAATTGATCGGCTTGGGCAGATAATGGGCGGCGCCTTTGCGCAGCGCTTCCACCGCCGAACCCACGGTGGCGAAACCGGTGATCATGACGATCTGGGTTTCGGAGTCGAGCCGCTTGGCGGCCTCCAACAGCTGATTGCCATCCATTTTGTCCATCTTGAGGTCGGTCAGCACCAGGTCGAAACGGCGCTTCTTGAGCAACCCCAGGGCATCCAGACCGTTGGCCGCGGTTTCGACGCGATAGCCTTCTTTGGCCAGGACATAGCCGAGATTGGTGCGCGCGATTTTTTCGTCGTCGACCACCAGCACATCGAATTTCTGCTGCGCCCGCAGGGTCTGGACGGACAGAAATTCCAGCACGCGCTCCTTGACCTGCGACAGGCCGTAATGTCCGCTGTCCAGCACAGCCTGCGCTTCGTCGAGGTTCAGGCGATCGTCCGTGGTGTGCCGCCAGGGCAAATCCGCCAGAAAGGTCAAATAGGCGTGGGTAATGCCGTACTCGGGAAGGGAGGGGTCGGTTTTTTTCAGACGCGCCAGCTCGCCAGCCGCCATGTCGGCGGCCGCCTTCGGCATCCCGGCCCTTTCGAGTGCCCGCTGCAGGTCAGAAAGGTCTCCATCAGCGGGTGTGGCCGGCGCGGGGTTCGCGTGGGCCTCTTCTTTGCGAAAGAAAACCATAATCCATTCCTCCGGCGCCGAACAGCGTGTTGCATTTTAACAACCCGCGGGACGTACAGCCTGCAACAGCTGCAACCAGCGGTAAATCAAAGACATTTTCATGCGTCGGCAGTCGATCGTTGCGAAACGCAACGCCCCTTGAACTGCTATACTAAATAAGAAGTTGCTATAAAATCAATCTATTATTTCATCAGCTCGAATTTGGCATGGCTTGTGGAATGGAAAAGGCCATGACCAATCCATCGAATGACATCGAAGTTCCATCCATTTCAGTTAAAGCGGGCTGCACGCCGGCCGCCGAACCGCAGCGCCCGCGTCGGTTCCTGGCCGTTGCCGCTGCAGGCGACGAATCGGTGCGGCTCAAGCGCTACGCCGTCGAACTCGGCCACCGCATCGGATGCCAGGTGATTCTGCTTCAACTGGAGAACGATCCGGCCGGGATCGCGCGCACGCCTTCGCCGAGTTGCCTGGTCACCGCGTGCGCCGAACCGTCCCGGGACGCCGGGCTCTTGGAATACCAGGCCGCGGCCCGGCAGGTGCAAGCGGCTGTAGAAGAGCTGAGCCAGACATTGAAACGAATCGAATTTATCCTGACCGATTCAGACGATGTGAAGGAAATCCTGTCCGAGGCGGTGATGCCGCCGGTGTTTCGGATTGAAACCGCAAACCAAAACCCAGGAGGATCCACCATGTCAAACCCACCCAGGCGACAAAATGGCAGGGAAATCGCCGCCGCATCCGTTCTCGGGCTCATTACCGTCGCACTGTATGCGGCCGTGTTTCTGAATGCCGATCTCGTAATGCGGCTTTTCACGCGCGGCGGAGCCTATGCCGCCTTGCCCATCGGAACGGTGTTCGCTTTTTCATTCGCCCACGGCGCCTTTTCCAGCAGGCTCTGGTCCCTGCTGGGGATTCAGGCCCGGCCCAAGACCGAAGCCTACAAGAGTGTGACAGCCGCCCCGCAGCCGGTGAAATCCAAGCCCAAGCGCCCGAGGGCCTATGCCCACGTCAACCCGTTCCATAATATCGAACTCAAGGCGAAATAGCGGCCGCCCGAAACGGCCGGCAGACAAGGAGGGGCAAATGCAGGAGCTACAACAGGCGCTTTCATTCATCGATCTGAACGCAAGTACCGTCACCTTTTTATTCGTTGTCGGTTTTATCGGCGGATTGGTGAGCGGGTTCATCGGATCCGGGGGCGCCTTCGTCCTGACGCCGGGCATGATGAGCCTGGGCGTTCCCGGAACCGTGGCCGTGGCCAGCAATATGTGCCACAAGTTTCCCAAGGCCATGGTGGGGGCCTATAAGAGGTTCAAGTACGGCCAGGTGGATATCAAACTCGGGTTGTTCATGGCCGCATCGGCGATCGCAGGGGTCCAGGCGGGGATCAAGATTCAGAACTGGATCCTCGATTTATGGGGCCAGGCGGGTTCGAACCTCTATGTGAGCGTTTCGTTCGTGGTGGTTCTGGTCGTGGTGGGCGGTTATGTATTCATCGATGCCTGCCGCAGTCGCAGGGCATGCGGGGTGGAACGCATCGCGACCCTGGCGCGCAGGCTCCAGGCCATCCATTTGCCACCCATGATCCATTTCAAACGCGCCGACGTGCGCATCTCCGTCTGGTTTACCGTTCCGGTGGGTTTTGCCACCGGAATGCTGGCGGCGACCATTGCGGTCGGCGGTTTTATCGGCGTTCCGGGCATGATTTATGTACTCGGCGTTTCCGGCTTTGTGGCCTCGGCCACCGAATTGGTGATCGCTTTCGTCATGGGTCTGGGCGGTTCGATCAACTGGGCCATGCACGGCATGGTGGACATCCGCCTGACGCTGATCATCCTGGCCGGGTCGCTGCTGGGCGTTCAGCTGGGCGCCATCGGAACCACTTACGTCAAAGAGCACATGATCAAGAACGTCATGGGCATCATCATGCTGGTGGTCGCCGTCAGCCGCGGGTTGGCCATCCCGGAATATCTCGATCAGCTCGCGGTTCTTTCGATGCAGCCGTCCACGATCGGATGGCTGAACAAACTCAGCTTCGGGACCATGTGCCTGGCCCTTCTGGTCGGCGCGGGCATTATCCTGACCGCCATGTTCAAGGCGCGCAGGGAGGCGGACTCTTCGACTCCCGAGGCCGTGGCGGCCGAATCCTGATCGACGGGGACAAAATGGCAATCATCACCATTTCCCGCGGTTCCTACTCGCAAGGCAAACAGGTGGCCGGGATGGTGGCGCACGATCTCGGCTACGCCTGCGTCTCGCGTGACATCCTCCTGGACGCCTCGGAAATTTTCAACATCCCCGAGTTGAAACTGGCCCGGGCGATTCACGACGCCCCCTCCCTGCTGGATCGATTCTGGCATGGCAAGGAACGCTACGTCGCCTATATCGAGGCGGCACTGCTGGACCTTCTGTGCGAAGACAATATCGTGTACCATGGTCTCGCCGGCCATTTTTTTCTTCAACAGGTGGGGCATGCGCTTAAGGTGCGGATCACCGCCGAAATGCAGAATCGCGTCCGCCGCGAAGCCGCGGCGCACCAGGTGTCCGAAAAAGAGGCGCTGCGGATTTTAAAAGCGGATGACGATCAGCGGTTGCGCTGGAGCCGCTGGCTTTACGGGATCGATACGACCGATGCCAGCCTGTATGACCTGGTCGTCTGTATCGGCCGCTTGACCGCCGCCGATGCCGCCGATATCATCTGCAGCACGGTCCGCCGCGGCTGTTTCGATACCACGCCCGCATCTCTGCAGCGCATCCAGGACCTGGCTCTGGCGGCACGGGTGCGGTCCGCTCTGGTGGAACATTACGCGGACATTCAGGTGACTGCGGAACACAAGGCGGTCCGCGTGCTCATTAAATCGAATGCGGAACATCCGGAGGCGCTTAAAGACCAGGTAATGACACGTGCCGGCCAGGTGCGCGGTGTCGGCGATGTGACGGTGACCCTAAAGCCGATTGCGCTGTTCAATGATTGACGGCGCCGTCCGAAATGCGGCTGTTTACGAATTCATGAATGATTGATCCATCTCCCCAAGCGCCGGCTTCGGCGCCGAACATTCAGGCGGCCGCTTGCCCCGCGATCCCGCTGAACAGGGCGTTGATCGCCGTGAAAGACTCCACGGCATCGCTGCATGCGTTCTGCGAAGCCCTCGAATTGAGCCGTGCGCTGGGGGTTCAGCTGTCCGCCGTCAGCGTGGCGCCAAACTATGAAGGCGATCTCGGCCTGACCCCGGGAGCCGTGAATACGGCCGGCAGAGAACCCTTTCAGACTGTATTGAAAGAGGCCCTGGGGATCGCCCGGGACCAGGGCCTCGGGCTGCACACCTTCCTGGGCGCCGGCAGGGTCGATCTATCCATTCTGGACCTGGCCCGGAACGGCGGATTCGACCTGATCCTCCTGGGACGCCGCAAGGGTTGGGCATTGCCGTGGTCCGCCGCCGCGCGGGTGGTCGGCCGAAGTCCTTGCGATGTGCTCGTGATTCCCGAAAAACGCCCCCTGCGCTTCGACCGCATCCTTTGCTGCGCCACCAGTGCCGCGGCTGCACCGGCGCAGGCCAGAAGCATCCAGCTGGCCGGCCGCTGCAACGGCCGGCTGACCATCCTTGCGGATGTGCTTTACAGCCCCATCGGCGTGAATGCCGTCGGCGACACGGATCGCCCGATCGCATTCGAACGGATCGACGGCCCGCGCCTGCCGCTCAGGCGGCTCAGCGCGGCCGTACGCAGCGGCACGATCGATACGCTGGTGCTCGGAGAAGATCATTTCCGCCCGGGGCGCATCCTGAAACGATCGACCGCGCTGCGTCTTCTGAACTGCCGCCCGAACTGCCCGGTGTGGATCGTCAGGAAGCCGGCGCAGGCAAATTGACAGCCCTGCGGCGCTGCGCTATAGTGCTTTTACTTTTTCGTCCAATGAACGGATTGAGCATGCACTGTTTCCCGCTTCTCAATGCCGCTGCTGCTGCCAGGCTTTCAGCTCGGGCGGCGGTTACCGGCTAACCCAGTCGAAACCAGAACACCGCACGGGCTGTAAAGCACGGTCCGCGGCGGTACGCTTCCTGCCCCGGATCACAAGCCCGATCCGGGGTTTTCATTTCCGGGGACTTCGTCTTCCCGGCAACGAAAGGAGGCCTTTATGAGCGAGACGCCCCACATCCAATTTGCGCGTCGTATGTCGCAGCTGCCGCCGTATCTCTTCGGCATGATCAACAAGATGAAGACCGAGAAGCGCTGGAACGGCGACGACGTGATCGACCTGGGCATGGGAAATCCCGTGGATCCGGCGCCCCAGCCGGTGATCGAAAAGCTGGTGGAGGTCACCAACGATCCCAAGACCCACCGCTATCCGGCCGCGGACGGCATGCGCAATCTGCGCCGCGAGTTGGCCAAGAAGTATGCCGCCGATTACGGCGTCACGCTGGACCCCGATGCCGAAGTGATCTGCACCATCGGCTCCAAGGAGGGCATTTCGCACCTCGCTCTGGCCTTGATCGGTCCCGGCGATACCGTGCTTGTGCCGGCGCCGGCGTTTCCCGTGCATATCTACGCCGCCATCATCGCCGGGGGCAGTGTGCTGCGCATTCCGCTTTCGCCGGAAGAGACATTCCTTTCGCGCATCGAGACCATGTGCACCAATGTCTATCCGCGGCCCAAGGTGCTGATTCTCAACTACCCGCACAATCCTACCTCCGCGCTGGGCAGCCTTGCGGTCTACGAGCGCGTGGTGGCCCTGGCCAAAAAGTACGGCTTCATGGTGATCCATGATTTCGCCTACGCCCGCGTGTGCTTCGACGGCTACCGGGCGCCCAGCTTCCTGCAGGTCCCCGGCGCGCGCGATGTGGGCGTGGAATTCGGCTCTTTTTCCAAAACCTACAACATGGCCGGCTGGCGCCTGGGGTATTGCGTGGGCAACAGCGAGATGGTGGCCGGCCTGCGCAAGATCAAAGGCTATTACGATTACGGCATTTTTTCAGCCATTCAGATCGCGGGCATCGTCGCCCTGCGTCACTGCGACGAAGACATCGTCCGGCAGGCCGCCATTTACCAGAGCCGCCGCGATGTTCTCTGCGAGGGCCTGGAACGCATCGGCTGGCCGGTCACGCCGCCCAAGGCCGGCATGTTCGTGTGGGCCGCAATCCCGGAACCATACAACCGCCTCGGATCGATGGAATTCTGCATCCGCATGATGGATCGGGCCAACGTCTCCCTCGCGCCGGGCATCGGCTTCGGCGAGGAAGGCGAAGGATATGTGCGCATCGCCTTGGTGGAGAACGAACATCGCATCCGTCAGGCGCTGCGCCAGATGAAAAGAGCCATGCAGGAGATGGAAGAAAATCCCGACGCCGCCTGACCCCGCGAACCAAAGGAGACCCTCATGGCCGACGCCCTGGCGCTTCTGGCGCTGTTGATCGGACTGGAGCTGGTCCTGGGAGTCGACAACATCCTGGTGATCGCCATTTTCGTGAGCCGCCTGCCGCCCGAACGGCGTAAAAAGGCGCGCATTCTGGGCTTGGCCATCGCCCTTGCGGCGCGGATTCTCATGCTGGCGGTCGTTCTCGCCCTGACCAGCCTGACGCGACCGCTCGTTCTCACCTTTTCGGTCCGCGACCTGATTCTTCTGGCCGGCGGCTTGTTCCTGCTTTATAAAGCGGTTCGCGAGATTCACCACACCATCGCGCTCAAAGACGAACATCCGGCGGGCGCTTCCGGTGCAGACACCTTCTCGTCCGCGATCACGCAGATCGTTCTGATGGACATCGTTTTTTCAATTGATTCGGTGATCACCGCCGTCGGCTTGACCGACGAGCTGTGGATCATCGTCAGCGCCGTGATCCTCTCGTTCGTGGCCATCCTCTTTTTCGCCGGCCCGATCGGCGAGTTCATTCTGCACCATCCGGCGCTCAAAATCCTGGCGCTCTCCTTTTTGATCACCATCGGAGTGACCATTTTCATGGAAGGTCTGCACAAGCATGTGCCCAAAGCCTATATCTACCTTCCGATGGGGTTTGCGCTGATGGTGGAACTGCTGCAGATGCGCTACGAACGAAACCGCGCACGGCGCGGCAGCGGCGCGCGCGGATGAACCCCGTTGCGGTGGAGGTATCTTTCGACGGGAGCACGGCATCGGCGCCGTTCCGGCGGGTCTCCATTAACAAGCCGTCGAAAAACGAGCATCGAGCCGTCAGGCAAGGCGCAACACAGCATCACGGCTCGAGGCGAAGTTTTGCAACAGCCTGTTAATTACCCGTCCGCCGTCAGTCCGAGCGCGCGAAGGTATTGTTCGACCCGCCCGGTCGCCGAGATGAACATTTTCGAACCGGCCATGAAGGCGAAAAGGTCCTCCGCCCGGCCGCACACCCGGGCGAATTCCGGGCCGATCACGCGCGCCGGTTCGGCCGCGCCGGGATCTGCGGCCAGAGCAGCGCGGTAGGTCTCGAAACGTTCTTTCAATACTGCGAAATAGTCGACCGGCTGACCGATGATCCGGCCGGTGGTCTGCGACAGACCGGCAGCCAACCGCCGCACGGACTGCCAGAAAAACTCGGGCAGCGCCGGCCGCAAGGCCGGGTGAAGATGATAGGAGAGGCTCCACCCGACGGTGACGATTTTTAAGATCTGCAACTCGTATTCGACCTTGGCCGGCGTCACGGGTGCCTCCCTGGGCAGGCGGGCCAGCAGATACTTCACATCTTCCCGATCGAAGGCGTAATCGAGCAGATCCGCCATGGCCTGTTCGAGTTCTTCTTGCCGCGCTTGTGGTTTGGGCATGTGAATTATTCCTTGTGCAAGGGCCTTTCGGCTTTTATCATGGTTCATTGCAGGCCGCCGGGGAAGAACATAGTCCAACGCCGCACCGATTGCAAAGCCCGGGTGCGTGTTCGGAGCGGCTGCCGGCATGGGAAACATCGCGCCGGAGGAGAAATAATTTTTGAAGGACCACCCGCTGATCGACCTGCGTCACCGGCATCTTGCGTCCGGCGGCGGGACTGTGGCTGTCTGTTCGGCCCATCCCATGGTGCTGCGTACGGCGATGCGCGAGGTGCGCGCGCGGGACGGCGTGCTGCTGGTCGAGGCGACGGCCAACCAGGTCAATCAGGCCGGCGGCTACACCGGCATGACGCCCGCCGATTTTGCGGCTTTTATCGCCCAAATGGCGGCGGCTGCGGATTTGCCGGCCGAGCGGATCGTGCTGGGTGCCGATCACCTCGGGCCGCACGTTTGGCGTCACCTGACCTCCGAACCGGCGATGACGGCCGCCATGGTGCTGACGCGTGAATGCGTAGCGGCCGGTTTTCGGAAAATTCATCTCGATACGGCGGCGGGCTGTGCCGACGACCATGTCGCGGACCTTCCGGTGGAAACCGCCGCGCAGCGGGCGGTCCGGCTTTGCCGGGTCGCCGAGCAGACCGCCGCGCAGCAGGATGTGCCGCCGCCGTGCTATGTCATCGGCACCGAAGTACCCGTACCCGGAGGCGGACTGGAGGCCTCCCAGCCGCAGGTCAGGGTCACCCGGGCGGATGACTTGTTCTCCATGCTGGATACCTTCGCCGCCGCGTTCCGGCGGGCCGGCTTGTCCGCAGCCTGGGAGCGGGTGCTCGCCGTGGTCGTGCAGCCGGGTGTCGATTTCGGCGACCGGCGTATCGCTTCCTACCGGCCGGAAGCGGCCCGGGCGCTTGCGGCGGCTCACGACCGGCTGCCCGGCGCCATGACCTTCGAAGTCCATGCCGGCGACTATCAGACGGGTGCTGCATTGACGCAAATGATCGAGGATCATTTTGCGATCGTCAAAATCGGCCCCTGTCTGACCTTCGCCTTGCGCGAAGTTCTGTATGCCTTGAGCCAGATCGAGGCGTCGTGGCCGGGACTGCGTTTTTGTTCGCAGCTGCCGCAGGTCATGGAAACGCTGATGCTCGAGCGGCCGCAGTATTGGCAAAACCATTACCGGGGGACATACGAGGAGCAGCGGTTCCTGCGTCACTTCAGCTTCCGGGATCGAATTCGCTACTACTGGTCCGATCCGGCGGCCATGCAGGCGGTCAACCGTCTGATGCAGAATCTGCATCGCCCGTTTCCGGCGGCGCTTGTCCGTCAGTTTCTGCCCGATCTATTTCCGGACATGCCGCCGGGCACGGTCGATTCGGACCCGCGGGACCTGATCCTGCGGCGGCTGCGGGGCGTGCTGGCGCCCTATTTGGATGCCTATGCCGGAGCCCCTTAGTACACGTGGCGGATCTCTGCTCCGATGAAAGCGAGGTGAATATGAAAAAGAGCGTCCTCATTGCCGTCGACGCATCACTGCAGGCGTCGCAGGCCCTCGGATATGCCGCGCGGCTGGCGGCGCACATCCCGGAACTGCATTACGATCTGCTCCACATTCAACCGGCCGTTTCCGGCTATTTGCTGGATGAGGCCGAACGCAGCCTCAAGGCCCGCAACGAACTCGAGCGGCTGTTGCAAAAGAATCAGCGTGCCGGGCACGCGCTGCTTGAAAAGTACCGGGAGCAGTTGGTGCGCCTGGGGCTCGCCCCCGAGCGCTTCAGCACCCAAACCCGGCCGCGCCATGCTTCGGTGGCCGAGGATATCCTGGTCTTGAGCCAGGCGGCCGCCTACGATGCGATCCTCGTCGGCCGGCGCGGCGTCACGGCGCTGCAGGAGCTCTTCACCGGCAGCGTCACCGCCAATCTGGTCAACCACTCCAGCCTGACGCCGATTTGGATCGTGGACGGCGATGTGGGCGCCACATCCGTGTTGCTTGCCATAGACGGCTCTCCCGGCAGCCTGCGGGCCCTGGACCACGTGGCGTTCATGTTCGGCGGAGAATGCAAGGGCCGCATTCAGATGCTGCATGTACAACCCCGGCTTCAGGATTACTGCGCCATCGACCCTGGCGAGGCGGCGCTGCCCGATGCCGAAGCCATCATCATGGACGCCGACCGGCGCTGCCTGGATAATTTTTACGGCCAGGCCAGGGCCATCCTGGCCAGGTGCGGCATCGAGGAAGCGCGTTTCGCAATGAAAACCGTTTCCGGGGGCCTCTTGACCGCCAAGGCAATTCTGGATGAAGTCCGGGCGGGCGGCTATGGGGCCGTGGTCATGGGCAAGAGCGGCGGCAGCCAGAGCCGCCTGTTCGGCAGCGTATCCGCAAGGGTGCTGCAAAAGGCCCGCAACCTGGCGGTCTGGATCGTCCCCTGACCTCACAGCAGGGCGCGCAGCTTGCCGTAGAAGCGGTGCAGGGCGTCCGATTCCTTCTTGCGCGGATGCGGCAGGGAGATCGCCACCTGCGCAAGAATGCGGCCGGGATGGCGGCCCATCACCAGGATGCGGTCGGCCAGCACCAGCGCTTCCCCGATGTCGTGGGTGACGAAAAGGATGGTCGGGGAGAACTCGCGCCACAGATCCAGCAGCAGCTGCTGCATCTCCTCGCGCGTCTGGGCGTCCAGGGCCCCGAAGGGCTCGTCCATGAGCAGCACGCGGGGTTTGAGGATCAGCACCCGGGCGAGCGCCACGCGCTGCTTCATGCCGCCCGAAATTTCACCGGGAAGGTAGTTGCCGTAGGCGCTCAGCCCCATCAGGTCGAGATGACGCGCCACCTCGGCGCGCCTCTCGCGGCCGGAAAGCCGCCCCTTCAATCCGAAGGCGATGTTTTCGGCCACCGTGAGCCAGGGGAAAAGGGCGTCCTCCTGAAACACCACGCAGCGGTCCGGTCCAGGGCCGATAATCCGCCGGCCGTAAATACGCAAGGTCCCGCTGCACGGGGTCAAAAATCCGGCCACCAGGTTGAGCAGGGTGGTCTTGCCGCATCCGCTGGGGCCCAGCAGGCAGATCAATTCTCCGGGAGCGATGCGGAAGGCGATGTCCTCCAGTATTTTTACCGGCCGGCCGGCCACATCGAACAGCATCTCCAACTGCTCGGCCTCCAGCGCGGGCGAGGTTTCACGGCTGGCCGGCACAATCGAAAGATGTCTTTTCACGCCGTCCTCCGGGCGCTTTTAAACAGCAGTTTCAACCCGCATTTGAGCAGCAGGTCGCACAGCCGTCCCATCAATGCGATGACGATGATGCCGCCCAGGATCATGTCGATGCGGCCGATCATGCGGGCATCCATGATCACGGCGCCAAGCCCCTCGGAAACACCGGTCAGTTCTCCCAGTACCAGATAGGCCCAGGCCAGTCCCAGACCCAGACGCAGGCCGGTGATGATCTGCGGCATGCAGGCCGGCATCAGGATGGCGAACACACCCCGAAAGCGGCCGATGCCCAGCATGGCGCCGGACCGATACAGCAGAGGGTCGATGCGCCGCGCGCCGTCGGCCGTATTGAGGTAGATGGGGAAAAATGCGGCCAGACCGACCAGGAAGACGGTGGCGCCGCGCCCGATCCCGAACCATACCAGGGCCAGCGGCAGCCAGCAGATTCCGGGAACGGCCCGCACGGCGTTGAGGGTGGTGCTCAAAAGGCCTTCGACGACCCTGAGCCGCCCGGACATGATGCCGAGGGGAAGTCCCAGCAGCGCCGCCAGGCCGAAGCCCGTGAGAACCCGCAGCAGGCTGGCCGGCAGGTCGCTCCAGAAACGCCCGGCATAGGGTGTGCTGTAGGGTTCGGCGCAGACATACTGGAACAAGGCCGCGGCCACCCGCTGCGGAGGCGGCAGCAGGTAGTCGGGTATCCAGGCGTTCGCACCGGCCATCAGCCAGAAGATGACCAGTGCCCCGGGGAGCACCCAGGGCAGGAGCCGCCGGAAGCGCCAGGCGGAGCGCGGGCCGCCGGTCATCAGCGGCCCAGCTCCCTTGCGGCCCGGCCGACGAAGCGCAGATCGAACAGCCGGTCGTAGTCGGGCTGGCGGTCGATGACTTTGAGTGCCTGCATGCGTGCACCGAGCGCCCGGACATGCGCAACGAACGTCTCATCCATGCGCCAGGCCAGCTCCATGTTTTCGGCCGCCCGCTGCAGCACGGCCGGCGGTGTTCCGAATTCGGCGGCTTTGGCGAGCCACTGCCGGGGATTATGGATTAGGTGTTCGCTGGCCTGCGCGTGCGCCGTGACCAGGCGCTGTATCAATTCCGGCTCGCATGCGATGCTTTCGCGCGTAACCAGAAGGGCGGCATTGATCCTGCCCACCGAATCGTCGAAATAGGGGTAGGCCAGGATGCGGCCGTATCCCGCATGCAGCGCCAGGCTGGGAAAAGGTTCGCCGGAAAGAAAGGCATCGATGCTGCCGCGGGCCAGCGCCGTTCCCATATCGAAGAAGTCGACGCGCGTGAGCCGCACATCTTTTTCCGGCGACATGCCGCTGCGCGTCAGCGTCTCGCGCAGCAAAATCTCGTGCATGGTGCCCGGGACGTAGCCGATCCTGAGGCCCCGCAGGTCGTCGACGCGCGCGACCGCCGCATCCCGGCGGACCACCAGGGCCGAACACTTGTTGCATAAAGCGGCCACCACCACGACCGGCTGCCCCTGGGCGGCCGAATGAATCGCATGCGCCAGCGTCGTGCCGCACAGGGTCAGGCTGCCGGCCAGAAGGGCGGTTTTCTGGTCGGCCGGATTGGTAAACGCCACCACCTCGCAGCGCACACTATCGCCCAGGAAGGACTGATAAAAATACGGTTGAATCGTCTGCGCCGTTTTCCAGGTCCCGATGCGGACCACGCGGTCGGCCGGCGCGCCGCCGGCGGCGAGCAGTACGGCCAGCAAACTCCACAGCAACGTTCTTACAGGCACCTTACTAACCCTCTCGCTTTAATAAGGGGCCGGGTGTGCTCCAGTCCCCTTTACGAAAGCGGATAATGGAAAGCTTCAGTATGGTCAATGGCTCACCGGCGCGCTAAGCAGATGCCCGTACTTTCGAAGCCTTTGTTTTTCTTGGACCGTGCGGGCATCGGTCCGACCCTCTTTATCCAAAGCAATTGGACGCGAGCTCCGGCCGCCAGTGCATCTCGCGCTGCATGGCCTGGCAGCGGCCGACGTCGGTCCCCCGTCCCTCGGCGGTGTCGGCCAGTCCGTCGCGGGGGCTGGAACCGACTTCGGGAAAAAAAAGATTGGCTCCGGCCAGCAGGGCTGCGCTGTTCGGTTCATGGGTGCAGTGGGCTCTGACCGTGTCGCCCATCACCAGGCGGGACACCGCCACCATGCGGGCCATCTCCAGTTCGCTGATCATTCCGGAGGCGGCCAGCGGCGAGCCCGGAAAATTGATGCGCCGCATCACGCCGCTGTAAACCGCGCCGCAGCGCCGCGCCAGCAGCATCAATTCCACGATCTCCTCGGGCCGGTGCTCGGGGCCGACCGGTTCGACGCAGTTCATCCAGAGCAGCCCCACCTCTTTTATGACCCGGATCGTGCGGATACGCCGCTCGGGCAGCAACGGCGTGTCGCGCCCTTCCCCCAGTCGAAGCGCATGGTAGGCGCCCGTGAAACCTGCGGCAAGCAGCGCCTCGCCCTGCTTGTGGTCGATATCGCAGGTGTTGGCCACCAGGGGGATGCGGACGGTCTGCTTGAGCAGGCGTCCGATTTCCAGCAGGCGTTCAAACGGGAAGTGGCCGGTGGTCATCAGGTTCAGGGCATCGGCGCCCTGCGCTTCGGCCTGCCGGGCCCAGGCCAGGATCTTTTGCGTTTCGAACACCACGCTTGCGGTGAAAATGCCGGCGCTGCGCGCAAGGGAGCAGAAGCGGCAATCGACCGGGCAAGGCGCCGCGTTCAATCCGATGTGAAAATGATTTTCGGCCTTGCCGCCGAAAGTTCGGCGTGAAAGGCCGTCGGCTGCGGCCAGCAGCGCATAGGTTTCCGGCGCGTGCAGGGGCAGCGCCATCAGAACGAGGGCTTCTTCACGGGTGATTCCCTCTGCCGCCGCGCCTTTGGCGAGGATCTCGGCAATGGACGGAGCGATGAGCCGGTTCATGGGATTCCTTTGCGTGGGGTGGATGGTCCGTCAAGTGTCCGCAACCTCTAACAAAGATAGCGGAGGTTGAAAATAGGGAGAAAGCAGTAGGTTCAGCCAAGCTGGGCGCTGGATGCCGCCAGAGGCAAATCGAACTTGCGCCGGGCGGCATTTCGGGTCATCAATACCGACCCCGGCCTGTGCATGCCGGGCGCAAAGGAGCGAGATGAGCCATTCGGACCCCTGCTGGTATTTATACGTAGTCGCCACCGTGGACGGCTGCTTCTATGCCGGAATCACCACGGATGTCCGCCGCCGATGGGCCGAACACGTCGCCCAGGGCAACAGAACCGCGAAGTACCTGCGCGCACACAAACCGCTGCGGCTGGTTTTTCAGCAGGCGATCGGTCCCCGATCGCTGGCCATGAAGGTCGAGTACCGCTTCAAGCGGCTCTCCCGACCGGCCAAGCAGGCCATCGTCGCCGCCGGACGACTGTGCATCGAAGGTGCCGGCGGACGCATCCGCGAATCGTATTGACGCCACCCAGCCCGTCGAACAACCAAATCAAATTCCGCGACGGCTCAAATAGTGTCCGCACCCCATGGCCGCGGCCCGATTCAATCGCATAATGCGGGAAATCAGCGAGGAGGGTCAGCATGGCACAAAAAACAGGCACCGCCGCCACGGTAGCGATCGTTGCCGCCGCAGGGAGTTATCTGCTTACCTTTTCAGGGCACCCGGTGTGGGGCGTGATCGCCGCCATCCTGTCGCTGCCGTTCGGCATCGCCGGCATGCTGATGGCGGCCTCGCCGCGCGTAAAGGGCGGCATCCTCAGTCTTACGGCTATCGGCCTGGGCGCCGTGGCGATCGTTCTCGGCGTTCTGGGAACGCTCGGCACGATCGTGTTTTAGCCGCCCACCGCTTCGTTTTTGCGATTACGCCGCATTCCCGCTCCCAAAATCGCGGCCGCCGCGAACCACAGCGGTTGACCCAGAAAGAACAGGACGATCGCTACTTTTTCCCGCGTGCGATCTTTTCGCGCAGCGCGAGCCAGTCCTGCAGATCCAGAAGCGCCGTGCTCAGGTGATAGCGACCGTCCTCGAAGACCCCGTAGTCCCCGCCCCCGGCCATGGCCGACACGAAACGCACGTTATTGGCGTAGAGCAGCCAGGCGTCGCTCCAGCGCCGCTCCACGGCTTCATCGAACAAGCTTCCGCCCGACGCAGGACCCTTGGCATACCCTTTTTGCCAAATGACATGCATTTGCTCCGTGGCCGCGCGCACGGCGGCATTGGATGTGGTGATGCTGTGATCCAGGCGCTTGAAGAAACCGTTCACCCAGGCGCCGCCGTGGCAGTTCAGGCAAACCGCCTGCATGCGGGAGCGGCGGGATGCAATTTCTTCGGCGGAGATCAGGAACGGTGAAGCCGGCGATCCATCCAGGTCCGTGGGCAGCGGCAGCCCGGCCCGGTTGCGGATGATGCTGGTATCGGGCGAGCGGGGTTGCGGGTGGGCGTAGATCAATCCGAAAATACGCCAGCCCAGGCGATCGTTCATGCGATGTGTGCGCGGCACAATTTCCACGCCGTCTGCATTGACGGCCTGGCTGATGTGGCACACCGCGCAGGTCGGGGCGCCGAAGTCGCGGCCCGGCCGCCAGGGAACCGGCGCAAAGTCCCACGCACCCTCGTGCGTGCTGAACAGGTTGCCGTGCTTGCTGGCCGAATAGACCTTGAAGGCCGGGACGTCCGGCCCCACGTGGCACTCTTTGCAGGTATAGGGTTTGCGCGCCGTCTGGATGCTGAACAGATGGCGCGTGTGGCAGGCGCTGCAGCTGCCGCGGCTGCCGTCGAGGTTGACGCGGCCGACCCCCTGGTTGGGCCAGCCGGAGATGACGGGAAACTCCAGTTCGCCCACATCGGTCGCCCGCGTTTCGCTGCCGTTCACCGCAAGGCGCGTGCCGTGGCAGTAATAACAGGCATCGGCGCGCGTCAGGTCGTCTTCGGAGGTGAAGTGCAGTCCGCCGGGAGTCACCTGGGGGGTCCCCAGAATGGTGCGCTGCATGTCCCGGTAGAGGGCGTTTTCGGAGAGATTTTTTTCGGCCAGGGCCATGATGTTGTCGGCGAACTGCGTCCGCTCCTCGGCATGACAGGTTGCGCAGTCGTCCGGACTTGGCACCAGGTGGATCCGGTGTCCGTTGTGTTCGAAGGTGTCGGCGTGCGCCTCACCGCGCAGGGCGTGGCACTCGGCGCAGCCCACGGCCGTGCCGCGCAGCGCCTCGGGCACATTGGGTGCGGAGACCCGCGGCGGCGTTTTCGCTTTGCGCGCCATGGCCGCAGCAGGCGTGACGGCCGCATGCCGGCTCTGCTGCCAGTCGGCGACGATCCCCGGGTGAATCGCGGCGTGACAGTCCAGACACTCCTGGGTGGCGTCGCTGACCGGCGCTTCGTCGGCGTGAACGGCGGCAGCGGACCACAGCAGGACGATGACACAGTACAGTGCGAGGGCAAGCGGGCGCATGGCAGACTCCTGTGAGGGCGGGCGGTTAATGCAGGCTACCGGTAAAGCGGCAGGATTTCAACTGGAACCTGGAAGCTGGAACATCGATGTCATCGTAAAGAAAAAGGTGAACGCTGATAGGTTGAAAGGTGAGAGCTGAAAGAGGTATTCTGTCTGTTATCGATCGATCCAATCCTGCTTTCATCTATAGTATCTTTGGTCTTTCACCTTTCCGCTCTCTTCGATCTTTCGGGAAAGTCGGCACGGCCTGCCGGCCGACGCATCAGCAGGCGGAATTCGGTGGGCTCCGCCACGGTGTCGCGCCAGAACAGCGGCAGCCCGATCAGGAGAATTGACAGCACGACCAGCAGCGGCCGGAGCTGCGGATAGGTCTTGAAGCTTTTATACGTGCGCAGGGTGATGCCCGAAGGGCCCACTTCGTCGCCGGGCTCCCATCCGGCGTCGCGCCACGGCTGCATGGCCTCGAGGATCTCCTCGCGGTATTCGCGCCAGAAAAGCGCCTTGGCCTCGTCGAAGGTGCGGCCGCGTTTGGATCGGCTTTCGGCCGCCGGGTTCGGAAAAAGCTCGGCCATGATATCCGGATGATCGATGCGGCCGCAGTTGGCCCAAATCCGCCCGGACGGCAAAGGATGGACAAAATCGCGATATTCCCATCGCGGGAGGTAGGGCATGTTGTGTCCTAAATCCTGAAAATTCTGCATCAGCGCACTTGTTTAATCGGCAGAAACGGGGGTGTCAATGGGTCAATCAGTCAATCCGTTGGGAATGCAGGACGAAATCATTTTCACGGGATGTGGAACGTTCCAGTTGGGTTCAGTGCAATTGGTCGTCCTTGAGGATCGAAAATACCCGCCATACCAATCTAAACCTCAAGTCGGGGGCGGCATCCTCACTGCTGGTTGAGCGGGTGCCGAACGCATTCGATTGAAGCCGTTCGGCATCCATGCGGGGCGGGATGTGTTACGGGCGCCTGGTTTGCTTTCCCCGGCGCCCGTAACGCATGGATCACGACTGGGGGACCAAAGTGATATTCTGCACAACGGGCGCTCCCTCGGAGGCGCTGAACGTGTAATTGGCTGTTTGATAGCCATAGCTTGAGACGGACAGCAGGTAATCGCCTTCCGGCAACGCGATTGCATATTCGGCGCCGGCGGCGGCATTAATCGACGCAAGCTCGATGACTTGTGTGCCGCTTGCACCAGCTGCAACTTCCTGGCGGAAACTGAGTGTCGCATATTGTTCGGCATCCGCCCCCAAGGTGACCGATCCCGACACCCGGCCCTGGGCTGCCGCCGGCGGCAGGGCGCGGTCCGCGACGACCGCGGTTTCCCCGCTGTGGAGCGTGACCGATTCAGACCACACTTGCCTTCCAGTGGCCCACATCACCAGCGTGTAGGTGCCGGGCTGTACGAACAACCTGTAATTGAAGCCGTCCGCATCGGCTATCCCGTTGCTGACGGTCGCCGCGTGGATCGCAACCTCGCCGGTGGCCGCATCATAACTCTGGAGCGAGATCAGGGCGCCTTCCAGGGGGCTCCCATCCTCGGCCGTAACCAGCCCGGCCGCAATGGCATATTCCCTCAGCTCATATACCTTGATCGTCGGTTTCAGCAGCCACTGCCCGCTGGCGCCCGCCTCCACTACGGAACGGGCGGCGTCGAAGTCGAGCACAAGTTCCGTGGTCTGGTTGGCGCTGATCGTAAACCCGCGCACGATCTTGATTCCCGTATTGAAGCCGCTCGGCACTTTAAGCGGATGGATTTCGTCGTCATCCGCATCGATGACGTAGTTGGGAACCCCGTTGTGTGTTTGGCTGAGAACATTGAGCGAGTCGTCGGGCGTGCGGCCGATAATCAGGCGCACCTGAGTGTAGTTTCCGGCGGGCATTGCGGCAAGCCCGAGATCCTCGCGGACACCGTTGACCAGGTCGAGGAGATTGATCGTTTTCGGGCCCTGAAAATCGAGCGACTGCCAATTGCCGGGTGTGTTTTCATTCCCACCCAGGTGAACCTGGACCTCATCGATGGTGACATAAACGGCCTTGTACCGGTCGGTCGAGGCGTCGGTCAGGCTCACCGCGAGCGTTCCGCTTCCAGAACTGCTCGATCCCCCGCCACCACCGCCGCAGGCCGTGAGTAAGACAAGGGCCAGGATGGCCAAAAAAGTGCGTTTGTTTTTCATATCTCCACCTCCCCCTATACATAGATAGATGTCGAAGCCCAAAGTCCCTAAGTTGAGCCAAGCAAAACACGGGCCGATGAAACAACTTTTTATTTTAAATGATTACGGCTTCATGGGTGAATGATGGACGTTGAAGGGAGGTATAATGGTACCTATTTGGTAATTTATTACCATTTTTGCACTTCGAAGCGCCGGCCTGGATCTTCCGATTCTTCAAGGGGTGCTACGGTGGTCAGACAGGTTTATCCCAGCCTGCCGCCGTAGCGTGGGTTCTCCAGCAGGAGAAGACGCTGCTTGACCGCAAGTCCGCCGCCGAAACCGGTCAGCGTGCCATTGCAGCCGATCACGCGATGGCAGGGGATGACCAGCGGCAGTGGATTGCGGGCGTTGGCACCGCCCACCGCGCGCACGGCCTTGGGGGTGCCGACCTTTTCGGCGATCCACTTGTAGGAGACCACTTGCCCGTACGGTATGGTGCGCAGCGCAGTCCACACCTTTTGCTGAAACGGCGTGCCGACAGGTGTAAGGGGCAGATCGAACTGCTGCAGCTCGCCGGCGAAGTAGGCCGCGAGCTGAGTGCGGGCATGTTTGAAAAACGGGCGGTCCTGTTTCCAGTCCGGATCGAGGCGCATCGGCCGGCGTGCGGTTTGAAATTCAATATGCCGCAGGCCTTTTTCATCGCCTGCCAAGGTCAGGGTGCCGATCAAGCCGGTGTTGAAATAGTCATAAACCATTTTCTGTCTCCTTCAGGTTCCACAGATAAATCGCCGCGTAGGCACGCCAGGGCCGGAAGGTTTCCGTCCGTCGGGCGACCTCGCGCCTGCCGGGGCGCTGCGGTCCGGATTTCAGCCGGTTGAGAATGCCGAGATCGCCGGCCGGAAATGCATCGGGTTCGCCGAGACCGCGCATGGCCACATAGTGCGCGGTCCACTCGCCGATGCCGGGCAATGCGGTCATGCGGCGGGTGAATGCGGAAAGCGATTCATCCGCCTGCAGGACGATTTTCCCGGCAAGCACCGCGTCGGCCAGGTTTTTGATCGTCGCCGCCCGTTTTTCGGGCATTCCCCAGGCGGAAGCATCGGCCGCAGCGAGTTCACGGGGCGATGGAAAGTAACGGGTCAGTCCCGTCCCGCCCTCCGTCGTTTCGACCTCGCGGCCGGCCAGCGCGGCGATGCGTCCCGTGACCGTGCGCGCCGCCGCCACCGAGATCTGTTGGCCGACCACCGCGCGCACGGCCGCTTCGAAAGGATCCCAAATTCCCGGCAGGCGCAGTCCGCTATTCTGTTCGATGCTGCGGGCCAGCAGGGGATCGCGTTCAAGCACACGATAGATCGCGGCCATGTCCGCATTAAGATCGAACATGCGGCGCACACGTTCCACGACGCGCAGCAAACCGGCGGCGTCGTTCAGGGAGAGCGTGAGCAGAAGCTTCGTGCCTCCGGGCGCGGCTTCCAGGCGGATAACGCCCGTCGTGCGGTCCAGGCGGATGGTGCGTGCATAAAAAGTTTCACCGACCGACTCGACCCCGGGGACGGCCCGCTGCCGGTAGAAGGCGAGCATCGCCGGCCAGTTGAACGGCGGCCGAAAAGGCAGCGTCAATCGGCAGTGAAAGGGTGCCGATGAGGTCCCGCCCGATCTCTGCCGACGGCGCATTCCGCTCGGAGATTGGCCGTAGATCCTGCGAAAGGCCGCATTGAAGCGGCGGATCGTGCCGAATCCGGCGGCAAAGGCGATCTCGGTGACCGGGCGATCGGTTTCGGAAAGCAGTTGTTTCGCAAACAGCACGCGCTGCGTGGCGGCGATCGAAACGGGTGAAGCCCCCAAATGCAATTGAAACAGCCGGCGCAGGTGACGCGACCCAATACCCAGCCGCTGGCTCAAATCCTCGACGGGGCGTCCGTTCAACGCCCCCTCGCGAATCAGGGAAAGGGCCCGCGCCACGGTCGCCGAAGTGCCGTTCCAGGCCGGCGAGCCCGGGGCGGCTTCCGGTCGGCAGCGCAGGCACGGCCGGAAGCCGGCCGCGGAGGCGGCGGCGGCGCTGGGGTAGTAAACCACATTGGCGGGTTTGCACGTGCGTGACGGACAAATCGGCCGGCAAAACACCCCTGTGCTTTTTACGCCGATGAAAAAAAGTCCGTCGAAGCGCGCATCGCGCGCCAGGCGGGCCCGCTCGCACGTTTTGCGATCAAGCATGCTGCACCTTCGATAACGGGTTCGGGTATGCCATCTTCCAAAGATCGGCCGGGAAGGTCAAGACGTTTTCGGACATGCATATTTTGGGGCTAAACTCCCACACGGGCGCAGTCGATATTTAGGCCGGCGGCAGATTCTGAACGGCGCAAGCATGCTGAATCGGAATCATCAAAAAAATCAAAAAAGGATCAAAGCTCAATGAAACTCAATCTGAACTCCATCTCTTCAAAACTGATCTGCGGCGGCCTTTCATTAGTTCTCCTCCCTTTGATCGTCGTGGGTTATTTATCTTACACCAAGGCGGAACAAGCGCTGTACCGATTCTCCCTGGTCCAGGCGGAAAGCATCGCGGCCGACTTGGCGAAACTGACCACCACCATCCTGGAAAGCGAAATCAGCAAAGCCGCCTCCATGGCTTCTCAAAAACGGGTGATCGAACTTGCGGAACAGGTCGCCGATCAAGGGCGCGAGGCTTCCCAGGAGCAGATCGCCGATGTATTCGGAGCACTGCGAAAACAGTTTGCTAAAATGGGTTCCCATTACCAGGGGATTTTCATTGCAGACGCCAAGGGGGCCATTTACAACGGCGTGCTCGAAAACGGCGACCGGTACGAGCAGATCGATATTTCCAACCGGGATTTCTTCATCACCGCAAAACAGACGGGGAAACCGGTGGTCAGCGACATGACGCTCTCAAAAGCCACCGGAAAGCCCATTGTCAACGTCTGTGCGCCGATCCAGACCGGTAAAGGGCAGTTTTCAGGTCTGCTGGGCATCGTCATCAAAGCGCATTATTTCACTGAGCTGATCGGAACGCGCAAAATCGGCGAGACCGGTTACGGTTACATGATCAATGAAAAAGGGTTGATCCTGGCCCACCCCAAAGCGGAGTACATCCTGAGTCTGGATGTGACCACGATCGCTGAAATGAATGCGATCAACACCCGCATGATGGCCGGCCAGAAGGGCACCGAAGCGTACCGGTTCAAAGGGATCGACAAAATCGCCGGTTTCGCTCCGGTCGGCATCAATGGCTGGTCGATCAGTGCGACGCAGAATAAAGATGAATTCCTGGCCGCATCCGTTTCGATCCGCAATTCAACGATCGTCGTGGCCTTGGTGGCAGGCATCGTGGTGGCCTTGATCGTACTTTTCAGCGCCCGCGCCATCACCCGACCGATCAATGCCGCTGTCGCGGGACTCAAGGACATCGCCCAGGGCGAGGGAGATCTGACCATGCGCCTGAAAGTCGAAAGCCGCGACGAGGTCGGCGAGCTGGCCCGGTGGTTCAACGTGTTTATCGAAAAACTGCAGGGCATCATCCGGCAGATCGCCGGGGGGGTCGATACGCTCTCCTCTTCTTCCACCGAGCTTTCCGCGATTTCCGAGCAGATGTCGCAGTCCGCCCGCAACACCTCGGACAAGTGCAGCACGGTGGCCACCGCATCCGAGGAGATGAGCGCCAACATGACCACGGTCGCGGCGGCCATGGAACAATCCGCAACGAATACCCAGGTGGTGGCCACGGCGGCCGAACAGATGTCCGCCACGATCGGCGAAATCGCCAAGAATTCCGAAAAGGCGCGCAGCATATCGGATCAGGCAGCGGTCAAGGCGGGCGACACGTCGGTCAAAGTGGCCGAGCTCGGTCACGCAGCCCAGGCCATCGGCAAGGTGATCGAAACGATCACCGAAATTTCGGAGCAGGTCAACCTGCTGGCGCTCAATGCCACGATCGAAGCGGCGCGTGCGGGTGAGGCCGGCAAGGGCTTTGCCGTGGTGGCCAACGAGATCAAGGAACTGGCCAAGCAAACCGCAGCCGCCACCCAGGATATCAAGGCCAGGATCGGTGACATCCAGGGCACCACTTCGGTGACCATCGGGCAGATCGATCAGATCACGAAAGTGATTCAGGAAGTCAACGATGTCGTTTCCGGCATTGCCACGGCTGTGGAAGAACAATCGACGGCCACTTCCGAGATCGCGACCAACGTGACCCAGGCCGCGGCGGGCATTCAGGAAGTCAATGGCAACGTAGGCCAAAGCTCGGCCGTGGCCGCCGACATCTCCAAGGACATCGCGGAGATCAATGTGGCCGCCAATGAAATGTCGAGCAGCAGCGCCCAGGTCAATATCAGCGCCCAGGATCTGTCGAAACTGTCCGAACAGCTCAGGAGCATGGTGAACCAGTTCAAAATTTGACGGCGATGATCTGAATGCTCCATTTATTCATTCAGCCCGCCGATCGGGTTGTTTCCGCTGTTACCGCTGGCACAGGGCGGATACGCGCAATCGACCAGAAAGCTGACGCGATGCTCTATGTGGTAAAGCCTTTTCAGGCACCGTTGCGAGTGCTCGGGTGATGAATCACCAGGGTCAGTCGATCACAGGCAAAAGAGTCGCCGAATGTCGATTGCAGCGGCGCCTCTTCTCTACAGGCCTTGGTGCAGCCCACGGATTGAAAGTGTTCATTCCGCTTCCAAGGCGGCGATGAATTGATCGGCCTGGGCGATCGCCGCCTCCATGTCGCGAACCAGAGTGTCCACATTGGCCTGCACGGTAGTCAGTTCGTCGCTCAGACCGGCAATGGCCCGGGCGTTCAGGTTGTGCTTCATGAAAAGCACCTGGTCGCGCAAGGGGGTCAGGGCGGGCGTAAGTCTCGACTCGGCCTTGCGCATGGCGGCAATGAGCGTGCCGTATTTCGCCCGGGTCGCATCGTATTTGCGCTGGCTCGCCCTGCGAAGCGCATCGTTGCTGTACTGCTTGATTTCCGCGCGCCATTCATCGAACAGCGCCTCGGATACATTTTCGACGGCGTCGACACGCTTGTGCACGGCTTCGGCTTCGGATTCGCTTTTCTGAAGCGTTGCATTCAATTGATCGTATTGCTTTTCCAGATCGCCGCCCTGGACCTTAACGACGCTCTTGAACTGCTCCATGGCCGTGAGGAATTGATTTTTGGCTTGGTCCTGGGTGTCGCGTGCCGCCTTGACACGATCGACCATGATGTCGCGCTTGTGCACGCCGATTTTTTCCATAGCGCCGTAGTAGACGGTATTGCAGGCGGCGAGCATGACGGCTAGTACAGTTAGAGCAAGCATGACGGCGCCGTCGGTTTGGATCCTTTTTACGAGTTCATCGAGCATGGGTGTCCGCATGGAGTTCTCCTGTCCTCGGGCGTTGCGCGAAAGCGCCGGGCGACGCATTCCGGTCGACCCATCATACGGCATTGCGGGTCAGGATCAAGATGCGATTCGGGGACGAGCTCGTGCGTGTTGGGTTCTGAATGTGAAGCTGCCGCCGCACAACCGTGAAGGAAGCGTTGTGCGGCGGCAGGGACGCCGGAATAGAAGGCGCTATTTCGTATCGATGCCCACGGCGCCGGCAAACAGATTCGCCGGATCGTATTCGGCTTTGACCGATCTGAGGCGCGCGAGGTTCGGGCCGAAGGAGCCGCGCAGCAAGCTTTCCCGATCTTCGAAGAATCCAGGGAAATTGAGATAATTGCCGCCGGGGGCCAATTTTTGCAGATCATCGTGCAGGCGGCGGGCCCACTGGATGTTGGCGTCGGTGTCGCTGCGGTTTTTCCAGTTGGCCTCGATACCGATCATGTAAGGCGCATCCCGTTTGTAAAACGCCGTCTCGGTTGGCTCGACGCGGCGCATCGCCCGCCCCAGCGTCCAGACGTCGATGGAGGAAAGCCCGGACGGCCGCAACGCGTGATGGTTCGAAAGCGTCCGCACGACCTGCGGATCGAGCCGATCGAGAAAAATGGACTTCCAGTAATAAAAGTCGCCGTCCGGGTAGTCGGCATCCAGAAACTTCTGCACCGCCGTCCATGGCATGGGGCCGCTCAGGTCGGCGAGCGGTGTGCCCATCCGGCGAAGAGGGGCGATCACCTGCTCGCCCTGGTCGAAAGGACCGGTGTAGCAGCCGAGCAGGATGACGACCGGCTTGCCGTGGTACTGCGCCGGTACTTCAGGCGCCTCCGGAGCGCTCCAGAAAACCCCCAGGCCCATCAGTTCATCCGGCGCGGACTGCATGTAATCATTGAATTGCCGCATGATCTCCGGTGCACGTTCGATCGGATAGATCGGGACCGACAGCCAGACCCGGGGCCCGACAGGGTGCAGCCGGAACTCGAAAGCGGTAACGACGCCGAAACTGCCGCCGCCGCCGCGGACCGCCCAGAACAGATCCGGGTTTTGCTCGCGGTCTGCCCGGCGCAATTGTCCGTCCGCGGTGACGATGTCCACGGAGCGCAGGCTGTCGATCGAGAGTCCGTGCTTGCGCAGCAGCCAGCCCATGCCCCCGTGCAGCGTAAGGCCGGCGACGCCGGTGGCCGATACCACGCCCAGGGGGGCGGCCAGTCCGAAGGCCTGGGTTTCATGATCGACGTCGCTGAGCCGCGCGCCACCCTGAACCCGGGCGGTGTGTTTGAGCGGATCGACGTGAACGGCGCGCATGGATGACAAATCGATCGTAAGACCCGCTTCATCCATGCAGGCGCCGGCCACGTTATGGCCGCCGCCGCGCACATAAATCCGCAAATCGTTCTCGGAAGCGAATTTCACGGCCGTCATGACATCGGCGACACCGCTGCACCGAACGATGACGCCCGGCTTTTTATCGATCAGTCCGTTCCAGACCGCACGCGCCGCGTCATAAGAAGGATGCCCGCTGTCCAGAACCTCTCCCGCGATCCGGGCCGCCAGGGAAGACAGGCGGTCGGGCGGAATCTCCACTCTGGTATCGTGTATGGTCTGCACCATTGTCGGCTGCATAAGGTCCTCCATTTATAGATCCTCGGTGGGTCAAACTAAGAACCGGAAACTCCCATAATATGGGGTCCCCACCTTATTTTCAGCCAAACGCTTCCCTATTCGCCCCCTCAATCCGGCGCGTTCCTATCACCTGCCGGCTTGCAGTCGAGGAAAACCGCCCTACCCTCTGGTGGAGCAGGGCCGACGATGCCGAACGGGAGAGTCTCCGTCGAAACCGCCGGTTCAACTTCGAGTGATCACAAACAACGCCCCCGGCGAAAGGAATAGCGTCATGGAAACGAAGAATACCGAACATCCGCCCGGCATGAAGGCCGAGCCGCAAAAGGAACACAAGTGGCTTCAGAAGCTTGTCGGCGCGTGGACGTATGAAGGCGAGGCCGCCATGGAAGCGGGCAAGCCGGTTGAAAAATTCAAGGGCGTCGAAAGCGTGCGTTCGATCGGAGGCCTCTGGGTTGTCGCCGAGGGAAAGGGCGAGATGCCCGGCGGCGGCGAGGCCACCATGATCATGACCCTCGGCTTCGACGCGCAGAAGAAGCGGTTCGTGGGTACCTGGCTCGGCTCGATGATGACCCATCTCTGGGTCTACGACGGTGAACTGGATGCGGCCGAAAAGGTGCTGACGCTTCATTCCGAAGGTCCCGATATGGCCGTCGAAGGAAAAATGCTGAACTACCGGGATGTCATCGAATTCAAAAGCGACGATCAGCGCACGCTGAGTTCTTACATGCCAGGCCCCGATGGAACGTGGCAGAAGATCATGACGGCGAATTATCGCCGCAAAAAATAGCGGTGCGGCTGAAGCATCGCTCCTTCTATGGATTGCGCTTCAGCACCGCCGCAATTCCCTGGCCGCCGCCGCCGCAGATGGTCAACAATCCATACTCGGCGGCGCGGCGGTTCATTTCATGCAGCAGCGTCGTCAGCCGCATGGCGCCGGTTGCGCCGATGGGGTGACCCAGGCTGATGCCCGAGCCGTTCACATTGAGCTTGTTTTCGGTTTCCTGCGCCGTGAGGCCCATCAGTTTGGCATCGGCCAGTACCTGGGCGGCGAACGCTTCCTGGATCTCGATCAAATCGATCTGCCCGATGCCGACGCCTGCCTGGCGCAAGGCCTTGTCGACGGCTGCCGGCACCGCAGGGTAGGTCAGCGTTGGGTCTGCAGCTGCCACGGCCGAGGCGGCGAGGATGGTTTGCGGTCTTCGGGCATTGCGTTCCAGTGTGCGTGCCAGGCGCGCTGAAACCAGCACCAGCGCTGCCGCGCCGTCGTTTTCGGTCGACGAATTGCCGGCCGTGCAGATGCCCTCGGGGTAGACCGGCTTGAGTCTGGCCAGCTTGGCCAGGGTGGTGTCGGCCCGGGGCGGTTCATCGCGATCGATGGTCAGCGGCTCGCCCTTTGCGTCCTTGACGGTGACCGGCACGATTTCGTCCGCGAAGCGGCCGCCCGCGATCGCTTCGCAGGCCTTGCGGTGGCTGCGTTCGGCCCAGGCATCGGCAGCCTCGCGGGTGATCCCCTCCTCGCGCGCGGCCGCTTCGGCCCAGGTCATCATGGAGTTGAGTTCGCCGAAACGCTCGATGGGCTGCGACATGACCCGGGCGCGCTGAATGCGGTCGAACAGCGGAATGCCCCACATATCGAGCGATCCGTGTCCGCGCGGCATAAACCCCCAGCGCGGATCGCGGCCGCCTCCGACGCCCCATTTCATGAATTCGCCCGGAATGTAAAACTCGGCGCGGCTCATGCTTTCGACTCCGCCGGCGACCACCACCTCCGCCTGGCCGCACATGATTTTCATGGCCGCGAAGCAGACGGCGTCGAGGCCCGAACAGCAGCGCCGGTCCAGGGTGATCCCGGGGATCTCAACCGGCCATCCGGCGGCCAGGAGCGCCATGCGGGCGATGTTGACCGACTCGCCGTTCTGGTAGGACTGGCCCATGATGACCTCGTCCACCTGCCCCGGTTCAAGCCCGGCCCGGCGTACGGCGGCCTCCAGCACGAGCGCGCCCAGCCGATAGGCCGGCACCTCTTTCAATCCCCCCAGATACTTGCCGATCGGCGTTCGCACGCCGCTGACGATGACTGCGTTTTCCATATTAAGGCTTCCTTGTGTTCAAGATTGATGGATTCCTAAAAAAGGAAGATCAACCACAGAGTTCACAGAGGACACAGAGGTAATTAGTTAAGATATATAATCTTTTTCTCTGTGCCCTCTGTGTAACTAATGCCGAGTTTCTTGTTCTTTGACAAAGATTTTATCTTCATGCTGCCGATTTAATTAAAGTTTCAGAGCTTGCATACAGGGCTGCAATTATCGCCGTTACAGCTTTATAACCT
>JAEYRZ010000172.1 GCA_023435265.1 Pseudomonadota bacterium
GTCATGCTGTTACCCGTGATGACCGGCGGCTTTTCGAGATCGCCTGCCCCGGCTAAACTCTTCTCATTTTTTTCCCACCCGCCACATGCCGCCCCCTCTTGCTGGGGAGGAGCATTTCCTCGACGAATAAAAGATCCAACAAGGCCATCTCATCGATGTCGCGATTTCGGATCAGTGCATCCCATTTTTTCACCTGGCTGGCGGGAAATGGACAGGTTTTGCTTTCGGTCTTCATATATGCGGCCCTTTGTTTGCGTTAATCGAAAATGCTGGCTCGACATCCAAGCAATATCGATGCCGACGCATCCATACCGACAACAGGCGCGGTTCGTCTCGGGGATTGCCTATAGGATCGATTCGCGAGCGAACCGGCGCTCACCTGCAGGCGGGGGAAAAAGAAAGCGCGAGGAAGATCGTCGGGCTGGGGTTTGCCCTCCGACGCCTTGCGGCAGTCGGCTTCCTCGCGCCAAGAAGGAGGTTGGATGGAAGCTTTTAACCTGCTTCCGCGACGATAACGTTCATCGTCGAACAATATTGAGCAACCGGCGCCTGAAAAGTTACAGCGGAAATCCAGGGCCTAACGCAACCGAAACGATTTGGAGATTACCCGAACCGCGGTTAATGCTGCCGACACTTTCGAAAGTCGGACTTGATCAGCGCCGCTTTGATGAATTCGCGAAAAAGCGGATGCGGCGTCATCGGTCTGGATTTGAATTCAGGATGGAACTGGCAGCCCAGAAACCAGGGATGATCCTTCAATTCTACAATTTCCACCAGATCGCCGTTCGGAGAAGTCCCGCTGATCGTCAGCCCGCTCTGTTCCAGCCGTTCGCGTAGGTTGTTGTTGAACTCATACCGGTGCCGGTGACGCTCCGAAATTTTTTCCTGGCCATAGGCGGCATAGGCCAGCGTATCCCTGGCGACGATACAGGGATAGGCGCCGAGGCGCATCGTGCCGCCTTTCTCCGACTGTTCATCGCGCTTCTGAATCGCGCATAACTGTTCATCGTACCATTCGGTCATCAAGTAAATGACCGGATAGGGCGTGGTGCAATCGATCTCGGAACTATGGGCGCCTTCCAGGCCGGCCACATTGCGGGCGAATTCGACCACCGCGATCTGCATGCCCAGGCAGATCCCGAAATAGGGGATCCTGTTTTCACGAGCATAGCGGGCGGCGCAGATTTTTCCTTCAATGCCCCGCGATCCGAAGCCACCCGGCACCAGAATGCCATCGGCTTCACTCAGGGATTGCGCGCAGTTGCCGGCTTGAATGGTTTCGGAGTCGATAAACCGAAGGTTCACGCGGCACCGGTTGGGTATTCCACCATGCATGAGGGCTTCATTAAGGCTCTTGTACGACTCTTTCAGATCCACATATTTGCCGACGATGGCGATGGTGACCTCGAATTCAGGGGACCTGACCTGCTCGAGCAGCTGCTCCCAGTTCTCGAGGCGCGGCGCACGTGTCCAGATATTCAACAGTTCGACGATTTTGTTATCAAGACCTTCCTTGTGGTAAATCAGCGGGACTTCGTAAATGCAATCCACATCCTTGGCGGTTATGACCGCATCCGTGCTGACATTGCAAAAGAGCGCGATCTTGGACTTCAGCTCTTTGGATAGATAACGGTCCGTGCGGCACAAAAGGATATCGGGTTGGATGCCGATGCTTCTCAACTCCTTGACACTGTGCTGCGTCGGCTTTGTCTTGAGTTCTCCGGCCGTGCCGATGTAGGGAACCAGGGTCAAATGGATATACAGCACGTTCTCTTTGCCTGCATCGGCACGGAATTGGCGGATGGCTTCCAGAAAAGGAAGACTCTCGATATCGCCGATGGTGCCGCCGATCTCGATGATGGCGATGTCCACGCCCTTCGAAACGAGCCGGATGCTGTTTTTGATCTCGTCGGTGATGTGGGGAATGACTTGAACGGTGCCGCCCAGGTAATCGCCGCGCCTTTCCTTGGTAATCACCGAATGGTAGATTTTACCGGTGGTGAAGTTGTTGTCGTGGCCGAGCCGGGCATGCGTGAAGCGTTCGTAGTGACCCAGGTCAAGGTCGGTTTCGGCGCCGTCATCGGTAACGAACACTTCGCCGTGCTGGAACGGGTTCATGGTGCCGGGGTCCACGTTGATGTAAGGATCCAGTTTCTGAAGGTTGACCGTCAGGCCGCGGCTTTCCAGCAGCGCCCCGATGGAAGCCGATGCCAAGCCTTTGCCCAAGGACGAAAGAACACCGCCGGTCACAAATATATATTTCGCATCCTTTCCATTCATGTGTCGTGGCCTCCCTGCCCGCATGAAAAATTACAGCGAATTTAACACAAAGCCTTGGGATAGAAAAGCAGGTTTTCTACATGATGTGGGGTTTCCACGAGGGAAAGTATTGAATGCGGCGCTGATCCACGGAACCCGGTTTCAGGGCTGTTTCCCGGTGTCGATCGGGCGCTGCAGATCATCGAGCCTGGGGACTGCCGGCGCGGCGGGCGGCGCCGGCCTCGAGGTCGTCAGCAGGCGATCGACATCGAACATGTCGTCCGATGCGACCGCATCGACCTCGATGTGATCGACCCGGCTCTGCCGGATCAAACGCCCGTCCAGATAGGTGTCGATCCGCATGGGATACCATGTCCCGCCGTGCTGCCGCCATTCACGGTAGACGAATTCAATCTGCTGAAGGTGATCCGGTTCCGATGGATGCGGCTGGCGGCTGATCCAGCGCAGCGGAAGAAAACGTTCTTTATCGACCCAGACCTGGGATGCCGCTGTGTCCGGATACTGCGCCCCGATCACATAGACGACATTTTCTTCCCAAAGGCCCAGGCTGCTGACACCGATGTCCACGCCCCACTTGATCAGGTTGCGCAAAATCGCATTTCGGGAATCGTGAAGCAAAAGATCCTTGTAGACGTCGAAACGGTTTTCGCGCTCGGCTGCAACCGCTGCGTCGATCACCGTAACGCTTCGGCCGTGATTGGCGACCAGGATCCGCTCGGACTGTTCGTGTCGGGATTCGGACCGGAACCGGCCGGGGAAAAGATAGTTCAGCGTTTCAAGGTAGCGGATCTCGCCCCTTTCGCCGGCCCCTTCCGCAAGCCACACCGTCTGCTGGACGCGCAGCGAGCGGCTTCCAGACAGGGTTCCGACCATTAAATCAAGAACATGCGGAGTTTGCAGGACATGGCCGAAGACGGCCGGCGCAATCATCAGGCAGGCCGCCAGAGCCAGTATCCCGCCGGCCCGCAGCACATGCCTGCGACCGGCGGGGTTTTTATGCCTGCAACGAAGCAATGCGATCATTCGGCTAAACCTGTGCATGCTATGCAGGAATGAAAATATCCTGTGCATAGCGTGCGGCCATTCCCAACTGTTCTTCAATGCGCAGCAGTTGGTTGTATTTAGCGATTCGGTCGGTCCGCGACATGGAACCGGTCTTGATCTGGCCGGCATTCACTGCGACCGCCAGATCGGCGATGAAGCTGTCCTCGGTCTCGCCCGATCGGTGTGAGATGACCGCCGAATAACCCGCCCGCATCGCGATCTCGATGGCGTCCAGGGTTTCGGTGACCGTTCCGATCTGGTTCAATTTTATCAGGATGGCATTGGCGATGCCTTCTTCGATGCCTTTGTTCAAAATCTTGGGATTGGTCACGAAGACGTCATCGCCGACCAGCTGGATCGAGTCTCCGAGTTGCTCGGTCAACAACTCCCAGTTCTTCCAATCCTGCTCCGCCAGTCCGTCCTCGATGGAGAGAATCGGATACTTCTCCGTCAGTTGGGTGTAGTAGTCGATCATTTCGGCGGCACTCAGGCTGCGTTTTTCGGACTTGAGGACATATTGGCCGTTTTTGTAGAATTCACTGGCGGCCACATCCAACGCCAGTCCGATCTGCTTGCCGGGCGCGTAGCCGGCCGCCGTGATCGCTTCCAGGATAAACCCCAGGGCTTCTTCATTGGACCCGAAGTCGGGAGCGAATCCGCCTTCATCGCCCACAGCCGTACTGAGCCCCTTGTTCTTGAGGATCTTCTTGAGCGCGTGAAAAGTCTCGGCACCCATCTGAACCGCTTCCGAGAAAGACTGCGCGCCGAACGGAACGATCATGAATTCCTGGATGTCCAGGTTATTGGAGGCGTGCGCGCCGCCGTTGACGACATTCATCATGGGGACCGGCAGGATGTGGGCGTTGATACCCCCAAGATAACGATACAGCGGCAAACCATAGGCATTGGCCGTCGCCCGCGCGGCTGCCATGGACACCCCGAGAATTGCATTGGCGCCCAGCTTGGATTTATTTTCGGTGCCGTCCAGATCGATCATGACCCGGTCCAGCCGGGTTTGTTCGGCTGCATCCATTCCGACCACGGCTTCCGCGATCACCGTATTGACGTTTTTGACCGCGTTGACCACGCCTTTGCCGCCGAACCGTTTAGCCCGCTTGTTGCGCAACTCGAGTGCCTCGCGGGAACCGGTCGACGCCCCGGAAGGCACCGCCGCCCGACCGACCGCGCCACTGGCCAGGGTCACATCCACTTCCACAGTGGGATTGCCACGGGAATCGAGAATCTCCCTGCCTTTCACCTCTAAAATTTCAGTCATCTTCTCCCCCTTCGACGTTTAAGGAAATATTTTACACTTCCCAGACGCGCACCCATGGCGTGGCCGAATTCAATTGACGCAGACCGGTTGCGGCAGCGGTCCGCCGCAGGAGCACCGGCCGGGACGGTTTGTCGAAATCAGATTGCGCTGCACGAGCACCTTCGCCCCGCCGCCCGGTGCATCGCGGAATTACCGCAGACTGGCATGCGGCTTGACAATTTATGGGCGCATGTTACTCTGGCGCTCTTGGAATTGTCAAGCAGATGACCCGTTCGAAAAAGGCAGTTATGCCGGTACGCCCACGGAATGCGAACCGCGAAAGAGCAGGTGCCGTAATGGAAAAACCCCCGAAGCATCAAAGCCTTTATCATGACGGACATCTTTTTGTGGCGGCCATCCGTGTTCTGGAGAACCGCAACGGTTCTCCGCCCACACTGGCTCAGATCGCCCAATTGCTTTCGATCTCCACCGAGCAGACAGGACTGATCAGCCGGCGCTTGAGCGACTGCGGCATCATCGAACAGGTCGAGGGGGCTTTCGGCGAACGCTGGGGTATTCAGGATCATCTGAAACTTGAAGAACTGCCCCGCGTGATGGACGCAACCGAACTGGACAGCGCCTTAAAAAAATTCCAGGCCGAACGGCAGAAAATGGCCCAGAAGGTGGAATCGATCATCGAGCAGCAGGCCAAGAAGAAGAAGGATTTGTTCGCCGATATCGAAAAGAAGCTTAAAATGGATCGCCCCAAAGAAGAATAAGCCCGCCTGGCAGGCGGTCCGCAGGTGTCGGCGCCAAGGGTCAGCCGCGGTATTTGTCTGCGGGGATATCGTAACGCCGCATGATCTGCTGCAGGGCCTGGCGCTCCATGCCCATCGCGCGGGCCGCCTGGGTCACATTGCCGTCACAGTTCGAAAGCAGGTGCCCGATATAAGCATGATTGAACTGCCGCAAGGTCGCCTCCTTGGCCTGCTTGTATGGAAGGCCCTGTAAAGACTGGTCCCACAGTCCCAGGCGCGAACCGTCGTTCTGAAAGCCGACATCGGCAGGATCGATGACCTCGTGTGGTGAAAAAAGGATTCCCCGGATAATCACGTTCTCCATCTCGCGCACATTGCCTTCCCAATGGCGCCGCTGAAAAAGGGACATCAATTCAGGAGAAATCGATTTGCCCGGCCGGTTCAACTCGGCGCTGTGTTTTTGCAGCAGATGATCCGCCAGCACGGGTATGTCTTCGGGCCTTTCGCGCAAGGGCGGCAGATGGATGGGCAGCACGTTCAGACGGTAGAAGACATCTTCACGGAACTCCCGGTTGCGGATTTTGGCCTTTAAATCCTGGTTGGTCGAGGCCACGATGCGCACATTCACATGGATCGGCCGGGCGTCGCCCAGCGGCTTGATCTCCTTCTCCTGCAGGACACGCAGCAACTTGGTCTGAATGGCGGGACTGATGTCTCCGATTTCGTCCAGGAAAATGGTACCGCCGTCGGCCTCCTGAAAGAGCCCGCGCTTGTTCTGGGTGGCGTGCGTAAAGGCCCCCTTCTTGTAACCGAAAAGTTCGCTTTCAAGGATGTTCTCAGGCACGGTGGGGCAGTTGACCGCGATGTAGGGGCCGTCGTTCCGATCGCTCAGACCGTGAATCGCCCGGGCGGTCAAGTCCTTGCCGGTTCCGGACTCGCCCGTGATCAGGACCGTATGATCCGTCTTGGCCACCATGCGGATGGTCTCGAAAACCCGCTGCATCGCAGGGCTCTTGCCCACCAGGCGTTCGAGCGTAAATGGATCGCGGCATTGGGTCTGCAATCGACGGTTTTCCGAGATCAGGCGGCTGCGTTCCAGTGCTTTTTCGATCCGCAGCACCAGCGCATCCAGTTCGAACGGCTTGGTGATAAAATCGTAGGCGCCGCCGCGCATCGATTCGACCGCCATATCGATATGGCCGTACGCTGTCATCATCACCACCGTCTGCAGGGGATAGTCGCGCCGGATCAGTTGCAGTAACTCCAGACCGTCCATGCCCGGCATCTTGATATCGGCCAGTACGAGGTCGAAGCGCTTGCGGGCGAGCGTCTGTAAGGCCGCTTCTCCCGAAGGCGCCGTTTCCACAATGCATTTCAGATCGGGAACCAGGCTGCGCGATAACAGTTGCAGCATGTCCGGCTCATCGTCGACGATCAGGATGGAAGGCTGCATCCGGTTATCTCTCCGACTCGGCGGTTGGGGCGGGAATCGGCAGGTGCACGCTGAAAGTGGACCCGCAACCCGGCGTACTGGCCACCTTGATGTCCCCGCCGTGATTTTTAATGATGCCGTAGCTGACCGATAAACCCAGGCCGGTACCCTTCCCCGTGGGTTTGGTCGTAAAGAAAGGGTCGAAAATCCGCGCCATATTCTGCGGCTCGATGCCGCTTCCGGTATCCTGGACGCTGATCACCGCCTCGTGTTTCCTCGAATTCAGGTGGGTGCGCAGCGTTATCGTTCCCTCGCCCGAAATCGCGTGCACGGCGTTCATGATCAGGTTGATCAAGACTTGTTTGATCTTCTTCTCATCCAGAAGCAGGGCTGCCAGGCGGTAATCATAATCGGTTTCGAGGCGGATGCGGTCCGGCTTCGCGTGTTGGCGAATGAAATGCAGCACGTCTTCGATGATTTCCCGCACATCGAGCACTTCTTTTTTGGGCTGGGAGGTGCGGGCAAAACTGAGCAGGTCTTCTACAATGGATTTGCAGTGACGGACGTGTTTCTCCACCGTACGCAGGTCATCGCGCCGCTGAGACCCGTTCGGCTCCTGGCGCAGCATGAGCTGGGTATAGCCCAGCATGATGCCGAGCGGGTTGTTGATCTCGTGCGCGATGCCGGCCGAAAGCTCGCCGATGGAGGCCAGCTTGTCGGCCTGGGCCATCTGTTCCCGGATCAGACGCTGCTGCTCGATATCCTTGACCAGAAAGTGGATGGTGTCGTCACCGCTGCCGGCCTTGCTGCCGCTGAGCAATACCCTCAGGCGGTTGCCGTCGGCGGTCACGAGATCCAGTTCGGTGCTGGAACTAAACCCCTGGCGGTTGATATCGTCACCGATGGCCCGCCACTTCTGCGGGTCTGGAATGAAATCACGGAAACTGCGATCCATCGGCAAGGCACCTGGTTGCAGGCCGAGCATCTCGAACCCCGCTGGATTGAGGTCTAAGATTCGGCCGTCCGCTCCAGTGGTCAGGATCATATCCTTGGATGCCTCGAAAATACTGCGGTAGCGCGCCTCCGAAAGCGTCAGGGCGGCGGTGCGCTCGTTGACCCGCTTTTCGAGATTCTGATTCATGAAGAGCAAATCTCCGTGGGCGCGCTGCAGTGCCTGGCGATCGCGCACCATGCCCTGATAAACGGTCCAGGTCCGTTCGAAAAAAAGGGTCAGTCCGCCCACCACCATGAAGGCCAGGCTGTTGATGGCGCCGCTGTAGGGACGCAGTACTTCCCAATATTCCCGACGATCGAGAAGGATCAACACCTGTTTGACGATATGCCCGACGGAACGTGAAACCGCGAACAGGCTCAGGGCCAGGCTGACCCACAACAGGTAAGCCCAGACGATGTTGTGCGGATCGCGCCGCCGCAGGCGCGAGGCGTAATGGACGCAGAACATTGACAGGATGATCAGCACCAGCGCGCCGCCGACATCGATCAACCATACGGGCAGGTAGTTGGCGGTCATGCGGGCGGCCCCCCGGGCTCATCCGACAACAGAGGCGTTTTCAGCAGCCGACGAAGCCCGAAAAAGAGATAGAGCAGGGCCGATACACACAGCAGGTTGTCCAATTTGCCGATGTAGTACACCACAGCCAGCCAGTCGTATCCCTCGGCCGTGGTGATCGTGATCATCATGTGGCCGATCCGTTCGGAACTGATCAAGTTGGACTGCTCGTCCAGCCAGTGAACCCCCATGGCGTCCAGGTTCCAGGCGATGAAGAAGTACGCTGCATAGCGGATGTGGCGCCAACCGGGAAGAACTGCCAGGCGCCATTTGTGCAGCCAGTAGATAAGGAAGCCCATTGTGAGGGCGAAGAAGATATGCCCCAGCTGGTGGACGTAAAGGCCCTCCGGCGCGCCATGCTGCTGGGTCGCCCCGGCC
>JAEYRZ010000024.1 GCA_023435265.1 Pseudomonadota bacterium
CCGCCCCGTTGAGCGTGGTGCTGCCGGCGACATAGGTGGTGTTGGCCGGCGTATAGTCCCGCAGGACGACGCCGACGGCGTTCTCGGTGCCGATGTTGCGGATGGTGAGCGTGTAGCGCAGGGGCTCGCCGGCCATCAGGATATCGGGATCGCCGGCCAGGATCGCGGCGGTCTTGGATACCTCGAACAAGGGGGACGAATGGATCCGCGTGGCGGTCGGGTCCTCGTCTCCGCCCAACTGCGGATCGTCGCTGGCGAGCGTGGCGATGCCCGCCGCGGAAAGCTCGGCCTGATTGAGCACCACGGTCCCGTCGGCGATGACCGGCGCCAGCTGGATCTCGAACTCCAGCAGAAGGCTGTCGTCGGCTTCGCCTTGCGCGCCGAGCGTGAGATTGCCCACCTGGATCAGCCCCGTGCCCGCGGCGCCGCCCACGGCGCTGGTCCCGCCCGTGTCGGCCCCGGCCGGAACCGTGACCAGGGCCAGCGTCCCCTGGGCGAACGCGGGAGTGCCGTTCAGGCGGTCGACCTCATCCCGGATGGCAACGGCGGAGAGCCCCACCGGACCGCTGTTGCTCACTTCGATGGTGTAGCGCAACGTATCGCCGGGGCTGGCGTCGAGGCCCGGATTCTGCCCGCTGGTCATGTTGCGCACCCGCTTCTGGAACAGCAGGATCGGCGCCTGGGTGGTGACCGTATGGAGGTCTTCATGGTCGAGGACGCCCGGCGTGCCGTCGGTCAGCACACGGGTATAGATGCGCGGCGCCGCGCCTGCGGCATCGGGGTCGGCGCCGAACCAGCGGGTGACGCCGGCGATGTTGGTGAGAAGGGCGTCGTTGGTGGTGGCGCCGTCCAGCACGGCGGTGTAGTGCACGATGAGGCGTTTGCCGGCCGGCAGTCCGCCGCTGGCCGACAACAGGCTCAACTGCCATTCGCAGGTCGGCGCGCCGCTGAATACAGCCGTGAAATGGGTGCCCTCGATCAGGGGCGGCGAAGCCGGTGTGGTGCCGTCCGCCTCGAACATCTGGACGCTCACGGCGGTCGGCGCGACGCCGCACATACCGCCCTCGGCACCGTTGGGAATGCGGTCCACGAGCGTGGCGTTCCAGGCCGTGCCCGTACTCGGGTTGTGAATGTCCAGGGTGAATTGGGCGGGATTGCCCACCTGCATGCCGGCCGGACCCGATTTGGTCAGCGTGAGCGCGTCCGGACCGACGATGGTCAGGTTCTCGGTCGTGTCCGCGCCGCCGTCCGCCTGGGTGGACGGGTCGCCGTTGACGGCATTGTACGTATAGGCAGCGGTGTTGCCGAATTGCAGGCCGCTGACGTTGGCCGGCACGTCGGCAAGCACCACGGTGACGCCGATGACGATCTGTTCGCCGGCCGGGATGTCGATGCCGTTGACCGGGTCTTCGATCACCAGGTTGGTGGCGCTGCCGGTATTGATTGGCGTCCAGGGCTGCGAGCCGGAAATTTTGCCGACCCCGACGAAGCTCAACACGGCCGCCGAAGCCCCGAGGTCATCCAGAATGCGGACATCGTGCAGGGCGACCGCCGCGGGCGCCGCAGGCACCATGATGCGATAGGTGAACGGTTCGCCGACGGCCACCGCGGCGACGGCCGGGTTCTGTTTGTCCAGGGTGGTGGGGGTGGCGGTCGTGAAGGTCACGCCAGCGTTATTGCTGGGTCCGTACAGCTGGCGTACGCCGACCACGCCGCCGAGAGCCGGCATGGCCTCATCGTCCAGCGAGTAGTACCGCAGCACCCGGGCCTGGTTGGTGAGGGTCATCCCGGCGCCCAGCGAACTGTCGGCCTGCACCTGGTACATGATGCGCAGAGTGTCGCCGGCCGGAATGCTGTACTGGCCGGCGGCGCCGGTATCGAAATTCCAGACCGCCGTACCCGTCGCCGGATCGTAAGCCGGGGCGAGATTCGGCAGCCCGGCGCCGGAGAGCAGCTGGATGCCGAGCACGGTGATCGTCGCCGCGCCGTTGCGCATGCCCAGGGGGATCGTATCGCTCAGCACGGCGTCATCGGCGGGCGCCGCGCCGGTGTTGCGGATGTCGACCGTGTACGTGACCAGCTCGCCGGCGGCCAGGACCGTGTCGCCGCCGGCGGCCACGCCCGATTTGGCCACCGTGAGCGCGGGCTGGCGCAGGTCGATGCTCTCGCTGTCGGTTTTAAAGGAGGCCGGGCCGGTCGCCGTGTTGTAGTCCATGCGCACGGTATTGGTGAGCGTAATCGCGGAAAGGTGCGGGTGGGCATCGTTCAGGACCCGGGCGCGGTAGAGGATCACGAAATCGTCGTTGGCGCTGCCGTCGGCGACATTGACGATGGTGCCGATGTTCCACGCGACTGTGGTCGGTCCGGCGGCCGGATCGCCGGTAACCGTGAGATCGTCCGCAGTTATGGCTTGGTGCACGAAGGGCGCCACGGCGGCGTAGGGGGCGCTGCCGTCGCCGTTGATGGCGGCGATCCCCTCGAAGACAAGCCCCTGGGGCAGCGTGTCGGTCAGCACCACGTCGGAATGGGTGCCTTCCTGCAGCCCGAGCCGCAGTTCATACACCACGATATCGCCGATGCGCACCACGGCATCGCCCGGGACGAAGGTGTCCATGACCCGCGTTTTGGTGATGGTGTTGCTGTCCTGGGTGGTCAGCGCGGTGACGGCGGGACCGGTGAAATAATCGTTCCAGGCCGGTACGGCCGTCCCGTTGCGCTCGTGAAGGCTGGTCCCTTCGAGGCCGGTCCACTGGGCGGTGGCGCTGTTGCTCAACGTCTGGTTGGCCAGCACGCTGTCCAGCACGCGCACGTCGTAGGAGACCGTGACCTGCGAACCTTCGGCGATATCGATGGCGGCGTTTCCGTCCGCGAGGCTCCAGCGCAGGGTCTGGCCGGCGGCGATGCCGTCCCCGGCGATCACGGGCGGGCCGATGGTATTGCCCGGCCCGCTCACGGTCGCGCCGCCGTTATACACCATCCCCAGTCCGAGGCTGTCGTCGATGCGCAGATCGAAAGCATCCGCGAAGTTGTCGTTGGCGGCGCCGCCGGAAGCAGTGAACGTCAGGCTGTAGCGCAAAATGTGTCCGGCCACCGGCGGGTTGCCCGGATTGCTGAGATTGGCCACACTCTTGGACAGCGTCAGTTCGGGCTCCACGATCCGCAGGGGCGCGGCCGCAGCGCTTCCGCCGCCCTGGACCCCTGGCACGCCAGGGTCCACGAATGTATAGAGCGCCGTATTGGCGAAGGTGACGCCCTCCTGGGCCCCGGCGATGTTGCGCACCCGCGCGCGCAGCTCGATGACCGCCTGCTGGCCTGCCGGAATCATGTCGATGGTGAGATTCACCTGGTTGGGCGGCACGCTGGCGTCGCCGAGCGTGAAGCCGCTGCAGGTGGCGCCCAGGAATTCGAGGTTTTCGTTCAACACGTCGGTCACGACCACATCCTGCATGGCGGCGTTTTTCACGGCCGCCGGCACGCTGATGCGGTAGACGATCTCCTGGCCGATGGTGACTTCACCCGAGGCGGGCGCCACGATGGTTTTGGCCGGTGGATGATCGCTGCTCACCACGTTGTGCATGTAAAAGGTGGCCGGCCCGACCGGCCCGTACTGCTGCCCGGACTGGGCCGGCAGCGACCAGTACGCATCGACTGTGGCGGTGTTGTGCCAAACCTGATTGGAACCGAAATCGGTGTGAAAGCCGATATCGTAGTCGATCACCAGGCACTGCCCCGGATCGACCGGCGTGTTGAGCACAAAGGTCATGCTGCCGCCGCGGACCGCCGGCAGGGTGTAGACATACCCGCTGCCGGCAGCGAGCACCGTTCCGCCCACCGAAACAACCAGGTTGGCGATGCTGGTCTCATCCAGCTGGGTGGCGAGTTGATCGCTCAAGGTCACGCTGTAGGCCGGCGCCTGGCCGCTGTTGCAGGCCTGCAGGCGGAACTGCATGACATCCGCGGGGTTGATGGTTAAATCGATCTCGGCCGGACTGCTGCGGCCGCTCCGGTCGCTCTTGGTGATCTGGTTGATGACCGGCTGACGCACCGTCACCACGGCATCGTTGGAAATCGCCGCCGCGCCGGTGTAGGTCAGGGCGGCGGTGTTTGTGAGCGTGGTGGTGCCGACATGAGCGATCCCGGCATCCGGAAGGACGCGTGCGCTGTAAATGATTTCGAAGGGCGCAAGGGCCGGGTCGCCGAAATTGCTGTTCACGACATCGCCGATGCTCCACGCCAGGGTGCCGGTTTGACCGGCCGCGGGTACGCCGGCGGCCGGTATGTCCGCATAGGCGAAGGGCGGCGCGGCGGCGTACGGGGCGCTGGAGTCCCCGTTGACGCTGATCACCTGCACAAAGGCCATGCCGGCCGGCAGCTGGTCCGCAAGGCTCAGGTTGCGGGTCAGCCCGCCGCGCAGGTTCAGCGCCAGGCGGTAGGTGATGGTGTCGCCCACGCGGGCGATCGCATCCGCGGTCGTGCTCAACGGCGGAGCGTCGAACGTATCGGCGGCGATCGTCTTGACCAGGCTGGTGTCGTCCACGGTGGGCGTGGTGGTGACCGCCGGGCCCGCGCAGTAGTCGTTGGGCGCGCTCCAGGCAGGGCAGCCCTGGCCGGTGCGCTCATAAAGGCTGGCGTTCTCCAGAGAGGTCCAGTCCACCCATACGCTGTTTCCGAGCGCTCCGGCGGCTTCGTTGACCACGACCAGGTAGGTCAGGATCAACGACCGGCCCACGGGAATATCCAGGCTGCCGTCCCCGTTCTCCCGCCCCCAGACCAGCGGGCCGCCCGGCGCGGCGGCCGGGGTGGGGATAAACCCCGCCACCAGCGTACCGTCGATCGCGGCCGTCGGCGTGAAACCGCTGTCCAGCGCCAATTCAGGAGAGAGCGTATCGGCCACATTGACATCGTAGGCCGCGGCTGTGCCGCTGTTGGCGATGGTGATCCGGTATTCGAGCCGGTCCCCGCCGGCCGCCGGATCTCCGGGTTGTTTGCCGGGCGTGACATTGGTCACGGTTTTGGTCACCCCGAGCAGCGGCTCGACCACCGTCACGGCGGCGGTGCCGGCGTTCAGGGTCTCGGCCGCGCCCGTCTCACCGTTGCGGTAGGACAGCGCCGCCGCATTGCGCAGCGTGTCGCCGTCGTCGGTCTCCAGATCGTTGTTGGCGCGGGCGTAGTAATCGATCCGGATCAGGGGTGAGACGGCGCTTTGATCCGGATCGTTCTCGGCCTGCGTCACCACCGTGCCGATTTCCCAGAGCGCGCTGCCGTCGGTGCCGTCCGCCGGAAAGGCATTGAAGGCCGCCTCTCCGGGCGCCGCGCCGTTGATGGAGGCGATGCCCTGGAAGGTGTAGGCGATATCGAAATCGGCATTGTTGGCCAGGACGTAGCTCAACCCCGCCGCGGCGAGATTGTCGGCCAGGCGCACATTGGCGGTCGTTCCCTCGGGCAGCCGGATCTCGACCCGGAATTGCCGGTGGGCGCCGATCGCGGGAATCACCGCAGGATCGAGGTCGATTTTGGCCAGGGCCGGGGGGGGAACCGTCAGCGTGGCCGCGGCCTGCGTTTCGTAGTCGTTCACAGCATCGCCGGCGTTGGGCAGCGCGCCGTTGCGCAGGCCGCCCGGGGTGCCGTCGGGACCGATCAGGTGGCTGCTGTTGAGCGCCGTGGTCTGGCCGGGCAGCGAGGTCCAGCTCGCCTGAAGCGTGTTGGAAAGAATTTCATGCGGCTGCGCCGCCGTATCGACGCGGACGTCGAAGGTGAAGCGGATCGTGGCCCCGGGATCGATTCCGTTGGGTGCGCTCCAGCTGAAAATCGGCCGATTCGCACCGAGGGTGGTGTCGACCGCGGTCGGCGGGTGGGTGCCGCCCACATTGCCGACGTAGGTCAGATTGCGGCCCACCAGATCGTCCAGTATGCGCAGGTTGTAAGCGGCCGCCGTACCGGTGTTGGCGGCGGTCACGCTGACGGTCAGGATGTCGCCGGCATCGGCGGAGGCGGCATCGAAGGACTTGGTCAGCTGGATGCGCGGCTCGCGCACGCGCACGTCGACCTGGCCGAAATCATGGGAAACCAGATTGCCGCCCTCGTCGATGTAGCGTGCGGTGGCCTGGGTGGCCGGATGACCGTTTGAAATCAGGTCGCCGTCGTTCGTGCCGGCCGTGTTTTCGACCCGCGCGATGAATCCGATCTCGAAATCGAAACGGTTGCCCAGGCCTGCCGTGCCGATGGTGACGCGCTGATTGCCGAAATTCCATTCGACCGCGTCGCCGCTGCAGGTGGGGGTGATCACGCCACCCGGATCGAAACCGGCGGCCGAATAGGGCGGCGCATTCAGATCGACCGCCGGCGCTTCGCTGCAGCTCAGACCGGCGGGCAGTTCGTCACGGATCACGAAGTTGCGCAGCAGGGCCACCGGCAGCAGGGTGTTGAGACGGTATTCGATCTCTTCGCCGATGGAGACGTTCTGGGTTTCAGACCCGGCGGCAGGCGGTGTATTCGATAAATTGGCGATGTGCTTGGGGCGCGTCTCCACGGGAATGATGCGCACGGCCGCCGAGCTCGTGGGCGACGCATAAACGCGCGCGCCGCCTTTTTCGCCGTTCAGGCCCGGGGATGCACTCTGACTACCGGAAACGCCTTCCAGGCTGTCGTAAGTGGAACCCGCGACATTGGTGAAGGTCTGCAGGGGCGCCGCGTCGTCGTCGAAGTTGACCCGGTAGTAGAGTTGCACGGACTGGCCCGGATCGATGCGGCGCAGGGCGCTGCTGTGGGTGTAGGCGAAGGTGATCACCGCCGGCGTGCCGTTGCGGACCTGGTTGTCGCTGATCGCCCCCTCGCCGTCCGTGTCGGCCGCGCCGCTTAAACCGTCCCCGTCGTTGTCCAGGTCGTCGCCCCCAAAAGGCAGGAGTTCGGCAAGGTCGCTGGCATCCAGGCTGTCGGTTACGGTGACATCGTAAGCCGGCGCGCGGGGCACGCCGTCGCGCTGCGCCTCGTTGGATACGACCAGGCGATAGATGTACAGGTTGTAGGCATCGCCGTCCGCGGCCAGGGGAACGAAATTGGAGCAGGCCGGGCCTTCGCCGTACAGGCTTTCGTTGCAGACCTCCTTGACCACGGTGAGCAGCGGTTCGGTGACCGTCAGGGCGAGGCGGCGCACCTCCACGCGCGGATAGCCCACGGTGCCGGGCCCCAGGTTATAGATCTCCTCCTGGTTGGTGACATCGTTGTAGAAGACCGCCTGGAAATCCGAAGTCAGCGTGTTGGTGCTCAGGGCGGCATGCTGATTGGGCGCGGCCCGCAGATTGAGCGGATCGTTGAGCAGGCGCGAGGTCATGTCGACCCTGAACCAGTGGTCTCTTTCAGTGATCCGCTGCGCCGGAACGACCTGGTTGAAGCTCCAGTTCATCCATTCGGGGGCGGCTACTTCATCGAGCGGGGCCAGGGCGGCCGGATTGAGGCTGACGCCTTGAATCGCACTGGTGCTGGCCGCGTACGGGTCGGTGGAGGAGATGTAGCCCTGGCCGTCCGGGAGTTGGTCGAAGACCGCGATGTCCTGCACGGCGATATAGGTGAACCCCGGCGTCTGAAAACCGAACCAGCCGCCCGTGTCGATATGAAACGTGCACTCTTCGCCGATCTGCACCTGGCGGTCGGGCGATCCCGGCGGCGGGTTGTTTTCGGAACAGGTGCCGACCTGCGATTTGAGCAGGTTGAAGCCGATGACCCGCGCGCGGATGCCGTCGAGGCTGTAATTGTCTGCCCGGTCGATGCCGCCGTCCGCCCGCGGGTTGACCGGCGTGGGGAACCACAGAGGTGCGCCGCTGGTCAGCCTGATCTCGCCCAGCACGTCGGCGCGGAAGGTGAGGTCGTCGGCCGCCAGATCGACCGCATCGGTGCTCTTGACTACTTCGAAGGTCAGGGAAACCGTCTGGCCCGGAGCGATCGGCGGGCCGGCGTAGCGGTAGACGGCCGCGCCTGCCGGAATCGGCGCCGGCACCCGCCATATCGAGAGCGGCGGCGGGTTGGTGGTCGGCGTGCAGCCCGCCGGGACGGTGACCACGTTCATTGTGGCGCCGAAGGTGATGTACGCCTCGTAATCCGCGGCATCATGGCCGCCGTGGTTGGTCAGGTTGATGGTGAGCGGCAGCCGCTGCGTCGGATCGCCGGTCAGGATGAACACCAGTTCGCTCCCGGCGATGTTGATGTCCAAATCCTCGGGATTGGACTGGTGGGTGGTCACCAGCGGATAGGCCGGCGGATGCTTGACCACCCCGGGTTCGCAGAAGTCCTGAAAGTCGACATACAACTGGTTGGTCAAGGCAATGGCGTTGGCCGGATCGGTGCCGGGTGGATCGCTGTTGGGCGCCTCGGTGCGCACGTCCAGATTGGCCACCTTATCGTACGACTGCGGGCGGATCAGGACGATGCGGAAGCTGACGACCATCCGGTCGCCATGGCGCAGCAGGTCGAACTGATCGGGATAGTGGTCGTGAACGGTGCTGCTGTAGAGCCGGAATCGCGGCGCCGTGTTGGCCAGCGCCGCCGCCGGATCGGTGGTGGTGAGCGGAAACGTGCGGGGCACCGGGTTCAGCCATTCGATTCGGTCGGTCATGCCCGGATAGGCGGCGCCGTAAGCCGGCGTCATCGTCACCGTCGGGGTGAAGGTCGAATCCACAACGTATTCCGGCGGCAGGATGTCCCGGAGCCGGATGGACTTGACCGTTCCGCCGGTCTCGTTGCGGATGGTGATGCGCACCGTGCCTTTGCTGCCTGCGGGTTGGGACAGGTTGGTGCCGATGATTTCCGTCTGGATATTGAGGTTGTTTCCGGAATTGACCGCAAGGGTGCTCAGCGTGGCCGAGGCGTTGGACGGCATAAAGCCCGTCGAGGTGGCGCCGATGCCACCGGCGGGCGGGTCGGACTGGCACCCCCACTGAATGTCGGAAACGGTGTTGGTCCGGTTGATGGAGCAGGAGCCGTTGGGCGCGGCCGGGACTTTGCCGACCAGGTAGATGTAGGCCGATTGGGCCTCCCGCACGTCGACCAGGTCCGGCGAGTCGTTGCCGGGATTGCCAAAGGGGTTGTCCACGTCGAAATTGCCGATCGTATTGCTGGCGGGAACGCACCCCATCGATCCCGGTCCGATGCCGTTGGCATTCACGATCTGGGAGGCCGCGGTTTCCGAAGGACAGGCCCAGTTGACGACAAGGTTGCCGCTCTGCATCAGGTCGTCGAAGCGCAGGTCCTGCAGGTCGGCAGGGCCACTGTTTCGCACCTGGATGCGCCAGATCACATCGTCGTTGGTGTTCCCGTAAACCGTCGCTGTGTACCGGCTTGCACTCTGGCCCGCATCGGCATTGCGCCCCCTTTTGGTGACCGAGGGAACCGGTTCCTGCAGCGGCAGGATATCCAGCCCCGTGGTCACGGTGGTCGTGCCCGGAAAGCATTCTCCGCCGGTGCTGTACGTCAGCCGCCCTTCGATGCGCCGGTCGGCGTTGATCAGTCCTTCGTCGGGCAGCGCGCCGGCGCGCTGAACGGCGAAGGTTATGGTCACGGTTGTAAAGTTGTTGTTGCTCGGCAGCCAGCGCAGAAGGCTGAGCGCCGGAACCTGGGCGCTGGTGAAAGTCAGGATCGAGCCGTTGGTTCCACTGACGGCCGGCATGCCGCCATTCAGAAGCGGGCCGCCGTTGACACTGTAGCGAACCGGCATGGGGGCGGCGGGTGCGAAGGTCAAACCGGAATTGCGCAGGTCCTCGGCAACGGTCAGGCCCGTCATATCGACCCCTTCGTAGGGGTTGGCCACGACGACGGTGACGTAGCCGTAGCCGCACAGTTCGCAATAGCTTGCGCTCAGGTCGTGGCGGATGAACTCAGGGGCGTTGTTCTTGAGATCGCAGGGGGCGGCGGCGGCGGATTGGGCCAGCATGCCGACGGCCAGAGCGGCGCCGGCCAGCCATCTTCGGATCTTCGAGCATAAAGTCTTCAGCGGCATACGGGGCAACCCTTGCCGCTAGCAGAGTAACGTGGAAGATCTTCGGCAGCAATCGACTTGCGAGAAAAGTATTTCTCTTTCATGACATCTCCCGATGCGCTCGTCACCGTGCAAAGGAGCATCCTGAGATGTCGCTGCTTTTGCCCGGCAACCCTGCTACCGTATCCTCACATCCGAGGAGTTAGGCCAGAGGCTTTGCGTCCCGCCCTTTCGAGCGGTTTGCCTTTTTCGAGTTAAAGTAGAAGCATTGTTTCTCTTGTCGGCGATCCATGAAGCAAGTTCGATGCCAGGGCGGGATGACTGTTCTTTTCTTCCTTTTTATACTTTGTTTATATAATCCGTCCGCCGCAGAGCGCGGAAGCCGCATCTTCGGATCCCGCATTCAGCCGAAAATGTATCTTCTGATTCACCTTGGTGATCATTTGTATACAGTTCGTTCGCCTGCAGGAAGCATCCTTGTCCGGATGGTATATACGGGCGATTCGGCGCGAGGCAGGTACGGCCTTGCTGCGAGGGGCGGCATGCGGTTTTCTGGTGGGCGCGATCGTTTGGATCTGGCGTGGTACTCTGTTTGTTCTAACCCGGCAACGGCACAATTGATATTTGCACACATTCGGCATACTCAACCATGGTCAACCCGGGGCTGAGCTAGCGGAAGATCCATCAGGAATGCAGATTGACCCACAGCAGACATCAAACTGCTTTGGGTGTGCTTGAATCAAAAGCGCTTTTTCAGAAACTTGAAGGCAGCGGCGCCCGGATGGAAATCGCCGTTTGCTCCGGCCATTGGGCGAAGCGATCACGAAACTCCGCAGGAAGGGATGAGGATGTTGCCCGGATCGGTCACTTTGATGAAACCAGCCGCATTGGCTCCGAAAAAATAATTATTCTTCTTTCCGTATCGTTCGGCAGGCTGCAGGCAAAGTTCGTGTATATTGCGCATAATGGTCCGCAGCCTATCCACTTCCTCGCGGGTCCATTCTGTCTTGGAGCTGCTCTGGGGACATTCAAGCCCGGAGCATGCGACGCCGGCCACATAGAGGCCCTGCCCCGGAGAATGGAGAATTCCATTTGCCGGGAGTATATCTATTGCGTGTTGTTTCTGGAAAGGACCTGCGCCACATGCCTGCAGGCGAAGCACATCCCATTGGTCGATGTCTCAGAGGCCACCTTTGGCGTACCGGGCAGTCTTCTAATTCCCCGGCGTACCGAGTTCTTCGGAAAGCCTGTTTAGTGCATGAACGAAAAGCGGAGGCTGCGGAATCCTGTTCAGTTTTTCGATTATTCTCCGAGTTCTCGAGTAAACTTCTCCGCCGCAGTCCGCATCTACTTTTTTCAGCAACTGAATCAAAGCCCTGCCGGCAAGAATCCTGACGTCGTAGTACATGTTGTCGTCATCTAAAACAGCGAGCACCTGAAAGATCAAATCATTGGAAGGACTTCTGATGATTCCAGCACGCTTCAAAACCTCTTCACGAAGTCTCCAGTTGGCCTTATAGCGCAGTATGCGTATCAAGCCTTGCTGATATCTGGATAAATCGTCGTTATTTTCCAGTCCTACGAGTGTGTCCAAAACTTGTCCCCAGTCGGTGAGGTTCCCAAAGGGATCCTGGTCCATTACAATTCCTTCCCGGTTCAGGTGTTGGGGGTGAGCTCTATGCATCCTCAAACTCCGAATAGGCCTCAACCTGTTTCTTTGTAAGGCGCTTGTTGCGAACGGCTTCATCAGGGTCAACGAAATCCAGGGCGGCAAAAAGACATCGCTCGAGGCGTTTGAGCTTCCCCTCGGGCGTAATCACCAAAATATCCGATCCCCCCGAATCATCGAGCAATATAAAGAACTTACCAGAAGCTTTGTTTCGTATTAATTCCACAGCCCACCTCCAGGTTTATCGGCGCATCCTTTGTTCATAGCATGAGGGATGCCAAGGCGGGCTAAAACTGCAATCAATTGAAATAATGAGTATAGTTTAACTTTAAGCGGATGAAATGCGATAAGGAGCTGGGAAAATAGCGCCCGCTTCAATTTAAAATAACCGTGTAACTCATTGATAAGTTGAGGGGTGCTGGAAACGGGCGTAAACGCCCGCGCAGGGCGCTACTGACACCTGACAGGCTGTTGAAAACTTCACCTCAAGCCATGATGCTGTGTTGCGCAGCTTTCGAAAATGTGGATACCTGAAATGCTCCGGTATACCGCCCTATCGCGCCGGTGTGCCGGGATATCCGGGCACACGTGAACCGTGCCATTGCAGCAACCGAACGTTCCGGATAACCGCATTCAAAAATTATGCTGCGCTTTCTGAAAGCCGTGCGCCTTGACTGACGGCTCAATGCGCGTTTTCGACAGCCTGATAGAACAGCGCCATCTTACGGAAAAGTGCCCGCCGAGAAATACCGAGCATTTTTGCAGCCCGGGTCCTGTTGCCACCGGCCTGCTGCAACGCTTTTAAAATGAATGATTTTTCCAGTTCTTGAACGGCTGCGCCAAGCGCCAGGCTTGATTCACTCGGGGCCACTTTCGATGCCGAACCGGGGGCGAGAAATTCGAGGTGTCCTAAGGCCACATATCTTTGCAGTACATTAAGCAATTCGCGGACGTTTCCCGGCCAGTCATAATCCATCAGAACATCCATTGTACGACCGGGGATATTGGTCGGACTGGAAGCGGTTTTTACCTTATGCAAAAAGTGCTCTACCAACAAAGGGATGTCCTGCTTGCGGTCACGCAATGGCGGTATTCGAATTTGGATCACTTGGATGCGATAAAAGAAGTCTTTTCGCATGCGGCCATTTACCACTTCCTCACCCAAGATGGTACTCGATGCAGATATCATGCGAAAATCCGTGGAAAAAGCTTCTGTCCCGCCGACTGGCCGGTATCCTCCGCCTTCTATCGCTCTCAGCAGCTTGGCCTGCATGTTAAGCGTGAGTTCGCTGATCTCGTCCAGAAATAGAGTGCCGCCGGCAGCCAGGTCCAGGTAGCCCGGAGCATCAGCATGAGCTCCGGTAAAGGCTCCCTTGCGATGCCCGAAAAACTCCCGCTCGAAAAGAGATTCTTGAATCGCGCCGCAATTCACCGCAACGAAACGTTTGTTCTTTCTGCTGCTGTTGCCATGGATGGCTTGGGCGACCAATTCTTTACCCGATCCCGATTCCCCGAAAATAGTGACACTGGCGTCGGTTGCGGCAGCCTTGAGGATCAGCTCGTACACATCCTGCATTGCCGGAGATCGGCCAAGAATTTCTCCGAGCCGGTAGCGCTCCTTTAAAGAGGACCGCAATACTTTATTTTCCGTATCCAACTGGTCCGCCATACGCTGGGCGGCCATTTGCTGTTCTTTGATATCGGTGATGTCTTTGAAGGTCGAGAGCAGGGCCGGGCGCCCTTTGAAGGTAATCGAGCTATGACATACCTGAACCCAAATTGTCTTATCGGATCCTGTCAGCGAGTGTACTTCCTCGGTCCTGGACCCGGCCGCGCTATTCACCCTCGATCCGTATAGGCGGGCAATTTCATCCGCGTTGCCAGCAGGGGGCCGATGTACCAGGCCGTTACGCATGTCTTCTGCGGAAACGACATTGAACATTTTGCAAAACGCCGGGTTCACATAACAAAAACGCGAATTCTGGACCAGTGCGACGCCTTCGGCGATCTGTTCGGTAAGTATCCGGTAGCGCTCCTCGCTTTCCTGAAGAGCCTCCTCGGAATGCTTCAGCCACAATATCTTGCTCAGCCGCTCGCCAATTGCCCGCAGCAGGCGCGATTCTTCTTCCAGAAATGGACCTCCCTCGCTGAGCGGAGGTTCCTTGGTATAAAATACGTCAATGTCCCCGACATGCTCGTCATTCAATATTATTTTTGTATTTTGGTGCCACCTTGTGAGAACGAAATTTTTAGAAGTATATTCCTTCTTTTCCAAACTGATCCGCGCACAAGCATATTCGGGGTATTGCCATGCCGCAGGAATCAGCTCTACAGCGCGCTGCAAAATCCACGAGAGCGATACGCCCTGATTCTCGAACAGGTTTGAGATGCCGTAAAGGCAATTAAGCTCTTTTACCCTTTCAGCGAGCGCATTGGGTGCGGCAGAAGCCTTCAGCGGTCCGCACGAACCGCAATCGAACTCTTTACATTGATCGGAGCGAACGTTTTTATTCATTTAGTTCCTGGGTTCCTCATGACTACTTAATCGCATTTCTGAAATGCCGATTGCGTCAGACAGCCTCGGCGCACCGTGTGCCACGAACATATCATTTCCGGGGTCGGGGTCGGAATCGAATTGGACGATGCCCGATCCCGATACCGACCCCGAGACCGGCCGATCATGAACCCAAACCGATCCGCAGGCATCCCGTCGGGTGGCTATACGTTATGGAAAACGTGTACTAAGGCAGATTGCCGCACTTGAGCATTTCGGATAACCGCAATTACTTGTGCTCGAACATAACGCATATCGATAATATTTACCATACAGGCATTCAACAGCCTGTTGAATAACAGGCTGTTGATGGGTCCGTTCATTACTCAGCCAGTCGTGGTAAAAAACCGTTTAAATGGCGGCAGTTACAATAGGCGGGACGGCGCTTACCGCAATATTAATCTTCTTCGACGGAAGGTGGCTTGAGAATCAGCATGGCCACGGCACCGGCGAGAATACTTTTAAAGCCAAAGCCGAGCAGCCAGATGATTCCGAGGGTAAGGGATACCGGCATGCTGGCATAAAGACCGAAACCGGCGCTGAGCCCGACCGCCAATCCGACGACCAGGCCGCGAAGAGAGCGGCCGTTCCGCGATTTTTCCCTGTCCAGCAGCAGATAGAGCGAGACGCAGCAGGCAGCCGCGATCAGCGTGTTGAGCCCCATCAGCCCCATGGGCATATCCCCCAAGGGTTGCAGCGGACCGGCGCTGGCCGCATAAACAGGGCTCAGCACGACGGTGTGGACGATGTAATCGCCGGCCGTCCAAACGACCCAGGCGGCGGCCACGGCTATGGCGGCTCTCGGATGCATAAACGAACGCTCCCCTGTTGAAGATATCGCGCGCCGGTGGTGATCGGATGACCCTCAGTGACGCTTCGTGGATGGCCTGGTGTTCCGCGGCGGTTTGATGTGCTTGCTCAGAAAAGAGTTGATCTGGACCTGTTGCGGAAGGGAAACGCCCTGGAATTCAAGCCCGATTCTCTTGATCGTCAGGGAAGAGAACGAACTGGGCGCGGACCGGTTGGTTTTCGATACCAGCCTGCACGGGAGATCGCGGATCACATAGCCTCGGCCGCCTTCAAAAAGGTCGACCCGCAGCCGGCTGCTGTTCTTCAATTTCTGCGATACCGCATCAAGGTCCACAAATGTAAATGCCAGACCGCCGGAGCTGATTTCGACCATCTGCCCCATCACCTGGGGATGAGAATCCACCACCACATAAACACTTTCGATGACCGGCATCCGCTCTTCTTTGCGGCGGTTGGAAGCCGGGATTTCGTGCATGTTGCGAGCTCCTTTTGATTAAGAACGATTCCGGGCTGTCCCGGGACCGCTCGAAAACCCATGGACAACAATGGTGGCCCGAAGGAGCCTCGTCAAGTGGTTCGGCGCAGTTTGACCCCGCTGCGCATGCCCTGCCGGACCGGCACCGATCTCCTTCCCGGCGCGCTCGTTACGCAGAAATCATTTCACCCGCTTTTTGCCTCCCGCGGCCCTGATATAACAGGTCGGCGCAGGAGCGGCCCCGGCAGGCCTGTTGAAAAATGTGCAGAGCCGTCAGGCAAGGCGCGCGGGTTTTCATAAAACGCAGATACACACAGTGTGAGCATTTTTGAACGCTGCGCAACGCAGCATCACGGCTCGAGGTGAAGTTTTTCAACAGCCTGATAGAGCCGCTGCGCCAGCAACACCCCCAGAATGGCGAGCGTTTCCATGTCCAGGTAATACCCGGCGCTGCGTTCGAACAGAAGGGTGCATTGGGCCGCGAATCCTTCTTCACGGTCGTTGAACAGGAGGTAGACCGGAATTTTGGGAAGCCCCTGAAAACGATACTTCAGATGGTAGGCCAAGTCGCTTGCGTGGACGGTGCCGCCCGCGTGCCTGCAGGCGGCTTCCAGATCGGACCGCCGGCCCGCGAAACGACGGGCGATGGCGCCTTCTGCATTGATGCTGAAATACGAAACCAGCGGCGCCGCGTCCCTGAAGTCCTTGAACGTGCAAAAACCGCCGGTCGGAATCGGTCCTGCGGAGGCGTGCAGCAGGTACTTGGAGAGGATCACGCAGGCTTCGAAGCCGCCGCTCCGGCCTTCAGGATCCATGACGCCCGCGGGCGAGATCCGGTAGGGCCTTCCATAAACCGGAACAACGGCCGCATCGTGTTCGAGCGCAATGCCCAGCCGATCCTTGAGGGCGCCGAAGTCCAGACAGGCGATTTGCTCGAGATAGGATTGGCGGGTCTGATCGAAAACCGGTGCTCGGGGCATGGCGTCTTCCTCCAGAATCTGCCGGCGTTAACAGCACACCGGCGCGCTAAGGCAAACGCACTTGAGCATTTCAGATAACCGCATTTCAAAAATGCTCGTATACTGCGTGTATGCTGCGCTTTTCGAAAGCTGCGCGCCTTGCTTGCGGCTCGATGCTCGTTTTTCAACAGCCTGTTAGCGGATATAACACACCGAGACTCGCGAAGCAAAAGAACCGCAAGCGCCGTCCCCCCGCGTTTTAGAGGAACTCTGCCGCAGCGGGCACCGGCCGGAATGTCGCAATATGCGGCTTGTCAGGGCGGCGCGTCGGGGTGTATAGGCCCAAAGAGATCTTCCGGCGCACCGGAGCGGCTGCACTCACCCGCCGGCGCAATCTTTTCGAGCAAGGAGGCGCATCCATCCTCATGAACGATTTCTGGACCTTGTGGCAGAACCTGCCGGCCCTTATCGATCCGGTCATTTTTCAGATCGGGAGCTTTAAACTGCATTACTACGGGCTGATGTACCTGGTGGCCTTCGGGTGTACCTACGGGCTTGCGGTGTACCGGATCAAAACCGAAAAGCGCTGGCGCATCTCCCTGGAAGAACTGCAGAGCCTGCTTACCGCGATGATCATCGGCCTGATCATCGGCGCACGCCTGGGTTACGTTCTCTTTTACAATCTGGGATATTACCTGGAGCATCCTCTGGAGGTCGTGCTGCCTTTTGAATTCGACGGCGGCATCCGCTTTACCGGCATTTCCGGAATGTCCTACCATGGCGGCCTGATCGGAACCATACTGGCCAGCTTTCTGTCGATCCGCAAACATCGCCTCGGATTTCGTGAAACGGCCGACCTTCTGGTGCCCTGCATCCCCCTGGGGTATACGTTCGGCCGCCTCGGCAATTTCATCAACGGAGAACTGTGGGGCCGCGCCACCACCGCCGCCATCGGCATGCATTTTCCATCGGCCCCCGGAGATGCCCTGCGCCATCCGTCGCAGCTGTATGAAGCCTTCGGTGAAGGCATCCTGCTTTTCATTCTGCTCTGGACGCTGCGCAAACGGTTGGCCACTCCGGGATATATGCTGGCCGTCTATCTGATCGGATACGGAGCCGTGCGCTTTTTCATCGAGTTCTTCAGGGAGCCGGACCTGCACCTGGGGTTTGTGTTCTTTTCTTTCTCCATGGGGCAGGTGCTGTGCGGATTCATGATCGCAGCCGGCATCGGATTCCTGATCTTCTTCCGCCGCCTGGCCGAAAGCGGTCACCGCAAACGCAAGTGACCGGCGGGTGTTCCCGGGTCAAACGTTCCCGGCGATCCGGCGCCACAAATCGGTCAGGTAGAAAACGCCCTGTTCGAATGCGGCGTCGTCGAGATGCATGAACGACAGCCGGAAGCAGGAGCGGCTGGCATTGCTGAACGAAAATTCTTCTCCCTTGCGCCAGGGGGCATGGAGCAGGTCGAGAGGAATCACGCTTCGGATCCACAGGCTGAACCCGTTCTGGGGAAACGGCAGGCTCAGAGCGGAAAACTCATGCAGCAGGGCGGTCAACCGGCGCCTGCGCCAGTCGGCCTTTTCTTTCAGGGTCTGCAGGTAGGCCTGGTAATAGCCACCCTTGATGAAATCGCGCATCATCTTCTGCAGGAGTCCGAACGAACCGATATCCGAAGAAAACTTGGCATACAGGAATCGCTCCCGCAGATCTTCGGGCACCACCATGAATCCCAGGCGGATACCCGCGCCGGTGGTCTGCGACAATGACTTGATGTAGATCGTGCGCTCCGGGCAGATATCCACGAACCGCCCGCCGCCGTCCTGCCGCATCTCACCGAGAAAATCGTCCTCCACGATATAGAAGGGATGCCGCCGGGCGCGCTCGGCGACCGATTCCTTCTTTTCGGCACTGTAGGCCACTCCGGTCGGGTTATGCACGGCGGGCATGGTGTAGAACAGCCGGATGCGCGCCGTGAGTTGCCGGTCGAGCAGGTCGATGCAGGGGCCGTCGGCAGCCATTTCGACGAAGTGGCGGGCCTTGAAAAGCGTGATCGCCCCCGGATAGGTGGGGTCTTCGAAAAGCATCGATTCCGAAAGCGGCGCGGCAAATACTTTGCCGACGAGATCGAGACCCTGCTGGGCGCCGGAAATCACCAGCACCCGCTCGGCGGGCACATTGTAATAGCGGCTCAGGATCTGGATCAGTTCGGGATCGCCCTCGGCCGGGGGCGGAAGCAGGGTGCCCTCCCTTTCATTGTCGAACAGTGCGTTGATGATCCGCCGGGCCTGCTGGTAAGGGAAAAAGCTTTCGGACGGGTAGTTGGTCTTGAAATCATAGAAACCGCCGGGTGCGTGGATCTTTTCCGGATATTTGACATAGGATCCGCTGCCGACCACATTTTCGATGTACCCCTGCTGCTTGAGACGGTCGAACGCCTTCTGCACCGTCAGCTTGTTGCAGCCGAACTCCTCGGCGACATGCCGGATGGCCGGTATTTTCTCCCCCGGCCGGTAGCGCCCGGAAACAATGCGCTCTCTCAGCGCCTCGGCAATGGTTTGATACAGAGCTTTTTTGAAAATCACGCTTGACATGATTAGTACACTTAATTATTTGTACTATGCATTTGATGTAAGTGTAATAGACGAGCTTTTGCGGCGACCGAAGCCATTATTATCACACCTTTGCAGAGGATGAAATCATGCAGCGCGAGAAAGTGAACCGAGGATTTGCGGAGATGTTCAAAAACGGGGTCATCATGGATGTCACCACACCCGATCAGGCCCGTATCGCCCAGGAGGCCGGCGCCTGCGCCGTCATGGCCCTCGAGCGCGTTCCGGCCGATATCCGCAGGGACGGCCAGGTGGCCCGCATGAGCGACCCGGCCATGATCGAAGCCATCATGGCGGCTGTGACCATCCCGGTGATGGCCAAGGTGCGCATCGGCCATTTTATGGAAGCCCGCATCCTGCAGGCGCTGGGCGTCGATTTCATCGATGAGAGCGAAGTGCTGACGCCGGCCGACGAGCGTCGGCATGTGGAAAAAGGAGGATTCGAGGTGCCTTTCGTCTGTGGTGCGCGCAATCTTGGCGAAGCCTTGCGGCGCATACACGAAGGGGCGGCCATGATCCGCACCAAAGGCGAGGCTGGCACAGGCAACGTGGTCAATGCCGTGACGCACATGCGCGCCATCAACGAAGAAATTGCGGCGCTCAAGGCACTGGACCGGCATCAGTTGCGCCACGCCGCCGGACAGATGCGCGTGCCGGTTGCGCTGCTGGAACAGACCCGCGACCTGGAACGACTCCCGGTGGTCAATTTCGCCGCCGGCGGTATCGCCACCCCGGCGGATGCCGCATTGATGATGGCGTTGGGGTCGGACGGCGTTTTCGTCGGTTCGGGTATTTTCAAATCACAGAACCCGCCGCGCATGGCCCACGCCATCGTTCAGGCGGTCATCCACTGGCAGGATCCGTTGCGCCTGGCCGAGATTTCGAAGAATCTGGGAACCGCGATGATCGGCCTCGAGAATCAGGTGCTGGAAGTCAAAATGGCCGAACGGGGCGTCTGATGGCGGTCGGCATTCTCGGATTGCAGGGTGCCGTTCAGGAGCACATTCCCCACCTGCGGCACTGCGGCGCGCAGCCCGTCGTGGTGCGTTCCAAGGAGACGCTTGCCCGCGTCGCGCGACTGATCATCCCCGGCGGCGAAAGCACCGTCATGCTCAAGTTTCTGCGCGAATTCGACATGCTTGCGTTTCTCCAACGGCGCATCGCGGAGGGCCTGCCGGTATGGGGGATTTGCGCGGGGGCGATCGTGCTCGCCGAAGAAATCGACGGTCGGCCGGGCCCGGTCGGCGCCCTGCCGGCGAGTCTGATCCGCAACGCGTATGGGCGTCAGATTGCCAGCCGCCAGCATCGCCTCGCCATTCCCCTCTTCGCTCAGCCGGACTATCCCGCCATGTTCATCCGCGCCCCGCGAATCCTCCGCGTAGGGCAGGAGGTCCGGATCCATGCCGTGCTGCGGCACCCGGACGCCGCCTCCCCGAATGCGCCGGCCGATCCCGTATTCGTACAGCACGGCCGTGTGATGGCCACCACCTTTCATCCCGAGTTGAACGGCGATCATCTGTTCCACCGCTATTTCCTGACCATCTGAGATAGCGGCCCTGCATCCGGTTCAACCCGTCAACCTGTTAAATCACCAACCCGCAAAACCATCCGACCCATTCAACCCTTTCATATTGGCGCGGGTTGGCGAAGGTGCTATGAACATTCATCATCTTGGACTCCGGAGATTTCAGCCTATGTCTTCCCCGCAACGCATCCTTATCGTCGGCGGCGTGGCCGGCGGCGCCTCCTGTGCTGCGCGCGCGCGCCGTCTGTCCGAAACGGCCCGGATCATCATGTTCGACCGCGGCCCTTATGTCTCGTTCGCCAACTGCGGACTGCCCTACTATGTGGGCGATGTCATCAAGAAAGAGGAAAATCTTCTGGTGGCCACGCCCGAGCTTTTCCGCAAACGCTTCAATATCGAAGTCCGGCTGCATTCCGAGGTGCTGCGCATCGACCGGGACGGCCGCCGCATCGAGGTGCGCGATCTTGAAACGGGCACGATCTATCATGAAAACTATGACGCGCTCGTGCTCTCGCCCGGTTCGCGCCCCATCAAACCGCCCATCGACGGGATCGAGAACCCCGGCATTTTTTCCCTGCGCACCATTCCGGACAGCCGCCTGATCCGGGCCTGGATCGACCAGTACCAGGCCCGCCGCGCGGCGGTGATCGGCGGCGGCTATATCGGCATGGAGATCACCGAAAACCTTCTGAAACGCGGACTGAAGGTCTCCATCATCGAAAAACAGGGTCAGGTGATGCCCGTGGTCGACCCTGAAATGATGCCCGAAGTACATGAAACCCTGCTGCGCAGCGGCGTCGATCTGTTCCTCAACACCAGCGTGACGCGCATCGAGGCGGGCGACGGCCATCAACAGCGCCTTCAGCTGACCTCCGGGCGTATCGTGGAAGCCGACCTGGTCATCCTGTGCATCGGCGTGCGGCCCGAAACCGCCCTGGCCCGGGAAGCCGGGCTGCCGATCGGCAAAAGCGGCGGCATCTCGGTGGACGCGCACATGCGCACCACGGATGCCCATATCTGGGCGGTGGGCGATGCGGTCGAAGTCCGCGATACGGTCACCGGCCTGGAAAGCGTGATCCCGCTGGCCGGGCCGGCCAATCGTCAGGGGCGCATCGCCGCGGATACCATCATGGGCCGTTCGAGCGCATTCCGGGGCGTGCAGGGGACTTCGGTGGTCGGCATCGTGGACCGCGTGGTGGCTTTCACCGGGCCCAGCGAAAAACTGCTGCGCAGGCTTGGACGCTGGGAAC
>JAEYRZ010000055.1 GCA_023435265.1 Pseudomonadota bacterium
GCGGCGTTCAAAAATGTCCACATACTGCGTGTATGCTGCGCTTTTTGAAAGCCGCGCGCCTTGCCTGACGGCTCGATGCTCGTTTTTTTAACAGCCTGTAAACTCGAAACGCTGAAGGACTGCAACCATAGGTGGCTCTGACCGGACGGATCCAGGGAACGCGAGGTTCAAGCGCTCCCTGTGTCGCTCCTGAATGCTGTGGTCAATGCGCCACTTGGGATCGAAACTTGCGGACAGGGATGGGTGACACGATGTTTACCGGAATCATAGAAGGCCTGGGAACGCTTACGGCGGTTCGTTCGGGCGGAGCAGGCCGACGCCTTGAGGTCACCGCCGATTTCGGCCTGGACGGAACGCGCATCGGCGACAGCATCGCCGTCAACGGCGCCTGTCTCACCGCGGTATCGCTCGACGGCCGGCGTTTCGAGGCCGACGTCTCACCCGAAACCGCCTCCAAAACCACCTTCGGCGCCGCCCGGATCGGCATGCGGGTCAACCTGGAGCGCGCCCTGCGCCTCTCCGACCGGCTCGACGGCCATCTCGTCGCCGGCCATGTGGACGGCCTCGCACGGTTGACCCGCAAAGAGCGCCTGGAGAACGCGATTCTGCTGACCTTCAGCGCCGGACCGGATCTGACCCGCTACATGATCGTCAAGGGATCGGTGGCCGTGGACGGCGTCAGCCTGACCATAAACCATTGCGATGCCGGCGGTTTTCAGGTAAGCATCATCCCTCATACCGCTGCACTGACCACCCTCGATCAGCGCAGGATCGGGGATGCGGTGAATATCGAAACCGACCTGATCGGCAAGTACGTGGAACGTTTTATGACGTCCGGCCGTTCGGACGGAAACGGCAGGCCGGGAGGCGTCACTCAGGACCTGCTGGCCAGATCGGGCTTCATGGGATAAACGCCTTATGCCCGATGGAATTCGGACGCACGCGAGATTGAACGAGGTACCGCAACCATGCCACGCATCACAGTAGAGCAAGCCATTGAGGAGATCCGCAACGGTCGGATGGTCATATTGGTGGACGACGAAGACCGTGAGAACGAAGGCGACCTGACCATGGCGGCCGAAAAGGTCACCCCGGCGGCCATCAATTTCATGGCCCGCCACGGCCGCGGGCTGATCTGCCTGTCATTGACCAGCGAACGCTGCGACCAGTTGGAACTGCCCCTGATGGTCAAAAACAACACATCGCCGTTCCAGACCGGCTTCACCGTTTCGATCGAAGCGAAACGCGGTGTGACCACCGGCATTTCGGCTGCCGATCGGGCCACCACCATCCTGACCGCCGTGGCCGAGGATGCTAAGGCATCCGATCTGGTGCGTCCGGGGCATATCTTCCCCCTGCGCGCCCGCGACGGCGGCGTCATGGTCCGTGTGGGCCAGACCGAAGGTTCGGTCGACCTGGCGCGTCTCGCCGGGCTTACGCCGGCCGGCGTGATCTGCGAGGTCATGGACGAGGACGGGACCATGGCGCGCATGCCCACCCTGCAAGTGTTCAGTGAGCAGCACGGCATCGGCATCGTCACGATCGCCGATCTGGTAGAATATCGCATGCGCACCGAATCGTTCGTGCACCGCGCCGCCGAAACGGTCATTCCGACCCTGCACGGCGGCGAATTCAGGATCATCGCCTTCGAAAACCAGGTCGACGAACAGCTTCATATCGCCCTGGTCAAAGGCGATATCGACCCGGACCGACCCACGCTGGTGCGCGTGCACTCCGAGTGCATGACCGGCGACATCTTCGGCTCGCAGCGCTGCGATTGCGGGGACCAGCTGCACAAAGCCATGCACATGATGGACCGGGAAGGCAGCGGGGTGATCGTATACCTGCGCCAGGAGGGCCGCGGCATCGGCCTGGTCAACAAAATCAAGGCCTATGAACTGCAACGCAATCAAGGCCTCGACACCGTGGAGGCCAACCGTAAGCTGGGCTTTAAGGACGATCTGCGCGACTACGGTCTCGGGGCCCAGATCCTGCGCAACATCGGCGTGCGCAAGATGCGCCTGCTGACCAACAATCCCAAGAAAATGGTGGGCCTGGAAGGATACGGTCTCAGCATTGTCGAGCAGATTCCCATCGAGGTGCCGCCGAACGAATACAACCGCTGCTATCTGGAATGCAAGAAACTGAAAATGGGTCATATGCTGCAACTGGCAGAGCAGTAATGCAATTCGGCTGGACGATACGCACCGCCGGGCGGACCCGGAGCACCTCCGGGATGCTGTCCGCCGGGGCAGTCATCGAAATGTTTTTGATTGTAGGGGGAGGTTGGAATGCCTAATTTGGTGGAAGCCAATCTGATCGCCGAAGGGAAGCGATTCGCCATCGTGGTGAGCCGATTCAACGATTTCATTACCGACAAACTGGTGGGCGGCGCGCTGGATGCGCTGACGCGCAGTGGTACGCGCGACGAGGACATCGATATCGTCAAGGTGCCGGGCGCTTTCGAGATTCCTCTGGTCGCGCTCAAGCTGGCGCAGAAAAAGCGACACGCCGCGGTGATCTGCCTGGGGGCCGTCATCCGCGGGGCCACGCCGCATTTCGAATATGTCAGCGCCGAAGTCTCGAAGGGCATTGCCGCCGCGGGCATGGAAAGCGGCGTGCCGGTGATTTTCGGTGTGGTCACCGCCGACACGTTGGAGCAGGCTATCGAGCGGGCCGGCACCAAGGCGGGCAACAAGGGCTGGGACGCCGCCCTGGCCGCCGTGGAGATGGCCAACCTGATGGGAGCGGTGGATAAAATCTAAGCTATGGGAACCCGCCGACAAGCTCGCGAAATGGCCATGCAGGCCGCCTTTTTCATGGATGTAAGCGGAGATTTCTCCGAATCGAAATTGAAGGAGTACTGCCGCTCCTTTGCGCCGCCCGAACGCGCGCTGCCTTTTTTCGAGCGCCTGATGGTCGGCCTGTTCGCGCATCGCGCCGAACTGGACGGGATCATCGAGCGCTATTCCGCCAACTGGAAGGTGCGCCGCATGGCCTGCGTGGACCGCAACGTATTGCGGCTCGCTGTTCTGGAGCTGATCTATCACTCCGATATTCCGACCAAGGTGGCGATCAACGAGGCGATCGACATTGCCAAGAAATATGGTTCGGCGGAATCGGGTGCCTTTACGAACGGCATTCTGGACAGCATCCGCGGCGCTCTGGACCGCGGCGAGCTGAAAGTCGCGGAACCGCCCCCGCCGCCCGGCGCAGAAGCGTGACCGGCGGCAACCGCGGGGCCGGCGCTCAGGCACGCGCGGCCCGGTTGCATCCATATCGAAAGAAAGGAAGACATCCGATGCTCATACGGCCAATGCCCGTCGGTCCGCTGCAGGCCAACTGCTATATCCTGGGATGCGAACAGACCCGCCAGGCCGCCGTAATCGATCCGGGAGGAGACGGCGATCGCATTTTGATGGCGCTGGCCAAAGAAGGTCTCAAGGTGGCGGCGATCCTGAATACCCATGGCCATTTCGATCACGTGGGCGGCAACAACGCCTTGAAATCGGCCACCGGCGCGCCCCTGATGATCCACCGCCAGGACGCCCCCATGCTGATCCATCTTGCCGCCAGTGCGGCCGCATGGGGCCTGCAGGCCGAAAACTCGCCCGAACCCGACCGCCTGCTCGAAGACGGGGACAGCGTCACCTTCGGAACGATCACGCTGCAGGTGCTGCATACGCCCGGGCACACCCCCGGCGGCATCTCGCTCTATACGCCCGGGGTTGTCTTCGTGGGGGACACCCTGTTTGCGGGCTCGATCGGCCGGACCGACTTTCCGGGCGGCGATTTCGACACCCTGATCGATGCCATCCGCACCAAACTCTTCATCCTGCCGGATGAAACCGTCGTCTATGCCGGACACATGCAGAAAACCACGATCGGCCAGGAAAAGCGGTACAACCCCTTTTGCGGCCTGAGGAGCTGAGTCGAACGGGTCGGTCGGTGCTCGGCGGAGCGCCCGTCCAGCCGACCCGAGGGAACCTAAACCGTGTCTATGAGCCTGGTTCGCGAGCGCCATAATACGCGGCAGATCCGCGTTGGAGCCGTCCCTGTGGGGGGGGGTGCACCGATCGCGGTGCAGTCCATGACCAATACGCCCACCCAGGATGCTGCGGCCACCGTCGCCCAGATCCGGCGGTTGACGGCCGCCGGCTGCGAAATCGTCCGCGTTGCCGTGCCCGACGAGGCGGCGGCCGCGGCCGTCGCCCGCATCGTGCCGCAGATCGCCGTTCCGCTGGTCGCCGACATCCATTTCGACCACAACCTGGCGATCGCGGCGGCACGCAACGGCGCCGCCGGGCTGCGCATCAATCCGGGCAATATCGGCGGTGCACGCAAAGTTCAGGCAGTGGTGGCATGCGCCCGCGACCTGGGTCTGCCCATTCGCATCGGGGTCAATGCCGGTTCCCTGGAAAAGGATTTGCTCAAGAAGCATGGCGGCGCCACGGCCGCGGCCATGGTCGAAAGCGCGCTGCGGCATGTCGCCCTTCTCGAGGCCCGGGAGTTCCAGGATATTAAAATCTCTCTCAAGGCCTCGGATGTCGGTCGCACGGTGGAAGCCTACCGCCTGCTCGCCGCGCGCGTCGATTATCCGCTGCACGTGGGGGTGACCGAAGCCGGATCGCTGTTTACGGGCGTGGTCAAATCGGCGCTGGGCATCGGCATGCTGCTGGCCGAAGGCATCGGCGACACGCTCCGCGTCTCGCTGACGCGCGATCCGGTCGAAGAAGTGCGCGTGGGCTTCGAAATCCTCAAGGCGCTGGGCATCCGACGGCGCGGGCCCGAAATCATCGCCTGTCCCACGTGCGGACGCTGCGGCATCGATCTCTTCACTGTCGTGGAACAGGTCGAAAAGGCCCTGCTGACCCATACGGCGCCGATCAAACTGGCCATCATGGGGTGCGTGGTCAACGGCCCCGGAGAGGCCCGCGAGGCCGACATCGGCGTGGCCGGCGGCAAAGGCCACGGCATCCTGTTCAAGAAAGGCAGGCTGGTGCGCAAAGTTCCACAGGACCGCCTGGCCGAGGAACTGCTGGAGGAGGTCGAAAAATGGGAATCCGCACACCCTCAGAAAGATGAAGGGTGATGAAGTCGTGAAGTCCCGGTTGCTTGCGGGCATGCGAGCTGAAAGATGAAAGTGAGGCATGCTGCCTGTCGATCATTAATCGATCCGATCATTTCTTTCATCCTTCAGCTTTGACAGAATCGTAAAGTATTTTTAGACCACAGAGATCACAGAGGAATGATCGGCATTTTAATCCATTATCTCTGTGCTCTCTGTATACTCTGTGGTCATTGGGCCTTTTTCACAAGTCCATCGGCTTCGGGGTGTTCAATTTTTGAAGTACCTGAATTATTTCAGAGTCCATCACACCCTTTACGCTTGAGAGATTGAGCTTTCAACGCTTCCGAACGTCTTACAATGCGAGTAGCAGGAGTAAATTATGAGCAAACCGATCCAAACCGCCATCACGCCCACCCGTGAAGAAGATTACCCGGAGTGGTATCAGCAGGTGGTCAAGGCGGCCGATATGGCCGAGCGTTCCCCTGTGCGTGGCTGCATGGTGATCAAGCCCTGGGGCTACAGCCTGTGGGAGAATATCCAGCGTGAAATGGATGACATGTTCAAGGCCACGGGGGTCAAGAACGCCTATTTTCCGCTGTTCATCCCGCTCAGCTTCATGGAGAAAGAGGCCGAGCACGTCGAAGGGTTCGCCAAGGAGTGCGCCGTTGTGACCCACCACCGGCTCGAAAAAGGTCCCGGCGGCGGGCTTGTGCCGGGCGGTCCGCTGGCCGAACCCCTGGTCGTGCGCCCCACCTCGGAGACGATCATCGGCGAGTCCTTTTCCAAATGGGTGAGCAGCTATCGCGATTTGCCCATTCTGATCAATCAGTGGGCCAACGTGGTGCGCTGGGAGATGCGGACGCGCATTTTCCTGCGCACCAGTGAATTCTTATGGCAGGAGGGGCATACCGCCCACGCCACAGCCGAAGAGGCGCAGGAGCGCACGCGCATGATGCTGGAGGTTTACGCGCGCATCGCCGAAGAATACCTGGCCATGCCGGTGATCAAGGGCAGCAAGACCGCTGCGGAACGTTTCCCCGGCGCCGTCGACACCCAGTGCATCGAAGCCATGATGCAGGACCGCAAGGCGCTGCAGGCCGGCACATCGCATTTCCTGGGGCAGAATTTCGCCCGGGCCTCCAACATCCGCTTTCAGACCGCCGAAGAAACCGAATCTCTGGCCTGGACGACCTCCTGGGGCTCTTCCACGCGGCTGATCGGCGGCCTGATCATGATTCACGCCGACGACGACGGTTTGATCGTGCCGCCCAAGGTGGCGCCCGCGCATATCGCGCTGATTCCGATCCTGCATCAGGATGCCGAACGCAGCAAAGTGCTGGACTACACGGAACGACTGGCCGCCGCTCTGCGCGCGGTCCAATACCACGGCCGGCCGCTGCGGGTGGAGATCGATACCCGCGAACTGGGCGGCGCCCGGGGCTGGGACTGGATCAAAAAGGGCGTGCCCCTGCGCGTGGAGATCGGCCCCCGCGATATGGCCAAGGACGCCGTTTTCGTGGCGCGCCGCGACCGCGCCCATCGTGACCGGGAGTCGATGCCGCGCGAGGCCTTCATCGGACAGGCGGCCGCCCTGCTGGACGATATCCAAAAAACGATCTATACCCGCGCCCGCGATTTCCGCGAGGCGCATACCCGCCGGATCGACGCCAAGGACGAATTCTACGCCTTCTTTACACCGCGCAACGCGGAAAAACCCGAGATCCACGGCGGCTTCGCCATGGCCCACTGGTGCGGCCGGGCCGAATGCGAGAACAGGATCAAGGAGGATCTAACCGTGACGGTCCGCTGCATTCCCTTCGATGCGGCGGCCGAAACAGGCGCCTGCATCTGCTGCGGCGAGCAAAGCGGACAGCGGGTGGTATTCGCCAAAGCCTATTAGGATCAGCGCGGATTCTGGAACGGTTGTAAATAATGTCGGGCGGTTATATTATTCATACCAGTGTACGGAAGGAACTCGACGGGCCGACCGCGAACGATGATCCGAATCAGCGATATCATTGACAAGGTTACGGAATACCATCCGGATGTCGATCTGGAGCTGATCAACCGCGCCTACATCTTCTCGGCCAAGGTTCATGACGGCCAGACGCGGCTTTCGGGAGAACCCTATCTTTCGCACCCGCTGGAGGTGGCCGGCATCCTGGCCGATATGCGCCTGGATGTGGTCAGTGTGGCGGCCGGCCTGCTGCACGACGTGATCGAGGACACGCATGCCACCCCCGAAGAGCTGAGCCAGTTCTTCGGTCCCGAAGTGCTGCACATCGTTTCGGGCGTCACCAAGCTCAGCAATCTGACCTTCTCCAACGCCCAGGTGCGCGAAGCCGAGAGCATCCGCAAGATGCTGCTGGCCATGGCCGACGATATCCGGGTGGTGCTGATCAAGCTGGCCGACCGCCTGCACAACATGCGCACCCTTCAGTTTCACAAGAATGAAGCCAAGCAGCGCAAGATCGCCCGTGAAACTCTGGACATATATGCCCCGATCGCCGCACGGCTTGGAATCTACTGGATCAAGAACGAGCTCGAGAATATCGCCTTCAAGTACATGAATCCGGAGGCATACACCGAGATCGAGCAGCTGGTGGCCAAGGACCGCAAGGACCGCGAGAGCTACATCGAAACGGTCAAGGCCTACCTCAAGCGCAAGATGGATGAGAACAACATGCCCTGCGAGGTGCAGGGGCGCTACAAGAATTTTTACAGCATCCATCAGAAGATGCTGAGCCAGAATCTCACCTTCGATGAGGTCTACGACATCATCGCCTTCCGCATCATCCTGGAAACCATTCCGCAATGCTATGAAGCCCTGGGCCTCGTTCATTCGCTCTGGAAGCCGATCGCCCAGAAATTCAAAGACTACATCGGAATGCCCAAGCCCAACATGTACCAGTCGCTGCACACGACCGTGATCGGCCCCCATGGCGAGCGCATCGAAATCCAGATCCGCACGCGGGACATGGACAGGGTGGCCAAATCGGGCATTGCCGCGCACTGGAGCTACAAGGAGGGGCGCACCACCGATCCCAAGACGGCGCAGGCCTTTTCGTGGGTTCAGACGTTGATCGAGAACCAGGCCAGCATCAACGATCCCAATGAATTCATGGAGAGCGTGCGCATCGATCTGTTTCCGGACGAGGTGTACGTGTTCACGCCGCAGGGCGATATCAAGTCGCTGCCCAAGGGCGCCACGCCGGTGGACTTCGCCTACCTGATCCATTCCGAAGTGGGCAACCAGTGCGTGGGGGCCAAGGTCAACGGCCGCATGGTCCCCTTGCGCTACGAGCTGCAGACCGGCGAGAGCGTGGAAATCGTCACCCAGAAGGGGCATACGCCGAGCAAGGATTGGCTCTCGTTCGTCAAATCGATCAAGGCGCGTTCGCGCATCCGCCAGTGGATCAAGACTCAGGACAAGGAACGCAGCCTCTCGCTGGGCCGCGAGATGTGCGAAAAGGCTTTCCGCAAAGTCCGCATGAACTTCAATGCACTGCTCAAAAGCGCTGAAATGCAGAAGGTTGTCGAAAGCTTCGGGTTCCGCGAAGCAGAGGATCTGATCGTTTCGGTGGGCTACGGCAAGATCACGCCGCTGCAATTGGTCCGCAAACTGGCGCCCAAAACCGAAGTCGAAGAAGAGCAGGGGCTGCCGGTCAAGCCGGCCGAACGCAGCCGGCACAAGAAACCGAGCAGCGGAGTTGTGGTGAAGGGGGTCGACGATATCCTGGTGCGCTTCGGCAAGTGCTGCCAACCGGTTCCGGGCGACCCGATCATCGGCTACATCACCCGCGGCTTCGGGGTTACCGTACACCGTACGGGATGCGTGAATGTGCTGCGAACCAACCCCGAACGGCTCATTGAAGTGCAATGGGACGCCACCAAGGCCGACAGCTTTCCGGTGAACATCATGATCCGTTCCATCGACCGCATGGGACTTCTGGCCGATGTGGCCGCCTGTATCAGCAAGTACGGCGCAAATATCCTCAGCGCCAACACCGAAAGCGACGAAAACAAAATGGTCGAGAGCCGTTTCACGATCGCCGTCGGAGACACGGAGCAGCTCAATCAGGTTCTGAGCGGATTAAAAAAGGTCAGGCATGTGCTGGAGGTTCACCGCATCAGTTGACCCGCCGGTTCAGTTGCGGCGGGTGTCTCGATCGGTGCTCAGGGCGCTTTGACCACCCGGCCCGCCTTGATGCAGGTGGTGCAGGCCATGATCTTGCGGGTCCGACCGTTCACGATGGCGCGCACGCTCTGCAGGTTGGGATTGAATCGGCGCTTGCTGACGTTGTGGGCGTGGCTCACGTTATGGCCCACCATGGATTTCTTTCCGCAAATTTCACATGCTCTGCTCATTGATCACTCCAATCGACATCTCGGGCCGGTGTCCCGGCAGGGGGCTCAAAAGAAACCGTTTTCTTACCCCTTTCAGGCAGTCATGTAAAGTCCTTTTTGGACGGCGCCGTAAAAAGTCCGATGTCTGCGTTGCGCTTCATCTTTCCTGCGGCGTACTGTAAGTACGCCTGGGGTTCGGGATTCGCGGCGCCTTGATCTTGAACTTTTTACGGCGTCGTCGGTTCGGAGACTTTTTACGAAATCATCTTTTTTGAACGATGGCGAGGGCGGTGTCTCCCGCTCAGGCGAATGTCGCCGCACCGGGACCGGTGTTTATCAAGGGTCAATTATAGATGCTGAAAGGATCGATCGGCGTGGTTTCGTAATCCTGGGGGGTTTCGGTCTCCGATGCCAGGAAGGCTTCGCACTGAACGATGTAATCCAGAGCCTGGTGGTGATAGCCGGCATCCGGATAGTCATGGATCACATTGAGGAATCGCTGCAGGGCGGCTTTGTATTTTTTATTCTTGTAATAGAACAGCGCCACGTAAAGTTCATGCCCGCTCAGGCTCTGATAGCATTTGAGGACATGCACGCGCGCCTCGCGGGCATAACTGTCGCCTGGATACTGCTGGATCAGCCGGTTGAAGGTGTCCAGGGCTTTCTGGGCCGTGTCCTGGTCGCGGTCGATCGTATCGATCTGTTCGTAGTGGCTGCGCCCGATCTGGTAAATGACATATGGAACGGCCTCGTTGCGCGGATGCAGCTGCTCGAACTCCTCATAGGCCTGGACCGCTTCGGGATATTGCTTCAGGTGATAATGCGCGTCGGCGATTTTCAATTCCGCCAGAATGGCGTACTTGCTGAACGGATAAAGATCTTTCAGTTGCTGAAAGTTCTTGATGGCATTCTTGTAGTCGCCTTGATCGTATTCTTCGATGCCGTCCTGAACCAGCTCCTGAGCCGCTTTCTCGGACAGGTCGTTGCCGAACCAGGCGCAGCTTTGCAGAATCAGAGCGGCTGTCAGAACCAGTAGGAGTCGCATGTTTTTCATGGCACCGTCGCGTGCGTTCCGTCCGTCAAAGCACATGGCAGCGGATGCGGCGGGTGCGCCGCGCGGCGATGCGCTGATCCCTGAGGGTCGCAGTTAGAGAAGATTTTTGATGCTGTCTTCGAGTTTGGATTTGGCGACCATTCCGGTAATCTGATCGACCACTTTGCCTTCCTTGAAGAAGATCAGGGTCGGAATGGCTTTGATGCCGTATTTGCCGGGAGTGACCGGGTTATCGTCGACGTTGCATTTGGTGAATTTTACCTGCTCGCCGTAGGTGTTGGCCAGATCCTCGATAACCGGGCCGATCGCTTTGCACGGGCCGCACCATGGTGCCCAAAAATCGACGACGGAGGGCTTGTCTGATTTCAGGATTTCGGCATCGAAGCTGTTGTCGTCGATATCTTTGATCCCCTGTGCCATTTGGCGGTTCCTTTCTGCTGAAAAATGTGGGCCCAAAATAATATGATCCCACTGGGTTGTCAACCGCGGCGCGCCTACGGCTTGCTCATGAGGGCGTCGCTCCAGGCGCAGGCCTGCCGGTAAAGTTCGGGCAACCTTTCTCGAGGCAGTTTGATCACCTTCGCGACTTTGTCGAGATACTCCCATTGACCCTTTTCGTAGGTTTCGGCCAGCAGCAGGAAACCGATGAGTTCTCCCTTGCGGTGGATCAGGGCCGATTTGATTCTTTCCGCGAGAGGCAGGGTTTTCATGACCTGCTCCATGGGTTGATCCACGATGGCGTCGATCAGGGAGAAGATGCCCATCGTGAAAAGCTCTCCCGGCGAGATAGGGCTGCGGGCCACAGGCGTCATCAGTTCGCAGAATTTACCCCGGATGCAGGCGGCGCGGATGAGTTCGTTGGGTTTGCTGGCTGCCAGGTTGGAGAGCGCGACCAGAGAGACGAAGCGCCGGAGTTCCGCTTCACCCAGCAGCACCAGCGCCTGCCGGATGGACGAAATAGGCTGGGCCGTGGCGAAGAAGGCAGAGTTGATGTAGCGCAGAAGCTTATAGGCCACGCTGACGTCCGGTGCGATGATCTGTTCCAGTCGATCGAAATCAAAATCAGGTTGGTTGACCTCGGCCACGATTTGCAGCAAAGTCAATTGAGAGGCCGGGATTTCACGCCCCTTGACCAGTTCGGGCTTGCAGAAAAAGTAGCCCTGGAAGTATTCGAATCCCATGCTCCGGGCGCTCTTGAATTCTTCTGGGGTTTCGACTTTTTCGGCAAGCAGTTTCAATCCGTTGCGGCACGGCAATCGATCGATGCAGCGCTGGATGTCATCCTGGGAAGTCAGCTGGAAATCGAATTTGATGATATCGGCCATTTCGATCAGCGGCTGCAGTTCGTCGCGGTACGTGAAGTCATCCAGGGCCAGCAGGTAGCCGTGGTCGGAGATCTCCCGGCAGGCCGCGAGGAGTTCGGGGGTCGGCTCCGTATCTTCCAGAATTTCGACCACCGTTTTTTTTGGGGGCAGCAGCAACGGTACTTTGTTCAGCAGCAGGTTCTGCGTGAAATTGATAAAGGAACGATGATCCCCCACCAATTCCTGCAGGCCGATCACGAAAAAGCTGTTGGAAAGGACCGTGGCGGTGGCCTCATCGCCGCCGATGCCCGGGGCATATTGCGCGGTGCTGTCCCGGAACAGCAACTCGTACCCGAAGGTTCGCTTGCGGCGGTCGAATATGGGTTGTCGCGCGACGTACGCATCCATGTCGTTTCACTCCAGATGTATAATATCGGAAGGGGCAGGATAATCTTTATTCGGATCGGTCGTGAATGCCCCCTCCTCGGTGGGCGGGTTATGCAATTTCGGCGTCGTTTTTGACACCCCCGGCAAGGTCTGATAGCCATGAATCCCATCAGCAAACAAGGAGGTACGCATGCGCCGCACAATCCGTATCGGTGCACTGATTTCAGGAGGCGGGACCAATCTGCAGGCCATCATCGATGCCTGCGGGCAGGGCCGCATCGATGCCCGGGTGGTGTTCGTCGGTTCGGACAATCCGACGGCCAAAGGGCTCCAAAGGGCCGCCCGGCACGACATCCCGTCGTTCGTGGTGGATTACGGCGGCATTATCCGCCAATACCGCCAGAATCCTTCCCAGACGATTGCCCCGGACGATTTCGATCTGGCTGACGTGCGGCGCAAACAGCACCTCTTCGGCCCCCACGCGGATTCACGGCGGGTCGAGGGATTTCTGATCACCCGCGCCGCCGCGGAAGCGCAGCTGCTGTCGCAGATCTCCCCCCATGCGATCGATCTGCTGGTGCTGGCCGGGTTCATGCGCAACCTGACGCCCTATTTCATCGACCGCTTCAACACCGATCCGGCGCGGCCGCGGATCATGAACATCCATCCGGCCCTGCTGCCGGCTTTTCCCGGGGTGGACGGCTACGGCGACACCTTCCGTTACGGCTGCAAGGTCGGCGGCTGCAGCGTGCATTTCATCGACTATGGAGAGGATTCCGGCCCCATCATCGGCCAGAGGTGCTTTGCGATCCATGAGGACGACACGCTCGACACGATCCGGCGCAAAGGCCTGGAACTGGAGTGGCAGCTCTATCCGGAATGCATCCAGTGGTTCGCCGAAGGTCGGCTGCATGTGGTGAAAATGACGCACACGCTGGACGACGGCAGGCTGGTGCAGCGTGCGGTGGTCAAAATCGCCCAACTGCAATGACCGGCGCCGGGGAACTGAAAGGCAGAGGGGGGATCTCGGGTTTGGAGCAGGTTTCCGGGAGGAAATCGGCTCTTATCCCGCCCTCTGGCCTAAAAGGAAAGCACCTTCATCATGATGGGCAGCGCCACGAATGTTCCCATCATGCTGCCGAGGTTTGTGAAGGCCACCACCAGCAGGATGCGGGTGATCTTGTTGCGCCAGAAGCCGCGCAGCGAAAGAATGTCGGTTTGCAGCTGCTCGAAATCCTTGACCTTGGGCTTGCGCGAAAACGCTTCCACCAGACCCGAAACCCATCCCACGGCGATCAAGGGGTGCAGCGCGGCCAGCGGGGCCGCCACGATGGATGAGGCGATGGTCAGCGGATGGGCCAAGGCCAGCAAGGCGCCGACACCGGCCAGAAGTCCGTTGACCGTCGCCCACAGAATCAGCATGTCCGTGCCGGCCTTGGCGCCGCCGACATAGAAGCCGTATCCCAGAAGGGCCACGATCAAAAGGGGCACCCCCCACTTGAGCAGGCCGCCGCCGCGGCCCTTCGCGGGCAAGACTTCCAGGCTGGCGATATCGACGGGCTGTTCCCAGTGCCGAACGATGCCGGGGATATGGCCGGCACCGACAACGGCCACAATCCGGGTGCCCGGTGCGCTGCGGATCTTGGCCGCCAGGTACTGGTCGCGTTCGTCGATCAGCGTTTTGCGGATCGTCGGCATCGACCGGCCCACCTCGTTCAGAATGGTTTCCAGAACGTCCTGCTGCTTGAGGCGTTCCACCTCTTCGGCCTCGATCTGCTCCACATCGCCGAACGAAAGGATCAGCTGAAAGACCAGTTTCAGCCGCGACCACCAGCCCATCTGCCGCCAGGTGCGCGACAGGGTGACGCGCACATCGCGGTCGGCCAGGTGAACCTGCGCACCGACCGCTTCGGCCGAGGCGATGGCCTGGATCATCTCCTGCCCCGGGCGGATATCCAGCTTGGCCGCGATGCGTTTCTGAAAGGCTGCCAGAATCAGGTTGGAGAGCAGCAGGAAGACCTTTTTCTCCTTGATCACCCGTACGATATCCATATTCTGCCAGTTGGCCTGCTGGCGAAGGTTCTGATATCGGCTGGGGCACAGTTCGATGCTCACGGTTTCCGGTTTTTCCTGGTCGATGATCTGTTCGACGAGATCGACGCTCTGCTGGGACACATGGGCCGTACCCACCAGGGTGATCTGCTTGTCGCCATATATCAGTCGATGGACCGGATGGAGGTTGTTTTTGGATTGCATAGAGATTATAGAAACGCCTTCCGAGAGTGTTCCGCGATCGACATGCGCGGAAAAAGCTGGCCCAATATATACGTTCTGACCGGCTTGTCAAAGCTTATGGTATCACGGGTCGATCGGTTTGAGGGTTGAGAGGTTGGCGGGTTGACGTGTTCCCGGGTGAGGCGGGTGTTCTTGCTAACCTGTTAAACCGATTAACCAACCTGGAGAGTGCGTATGGCTGCATTGTCGTCCGAGGCGTTCCGGATCGCACAGGAACCTTTTTATCTGAGCAGCGGCGGCGAGATCCCGCTCTTCGAAGCCGCGTTCCGGGCGCGGCTGCCGGTGATGCTCAAGGGCCCCACCGGGTGCGGCAAGACCCGCTTCGTGCAGTACATGGCCTGGCGCCTGCAGCGGCCGCTGATCACGGTGGCCTGCCACGAAGACCTTTTCGCCTCGGACCTGGTCGGGCGGTTTTTGCTCAAGAACGAAGAGACCCTCTGGGTGGACGGGCCGCTCACCGAAGCGGTGCGCATGGGCGCCGTCTGCTACCTGGATGAAGTTGTGGAGGCGCGCAAGGACACCACCGTGGTGATCCACCCCCTGACCGATGACCGGCGGCTGCTGAGCATCGACAAGACCGGCGAATTGCTCAAGGCCCATCCCGATTTCCTGCTGGTGATCTCCTATAATCCGGGCTACCAGTCGGTGCTCAAGGATCTCAAGCAGAGCACGCGTCAGCGCTTCGTCAGCCTGCAGTTCGACTACCCGGCGCCCGAACTGGAAACGCGCATCATCACCGGCGAAACCGGCGTTTCCGCGGATATCGCCGAACGGCTGGTGACGCTGGCCGGCAAGATCCGCAACATTCGCGAACAGGGCCTGACCGAGGGCGCCAGCACGCGCCTGTTGATCTATGCCTCCCGCCTGATCCAGTACGGTATCGCGCCCGCGGAAGCCTGCCGCACCGCCGTATGCCGGCCGTTGACCGATGACGAACGGTTGCAGGAAACCCTCGACGACCTGGTGCTGGATTTGTTCGCTCCATGACGCCTCTGGAAAAACTGCGCACGGCCGACCCGGAGACCTTTGAAATGGTCTGCGAGCGGCTGTCGAAGGCCGGTCCGCCGGACGAAACGCCGGGGGGGATCGGGCGGATCGTCGAGGAGGTCATCTGGGCCCTGGCGCAGGAGACCGGGTTCGGCCGTGCCTATGCCGAAGGCATGCTGCAGATCCGGAGCCGGGCGCCGGCCGCGCTGGATGGGTATTGCGAACGCGTGCATGACGCCGCGCGCACCGGCGAGACTCTGGCGCAGATCGTGGCGCGCCACGCGGCGCCGGTGATGATCGCCGGAGAAGGCCTGCCGCAACGCTTCACGGAAACCGTTGCCGTCATGCGCGGCAAGGGCACCTATACCCTCAACGCCCCTCTGGAAGCGCTCACCCATCTGCTGGCCGCCGGCGACCGCGCCTCCGCCGCGGCCTACCTCCATTTGCTGAGCGCTGTTTTCCGTCAGCCCATGAACTACAATCAGAGCCTGCGTCTGAGTTACCTGCTGCCCGATGCCGTGCGCGGCTTTGCGCCCCGGCGCCGCCGGCTGCACATCGCCCAGGCCGCCCGGTTGGCCGAAGCCGACCTGCAGCTGATCGATCCGTTCCTGGACGGTTTGCGCAACGGGCTGGCGATGCTCGGCGAGCCCGAACTCGAACGCTTCGTGGGGGAGGCCATCATGCGCTTCGTGCGCAATGCTGCGGCCGGGCGCTTGTTTTTAAGCCTCGAATCCAATGGCGGCCGGGAGCGATGTGCCGGTTTGCAGGTGGCGGTGGGGCTTGCGCAGGTCGAAGCGAACCTGCGTCATTATGTCCAAGCCCGCCTGGGCCGCAGCGTCGTCATCCGCGGCTGCGCGCAGCTGCCTGCCGCGCCGCGCCCTTTACCCGCCCTGGTCTGTTCGGATGGCGAAGTCCTGTACCTGGCCGATGAGCTCGACCATTATCCCGGCCGCGCAGAAAATCAGGCGCTTTACAAAACCCTGGCGCGTCTGGAAGCCGGCCTGCTGGAGATCGGCACCTACCGCTTCGATCTCGAACGGGCCGCGGACCGCTACCCGGAAGTCGCCGCGCGCTTCGGCGGCACGATTCCGGCGCCGGACGTGGGATGCGGGGATGCCGAGCGCTTTATTCACAGCTTCGCCTGCCCGTCCCTGGCCGACGATCTCTTCACGATTCTGGAACAGGGCCGGCTGATGCGTTGGATGACCCATACCTATCCGGGACTGGCCGCGCGGCTGCGCCCCCTTTTGGCCCGCGAGGCCGATCCGGCGCAGACCGGCCAGCAGCACCCCCTGCAGGATCTGTACACGCAGCAGGTCCTCCAGGAATCACGGACCGGCGGCGATCTCCTGCAGGCCGCCGCCGGCGGCCCGCCCGACCCGGGTGAGGCGTGCGTGGAGGCGATGGCCGCTGCGGTCTGCCGGGTTTACGATGCCGTTGCGGGGACGCTTGCAGCGCCTTACACCCCGTTGCCCATGCCCTTCGGCTGGCGCCTGCAGTGGCATCTGGTGACTGTCGCCCAGGCCGATCGGCACCAGATCGTGGAACGTATCCGGGCGGCGCTTGCCCGGCATGAACTTCGGCTTTACCGGTCGGATCTGCGCCGGCGTCTTGCCGAACAGGGCGGCACGCTCGGCGCCGGCGATATCCAGGCGCTGCTGCTCGAGCCCGGCGCGCCTTCCGGACCCACCGCCATCGACGTGCGCCGGCTGGATTTCGCCGCCCTGCTGCAGGCCTCGGGTTTGGAACCGACCGCCGTCGACCCTGCGGACCATGCCGTGCGCTATCCCGAATGGGACGATCGCCTGCAGGACTACCTGCTCAACCATGTCGCCGTATTCATGAAGACGCACCCGGCAACCGACGGCGGGCTGTACGATCGGATCCTCGAGAAACGACGCGGCCTGCTGGTCCACACGCGGCGGGCGTTCGAACTGCTCAGGCCCGAGCGGCTCAAGCGCCTGCGGCCGTGGTGCGAAGGCGAGGAGTTCGACTACCGCGCCCTGCTCGATTTCGCCGTGTACCGCCGCATGGGGCGCACCCCGCCGGACCGGCTTTACATCAAGCGCATCAAGCAGGAGCGGGATGTGGCGGTTCTGCTGCTGGTCGATCTCTCCCGCTCCACGGCCAACACCGTGGCCGGCGGCGGCGCCACGGTCATGCAGGTCACCCAGGAGGCGCTGGTGATCTTCTGCGAAGCGCTGCGGGTGGCGGGCGATCAGTTCGCCATCGCCGGCTTTTCGGGGAGCGGGCGGCATGCCGTCGAGTATTTCACGATCAAAGCCTTCGACGAACCGCTGGACGGCAGCGTGCCCGGACGCATCGCCGCCCTTGCGCCGCGGCGCAGCACGCGCATGGGCGCGGCCGTTCGCCATGCGGCGGCCGGGCTGGCCCGCATCGAAGCGCGGGTGAGGGTGCTCCTGCTGATCAGCGACGGCTTTCCGAACGATCTGGACTACAAAGCCGAGTACGCGGTGGCCGATACGCGCCATGCCGTGCAGGAGGCGCGCGCGAACCGTATCCATGTCAAAGCCATCACGGTGAACATCGGCAGCGACCCCCGGCTGGACGATCTTTACGGCCGACGCCACCACCATGTCATCGGCGACGTGCCCGAATTGCCGGGCAAGCTTCTGCGCCTCTACAGCGCGCTCACCCGTCATTGACAGGCAAATTCAACACTGCCTTGTCCTGCCGCGAATTTTTTTACGTCCACTCCTATCTCTTGACAATCGACCGGCGCAATTTAGATTTATCAGTACATTCTGATAAATCAGATTAATTTGTGTGGAGGAACGCTATGGCCAAAAACACCCGCACCTCGAATCCGTGCTCCATAGGCGGCATCGGCTCCTGCTGCAAGGTGGAATCCCTCGTCGCCGTGGATGAACGTGGGCAGATGGTCCTGCCCAAGGAGATCCGCGAGCGGGCGGGCATCAAGCCGGGCGACAAACTGGCGCTCGTCAGTTGGGAAAAAGACGGGACGATTTGCTGCATCAACCTGATCAAGGCCGACGAACTGGGCGGCATGGTCAAAAAATTCCTGGGACCCATGATAACCGAGATTTCCCGGGAATAAATCCGTACGCGCATGCCGCGTGCGGCGGCGCGAACAAGGAGAAGCAAAGATGAGCCAAGACATCAGAGAAGAAGTTCAGCGGCGGTATGCCCAAATCGCCGTGGGTAAGGGGTCCTGCTGCGGGCCGGCCGGGAGCGGCTGCGGCTGTTCCGGGGCCATCAGTCAGCAAGTAGGCTACTCCGCGGAAGAATTGCAGGCCGTTCCCCACGAGGCCGATTTGGGTTTGGGGTGCGGCAACCCGCTGGCCCTTGCGTCGCTGAAGCCCGGCGAAACCGTGCTCGACCTGGGTTCGGGCGGCGGTATCGACTGCTTCCTGGCCGCCCGCAAGGTCGGCCCCCGGGGGCGGGTGATCGGCGTCGACATGACGCCGGAAATGATCCACCTGGCAAGGAAAAATGCGGCCAAGGGCGACTATGCCAATGTGGAGTTCCGGCTGGGCGAAATCGAGCACCTTCCGGTGGCAGACGGATCGGTCGATGTGGCCATTTCGAACTGCGTGATCAACTTGTCGGTCGACAAGCCGAAGGTGTTCCGCGAAATCTTCCGGGCCCTCAAACCGGGCGGCCGCATGATGATTTCGGACATCGTGCTGACCCGGGAACTTCCCGAAGCATTGCAGAAGTCCGTGGCGGCCTACACCAGCTGTGTCGCCGGCGCCATGACCCGTCAGGACTACCTTTCGGCGATCCGGGCCGCCGGCTTCGGCCGCGTCGAAGTCCTTTCGGAAAGCGGCGTGCCGCTCGATCTGTGGATCGATTTTCCCATTCCCGTCGCGTCGGAAGACAAGGGAACGATTTCAAAAGAGCAGGTCAAGGAAGCGCTCGGTGCGGTGGTCAGTACCAGGGTCTATGCCGAGAAGAACAAGTGATCCCGGGGGCGCCATCGCCGCGGATGTGACGGTTTACTTCTTTTTCGCCCGGCGGCCTCCGCCTCCAGGCCGCCGGGCGAACGAAGGCGGGCAGCCGACTTTCCCCTTGAAAAGGGCTCGTCGAATCATCGGATGGAGGCGTATGGTTGGAGGGACGTCCGGGCGCGCTTGCGCTAACCCACCATGAGGAACGCATAGCGGTCCATTTTCTGTTCATATGCCGTACGGACATTGATTTCGAAACCATACCGGCGCACGGTCGAATAGACGTCCACGGCCATCGCTTCGGGCGCCGGACGGGCCATGCGCGGCTGGGCGCAGGTTTCACGGCGGCCCGAGCATTCCCTGCAGAAACAGCATGAATCCATGAAGAGCAGGAAGGCGCGCTCGAAGCCGGCCAGGAACACCGCGCGCTCCATCTTGAGCAGCTTGGCGTTGATCTTGGCCGACCAGGCATGCCGGTCCTCGGGTTTGTCCATCCGGCCTTCGAAGTGCAGAATGAGCGCGTCTGTATACTCCCTGAAAAAGCGCTCGCACTCGGCCACGGACGGCGTACTGGGCGGACAGGCGCCGCTGCGGCCGTATTCGCCGCAGCCGAACATGCACTTCATGCGCACCCATTGGGCCACGACGATGTGCCGGGGGTCGATCCAGCGGTAATCGAGATAGCCGTGTGTTTGCAGGATCTGGTCGATTTGCGTGTGCTGCTCCGGATTCAGTCCCATGGGTGTCCTTTCTTTTCCTGGATCGGCGGCGCCTTGGCGGATGACAGGCAAGCGCGTCCGAGTTGTCTCAACCGGATATATCACGTGGCCGCGTTGAGTTCCATCAGGCCGCTGCGATTCACCGAACGCATTGAAAGCCCGGACTGTTGATGAGACCACCGAAGAAAGCCACCCTTTCCGTTGCCGCACGGCAGGTTTGGAAATTAACTCAACTTTCGGGATCGCGTATTAAGCGATCGCCAGTTTGTTCTTTGACAAGCCAACACACTGCAGCGCGGTGTTCATGATTGCATCGAAGAAGGCCGCCGCCGTCTTTTCGCAGAAGGTACCAAACTGCTTCAATCGATCGGCCGCCAGCGTCAGAATGCGACAAAGCGCCTCCAAAAAGGAGATATCCGCCACCTCATCGCTGCAGGCGTTAAACAGGTCACCAAAGGTACGATGATCCGTCTCCATGCGGCTCTGATATGCCAGGAACATGTAGCGCATAAAGACGATGGTGGTATGAGCGATCAAGGCATCAAAGTCCCGGCACTGGATTTCCTTGGCCAACTTCAAGTGCTGTTTGGCCATCTTGAAAAATACCTCGATGTCCCAGCGTTTGCCGTAGATGCGCACGATATCCTCATCGGCCAACTCGGTGTCGGTTGAAAGCAGCGCCAACCAGTCCTTTTTTCGCTTGTCGCGTACAAACACAAGCTTGGCGGCAACTGTATCGTTGAGCATAATCTGGGCGCCGGCCAGGATCTTGGCGCGGCCGCGACGTTTTGAAAGTCTGCGGTAGATGGCCAAAAGATCCAAAGACTGACCGTTGAAGGTGTAGTGAATACGGGCAGACCTTTTCACCATGCCGATGATCTTGATCTGCTGAGCCAAGGCAATCACGGTTGCCGGCATGGTAAACCAGCTGTCCATCAGCAGGTACTTGGCAGAAACACCCGCTGAAAGGATGCGCTTTACCATTGCCGCAAGATGCGCGGTGGCCTTTTCGGTGGCTTCTTTACGGCGCTGGTATGCACAGCAGCGTTTGTCCAAGGCCTTTTGGCTGTCGCACAAGCGCTTTTGGGCGTCGGAGGAAGACAGAAGGGCAAAATCCATCGGAAGACAACTGGTTCCATCCGACCAGCAGATGGTGAGCATCCGAAAGCCTTTCAAAAAGCGCCCGGTGCTGTGATCGAAGATTCTTGCGAGTAGTTCCACCCACTTGGAACGGGAACGGTCATACGGGCTGTCATCGATAATGAGCACCGATTCGCGCTCATCGCTGGTAAGGCGGTTGAAAACACCGAACAACCGTAGGCCCAAGGCAAGCAGCAACCGTCGCCAATTGTAGCTCTGGCCCTTGAGCAGCTCGTAGGCGGCGTCTTTGCCGAAAGGCAATTCGTGGTTTAGCACGATGCCGCGGAAGAAATTCTTACCGACAAAGGGCAGTGTGAACTTGGCTTTTGTCAAAGAGCGAACACTATGGCCGTGATGTTTACGCACGCCACATCGATGCATGAGGGTTGCGATTTTAAAACGGCCAAAGAAGTCATCGATTTTGCCTTGAACATGAACAGGGTCTTGCGATTGGGAGACGATGCTGGTATGGTCCATTTGAGCCCTTTCTCTTTGAATTTATAGTAGATTGTCGCAAATCCACCATAAATCAAAAGATAGGGCTCTTCAAGTTATTTTCTTATTAAATCAGCATCATAGACCATGTTTTTGTCTTCTCAATCCATTCCCGAAAGTTGAGAATTAACTTTTGCGGATAGCTGAAATGCGCAAGTACAGTACGCTGAGGCAAGTTGACATTCGCATTCAGAATTTCCGCCCAAATGGCTTTGCTTTTGACATGTCACCGCGCGGTCTGATAATTTTTCGGAGGTGCCGAAGAAGTCAGCTGGCATGCGCGATGGACTGAACGCCTGGACCGAAGCGCCGAAAACCATATCCATACGCTGGTCCCGGCCGCGCGGCCGCTGTAATCGTGGTGCTGATCTGGGACGCGGGTGGGCCGACTCGGTTGGCATCGCAGAGATAGCCAGGCGTTGGCCGAGATGCAGGCAAGTTTGATCAATCCCATCATCGAACGGGGTGAGGGAAAACATGAACGCGCTGATCCATGACGATGTCTATGCCTGGGAGGGATTCGGCGGGCGGTATCGCCTGGCCGCCGGGAAGTGCCGGCTGCGTATTTTCGATCTGGGGCGTGCGCAGGACGGCAACTTGACGCTTCTCAAGCCGCATGTGGTGGTCGTGTCGGACCTGCCGGACGACAGCCCCCAGTTCAAGAAAGTCTCGGTTCGCAGCTGCGCCAGCCATATCGCCACCTGCGTGGCGCGCGACTTCAAGATCGACCCGCAGCGCATGATCTTTGTGGAGTATCACCCTGCCTCGACCTACGGGGTGCAGTCCGAGCACACCATTCCCGCCAAGCTGGAGATGATCGAGTTCCAGTGGCACGAGGACAAGGCCCTGCATCCCCGCTGGCGAACGCTGGCACCGTCGCTGCTGGGGACCTTGAGCGGACTGCTCGCGGAAACCGGGACCCGCTGATCCTCAGAATTTCAGATACACCGTCTGGGCGATGTCGCTGTCCTTCTGCTTGAGCTGCAGACGCATCTGCCGGGCCGATTTGGCTTCGCCCGGGAAGAAAATCACGCCGTGGGCCAGGTCGCCCGGCTGAATGGCCTTGTTTTCGAGCGACTTTTCGCGCAGGTCCTTCGTGATGGCCGAACGGGCATCGTTGCCCAGCCCGCCCCGGGTGCCGCCGATCACGGCGCCGCCGGCCGCGCCCACCGCGGCCCCTTTGCCGATGGCGCTGCCCACATCTTCGCCGGTCACGATGCCGATGGCCGCGCCGAGAATGCTTCCGGCCGCTGCGCCGAGAAAGCCGCCGTAGGCGCCTTCTTTGAAGATCTGTTTGGTCTGGGCGTACTTGGTGGCGCGCTCATAGGCGAAGCGGTCGGTCAGAATGGGCCACAGGTTGCCCTCATTATCTTCGAGGAAGGTCTGGGCCGGGTTGATCGTGAGCGGTGTGCTGCCCCGGTTGTCGAAAACCACCTGCACCGGCAGCATGCCGGCGCCGCGGATGTCGAAGCCGAAGGCCTCCTTGGCGGCCTGCGGGTCGGCGAAAGCCTGGGCGCCCACCTGGGTGTCGAAGGCTTCCACGGTGTTCTGGTAGGTTTCCGGCGTCTTGAAGGCCAGAGGCCGGGCTTTGTAAGTGGTTCCGCAGCCGGTCAGCACCAAGGCCAGCAGCAGGAGTGCTCCGAATGCACGCTTCATGGCTCGTTCTCCTTTCGGCAGCCGGGCGGCCGCCGAATTCGATTTTATCGCTCTGAAAAGCGCACTACAGGATACTGTAATCGCTGGGCGGTAGAAAAACAAGATTTCGAAACGCGGGTACGCTGCCTTCATGCGCGAGGGCGGTCTCAGCGCTCGAGCGCGTTCCAGTCGACGGCGGCCAGCGCGCGGTTGAAATCTTCGACAGCCGTTTCCAGACGCCGCAGGGCGGCGGGTGCCTCGCTGCCGCCGCGGTCGGCTTGGCCGATGCTTTCCAGGTCCAGGAAGGCGGCCGCCATCGCCTTGGCGCCCAGGTTGGCGGCCGCACCTTTGAGCTGATGCGCCTGCCGGCCTGCATCGGCCAGCCGATCCTCGCGAACGGCGGCCGCAATGACGGCAATGAAGCCCGGCAGTGTGGTTTTAAATTCGATTGCCATCCTTTTCAGGAAGCCGGCATCACCCATGGCGCGGTGCAAGGCCTCGACTACATCGAAAGCGCTGCGGTCATCGTTCATGTCACGCTCCCTCCCCATCCCCCGGAGTGCGCGGTGATCTGCATTCGAACACCCGGATCTTACTTGATATCGACCGTTCTGGCCGAAGATCAAGCGCGGAAATACATCTTGAATGCCATTCGGGCTTGCCCTGCCGGGCGTTTCGCGGCATGATGGCCGGCATGAACGGCGGCGCCCGCGCCTTCAGAACACGAGAAGGAACAGCCATGCGCTTCAGGCCCTGCATCGATCTGCACAACGGACGCGTCAAGCAAATCGTCGGCGGTACGCTCTCGGATGAATCCGGGCAGGGGCCGCGCACCAATTTCGAAGCCGACCAGCCGGCCGAATGGTTCGCCGCACGTTATCGCCGGGACAGCCTGACCGGCGGACACATCATTCAGCTCGGTCCGGGCAATGAAGCGGCGGCGCGCGCGGCCCTTTCGGCCTGGCCCGGCGGGATGCAGATCGGCGGCGGCATCAGCGCCGAAAATGCAGGGCGATGGCTCGATGCCGGGGCGCAGGCGGTGATCGTCACCTCCTGGGTTTTTCACCATGGCACGGTCGACCAGACGCGGCTCGCCGAGCTGACCCGGCGCATCGGGCGCGAGCGGCTGGTCCTGGATCTGAGCTGCCGGCGCAGGGACGACGGCTACTACATCGTGACCGACCGCTGGCAGACCTTCACCCGGGAGCGCATCCGGCCTGCACTTCTGGACGCCCTGGCCCGGTACTGCGCTGAGTACCTGATTCATGCCGTGGACGTGGAAGGACTCTGCATGGGCATCGAAGGCGATCTGCTGGAACTCCTCGGGAGCTGGCAAGGCCTGCCGATCACCTATGCGGGAGGAATCCGCGGTGACGCGGATCTCGATGCGATCGAGCGTCTGGGCGGCGGGCGCATCGATTTCACGGTGGGCAGCGCGCTGGATATTTTCGGCGGCAGCGGTCTGTGCTATGCGGATCTGGCGCGCCGCTACGGGCCGGGTGGTTCCCGCAAGAAGCCGGATTCCGACGGTTCACCAATGTGAACAGGGTTCTCAAAATTGCACACCCGGAAGAGCGCGGGAATCGCCGCGCGGAATGAGAAACAACGAAAAATCAACACGGGTCGGCGCCACATCGCCTGGTATAATCCCTGCAAAGGCAAACCGGATTTCCGCGGCCCGGCCGCAAGGCAGCGGGCCGCGGCCCACTTTCATCAAAGGAGGCTTTGAATGTATTCCCGCAGAATTCGTTGGATTGCGTTAACGATGATGACACTCTTCGCCATGACCGCCTGTACCACCGTCAATCCCTATACCCAGGAAAAGCAGGTCAGCAAGGTCGCCATCGGCACGGGTGTGGGCGCCGCCGGCGGCGCGATCATCGGTGCGCTGACCACCAGCAGCAAACACCGCCAGCGCAATGCCCTGATCGGCGCCGGCGTGGGCGCCCTTGCGGGGGGCGGCATCGGCTACTACATGGATGTGCAGGAGGCCAAGCTGCGCCAGCGCCTTCAGAATTCGGGCGTCAGCGTGACACGTCAGGGCAACCAGATCATACTGAACATGCCCGGCAACATCACCTTCCCGACCGCATCGGCCGATATCAATTCCGGTTTCTACGATACCCTCAACTCGGTGACCCTGGTGCTCAAGGAGTATGAGAAAACCACAGTCGACGTGATCGGCCACACCGACAATGTCGGCGGCGATCAGTACAACCAGGACCTGTCCGAGCGACGCGCGCGCAGCGTGGCCGAATACCTGGCTGGGCAGGGCGTGCTGCCGGCCCGCCTGCTGGTGGCCGGCCGCGGCAAAACCCAACCCATCGCCTCCAACGATACCCCGGAAGGCCGCAGCCAGAACCGCCGCGTCGAAATTCAGATTTCGCCGCTGACCGCTCAATAATTCAAGCTCGATCCGTGAGCGGTTTTCCCTCACGGAGGGCACCGCGCTGGAGCAATTTGTGCGCCCGGTGCGGTTCACCCCGCCGGGTCCGTCAGCACCAGCTTGGCGCCCAGCGCAACGAAAATCGATGCGAAAGCGCGCTGAAGCCAGCGCATGACGCCCGGCGATGAAGCCACACGGCGGCGCAGCGCGTTTGCCGAAACGCCGTAGAGGATGAAGATCGCCAGCGTCAGGCCCATGAACGCCGCACCCAGAACGGCCATCTGCAGGATGGGCGCGGCGGCGGTCGCGGGTGAGATGAAAAGCGGCAGAAACGCCAGAAAGAAAATCGACAGTTTCGGGTTGAGGATATTGATCAGGAAGCCCCGCAGCGCGATCCGGCCATGGCCCTCCCGCCGGCTGCCGGCCGCCGGATCGAAATCGAGCACCCCGGTGGTGCGCCACATCGACCAGGCCAGGTACAGCAGGTAGAGCGCACCGGCATATTTGACCGCCTGGAACGCCAGGGCGCTGGTGTGCAGAATGGCGGAGAGTCCGAGGACGCTGGCCAGCAGGTGGGGTACGATGCCCGCCGTGCAGCCGCAGGCCGCGGCCAGGCTGGCTTTCCAGCCGGAGAAAAGGCCGGTGGAGACCGTATAAATCACGCCGGTTCCCGGCATCAGCACCACCACCAGCGAAGTCACCCAGAATTCCGTGCTGAACATTTCATTCCTCCTTTCGGCACGCGATCTTGGGCCGCCGCCGGCGGTGCGGGCGGCGGAATGCGCGCATTCAAGTCAGACCGCGGTTGCGTCGATTGTGCAGTCTACCCTACAGCCGCCGCGCGCCTCGGTCTTGAACGATTTTGCTGTCGGACGCAGCAATGGGATCACGCCCGGCCGCGCAGTTCGCGATGGCGGAAGCAGTGGATCAGGTGGTCGTTGACCACTCCGGCGGCCTGCAGGGTCGCGTAGCAGATGGTCGTTCCCACGAAGGCGAAGCCGGCCTGTTTGAGCGCGTGGCTGACGGCATCGGACAGGGGCGTGGCGGCCGGGATTTCATCCAGGGTCCGCCAGCGGTTGTGAAGGACGCGGCCCCCGGCGAAGGACCAGATGAAGGCGTCGAAGCTGCCGTGCCCTGCCTGGAGTTCGATAAACCGCCCGGCATTGCGGACGGCGGCGCCGATTTTGAGGCGGTTGCGGATGACGGCCGGATCCCGGGCCGCTGACTCGATTCGGGCCCGGGACATGTGGGCCACCTTTTGGGGGTCGAATCCGAAGAAGGTCTTGCGCAAGGCGTCGCGCTTGTGCAGCACGGTGCGCCAGGAAAGGCCGGCCTGGAAGGCGTTGAGCACGATGAATTCGAACCAGCGCCGGTCGTCGTGAACCGGTACGCCCCACTCTTCATCGTGGTAGCGCCGCATCAGCGGGTCGTCGCCGGGCCAGCCGCAGCGGGGCTTGCCGTCGGATTCGCCCGGCATTCAGTATCCTCGCGCGAAATCGACCGCATAGCGAAGGGGCAGGCCTTCGCTCAGGCGGCGATAGTTGTCGCAGAAGATCGGCACGACATCTTCGGCAAAACTGCGGGCGGCGTTGTGCGGCGTAATGAAGCAGTTGGGCAGCCCCCACAGCGGATGATCCCCGGGCAGCGGCTCGGTGGCGAAGACATCCATCACGGCCCCAGAGAGATGGCCGGAATCCAGCGCCGCGACCAGATCCGGCTCCACCACATGCTGGCCGCGCCCGGCGGAGACCAGCCCGGCG